>DASXSD010000098.1:0-5534 GCA_036506195.1 Candidatus Dormiibacterota bacterium
AGCGGCCTTGGAATTCGGTCGCTTCAAGGTGGTACCCCATCGCCGCGAGCTCATTGCCGGCGGGGCATCGATCGCGATCGGGAGTCGCGCCTTCGACGCCCTGCTCGTCCTGATCGACGGCGGTGGCAGGGTCATCGACAAAGATGAGCTGATGCGACGGGTCTGGCCGGATCGGGTCGTCGAAGAAAACAACCTCCAGGCCCACATCTCCGCGCTTCGCAAGGCGTTCGGCGTAGACCGTGATCTGATTCGCACGGTCGCAGGACGCGGTTATCAATTCACCGGGAGGATCCGCTCCGCCGCGGATCGCGCGGTGCCACCCCCGGCGTCGAGCCTGCCCGAGCCCGTGTCCGAGCTCATCGGCCGTGATGCATCCGTGCGTGAGGTCGTCGCTCTCGTCACGAGTCATCGGCTCGTGACCCTAGCCGGCGCCGGAGGCATCGGAAAGACCCGGCTGGCGCTCGAGGTCGCGCGGCGGCTCGTGCCGAACTTTGCCGACGGCGTCGGGCTGGCCGAGCTGGCACCTCTGACCGATCCGCAGCTCGTTCCAGACACAGTTGCCAGTGCGCTCAGGCTCGCGCCCGGCGGCGGCATGAGCTCGGGTGAGCGGGTGGCGGAGGCGCTCGCCGGCCGGCAGGTCCTCGTCGTGCTGGACAACTGCGAGCACATGATCGAAGCGGCCGCGCACATGGCCGAGGCGCTGCTGCGCGCGAGTCCCGGCGTGTGCGTCATCGCCACCAGCCGTGAGCCGCTCCGCGCGGTCGCGGAGTCCGTCTACCGTGTGCCATCGCTCGACGTCCCGGACGAAGACATCGTGGACGTGGGCGACGTGCGGCTCTACGGGGCGGTCAAGCTCTTCGTGACGCGCGCCCAGGCGGCCGAGCCACGGTTCGTGCTCGACCGGCCGCACGCGGCGGCGGTGGCGTCGATCTGCCGCCGTCTGGACGGAATCCCGCTTGCGATCGAGCTCGCGGCCGCGCGGATCGCGGCACTCGGCATCGAAGGGGTGGCGTCGCGGCTCGATGATCGCTTCCGCCTCCTCACCAGTGGCAGCCGCACCGCGCTTCCGCGCCAACAGACGCTGCGCGCGACACTCGACTGGAGTCACGATCTCCTCTCGGATTCCGAGCGCGCCCTCTTGCGGCGTCTGTCGGTCCTGGCGGGAAGCTTCTCGCTCCACGCTGCCACGTCGATCGCGGCGAGCCAGGAGCTCGCCGACGGCGACATCGTCGAGGGCGTCGCGAACCTGGTTGCCAAGTCGCTCATCGCGGTCGATGTCAGCGGCGCCGTCACGGGGTATCGCCTGCTCGAGACGACGCGCGCGTACGCCGGGGAGAAGCTCACCGAGAGCGGTGAGGTCGGGCGCTTCAGGCGGCGCCACGCCGAGTATTACCGCGATCTCTTTCAGCGCGCCGACACTGAGTGGCGGGCGCAGCCTCCGGGCGAATGGCTCGCCACGTTCCGGCCCCAGCTCGATAACCTGCGCGCGGCACTCGACTGGGCGTTCGCTCCCGAGGGCGACGCGGCCCTCGGTGTTGCGCTCACGATCGCCGCGGTGCCGCTCTGGTTCCAGCTCTCACAGCTCGGCGAGTGTCGTGCCCGTGTCGAGCGTTCGCTGTCGATACTGTCGGCGATGTCGGATCGCGATCCCCGTCGTGAGCTCCAGCTACAGGCCGCGCTCGGCTGGTCGCTCATGTACACCACGGGACCTGCGCGCGAAACAGGCGCAGCGTGGGCCACCGCGCTGCAGCTGGCGGAGACGCTCGAGGACACCGACTATCAGCTACGCGCCTTGTGGGGACTCTGGGCAGGTCACATCAACAACGGGAAGTTTCGTCAGGCCCTCAAGTTCGCGGAGAGGTTCGCCACGGTGGCGACGAAGGCGGGCGACCCCTCCGATGCACTCATCGGCGAGCGATTGCTCGGAACCGCGTTCTACTTCCTCGGAGAGCAGACACGGGCACGCGGCCACTTCGAACGCATGCTCGAGCGCTATGTCCGCCCGCCGAACCGGTCGGACGTCATCCGGTTTCGATCCGACCAGCGAGTCGGCGCTCGCATGACCTTGTCGCGTGTCCTCTGGCTCCAGGGATTGGCCGACCAAGCGATGCGAACCGTCCAGGGCGCTGTCGACGATGCGCTCGCGATCCAGCACGGGCTGTCGCTGTGCAATCTGCTGGGTGCGGCGGCATGCCCGCTGGCGATCGCCAACGGCGATCTTGCCGCGGCGGATCGCTACGCCGCGATGCTGAGCCATTACGCTGGGCGCCACGGCGCCGACGTGTGGCTGACGTATGGTCGCTGCTTCGAAGGCATGGTGCTCATCAAGCGCGACCAGTTCGACGTCGGCGTGCCGATGCTCAGCGCCGCCGTCGCCGAGCTCCGCACTGCGCGGTTCGCCCAGTACTACACGGCGTTTCTCGCCGCGCTGGCCGAAGGTCTCGCCGGTGCCGGCGAGGCGGTCCAGGCCGCCGCCGTGCTCGACGAGGCCCTCGCACGAACGGAAGAGGCCGAGGAGGGCTGGATCCTCGCCGAGCTAATACGAATCAAGGGCGAGCTCGTCCTCATGCTCGCGCCGCGCGACGCTGCAGTGGCTGCGGAGGATTACTTCCAGCAGTCGCTGGAGCTCGCCCGCCACCAGGGAGCGCTGGCCTGGGAGCTCCGGGCGGCGATGAGCCTCGCACGGCTTCGGCACCGACAGCGCAAGACGAGCCAGGCGGGGAACTTGTTGGCCGCGGTCTACGGGCGCTTCACCGAGGGATTCGACACCACCGACCTCGTCGCGGCAAAGGCGCTGCTCAAGACGCTCCGAGTTCTTTGAGCTCAGGGCAGTTAGGCCGCCTCCAGGTCATCCGTCGTCGGCGTGAGCGGCTGACGTAGAGCAGTGGCCATGACGACAGGCGCTTGCGCCATCGCGGACGACGGACTGATCGGGCTCGCCGTGATGTGGCAGTACCTCGCGCTCAACACGGCCGACCACGGCTACCGGGTGCCCGTCTGCTACCGGCCGACCGCGGTATCGGGTACGCCAACCAAGCCTTGGGCACCGTAATGCCGAGATCGAGGCCGTGGCTGGTCGCGGCTCTTCGCGAGCCGGCCGTCTACCCGCACCAAGTCGACCGTGTGGAGCTGGTGGAAACCCACATCTCGTGGGTGTTCCTGGCGGGGGAACGTGTGTACAAGGTCAAGAAGCCGGTCCACTTGGGGTTCCTGGATTTCAGAACGCTCCGTCAGCGTAGTCATTTCTGCCAGGAGGAGGTGCGCCTCAATCGGCGGCTCGCTCCGGATACCTACCTCGGGGTGGTCGCGCTCAAAGGCTCCCGTCCTCGCATCCGGATCGGCGGCCCCGGCCCAACCGTCGAGGTGGCTGTGGAGATGCGCCGGCTGCCCGCCGAGCGCATGCTCGAGCAGCTCGTGGTAGCGGGCCGAGCCGAGCCCGCGCAAGTGCGCGCCGTCGCAGCGACCGTGGCGCGCTTCCACGCCCGCGCGGGCACTGGCGAGCGGATCGACCAGAAGGGGACGGTCGAGACGATTCGTAAGAACTGGGACGAATGCTTCACGCAGACCGCCGAGACTCCCGCAGATCTCTGGCTCCCCGAGCAACGGCTGTTGCTGCGGGCCTACGTGGATGACTTCTTGACGCGCGAGGCCTCTCGCCTCGGGGCGAGGATCGCCGAGGGCCGGATCCGTGACTGCCATGGCGATCTGCAGGCGCAGCACATCTGTTGCATCGAGCCGATCCAGATCTTCGACTGCATCGAGTTCAATGAGCGCTTCCGATTCGGGGACACGGCCGGGGAGATCGCCTTCCTCGCGATGGACCTGCAGCGCTTGGGCGCCTCGGAGCTGGCCGTCGAGTTCATCAACGCCTATGTTGAGGAGACGGGCGACTACGGGGTCGTGCCGCTGCTCGACTTCTACCGAGCTTACCGTGCTCTCGTCCGCGCCAAGGTGCTCGCCTTCAATCTGTTTGAGCGGCCCGAGCTCGTCGCGACCGTGCGAGCGCTCTTCGCACTCGCTGGGCGCTTCACGGAGCCGCGTAAGCCCGCCCACCTGCTGATCACCTCGGGGGTCATGGGCTCCGGAAAGAGTACAGTCGCACGGGCTGTCGCCGCCCGGCTCGGCGCCGTCGTGATCCGTACAGATGCCGTCCGGAAGCGCCTGGGAGGGGTCGGCATCCACGAACGAGCCACCACCCTCTTCGAGGAGGGCCTGTACACATCTGACATGAGCAACCGCACCTATGCGAAGGCCCTCCGGCTTGCCGCTGAGGTGCTCGGCGCCGGGTGGACCGTCATTGTAGACGGAAGCTTCTCGAAGGCGGCCGAGCGCGCGGAAGCCCGAGGCGTGGCCCAGCGCCTTGGCCTGGCGCACGCCACGCTCTGGTGCGAGACGGCGGACGGCGCCATCGCCGAACGCCTTGCCCGCCGCGCTGCCGGCTCCGACGACGTCTCGGATGGGCGCCCCCAGTTGCTTCGGGAGCACCGTGCGCGCTATGAAGCGCCTGAAGGGGAGCCAGGCGTGGTGCGTGTGGACACATTTCCGGAGCCGCCGATCGAGCGAGTGCTCGAGACTCTTCAGGACTTGCTCCACACCTGAACCTATGCGTCGCGCCGGACTTCGCATGGCCGCGTGGCGGGGCCGCGCCCAGGACCCTGATGTTGTCTGGATCATCGCAACCGCTCGGCCGAAGGAGTACCCCGGCGTTGGGTGCTGAACAAGTCTTGCAAACGCTGGCCGGATTCGAGGAGTATGCGGTGGCGGCACCCTGCTCGTGCTCGTGGGTACGTTCGTATTCGCCCTCACGCTGGAGACCCTAATCGGCAGGCGCGCATCTGGTTTATTTACGAAGCACGCTAAAACTCCGACTGCACCCAGGAATTACCCAGGAAGTTGCTCCCAACGAGGATCATGGGGGCCGTGCGTGTATCCGTGGGATGCGCATCCCGTGTCGGTGATCGTCGGGCAGATCGCACACGGCGCGACGTCGAGGAGATCCTGCAAGGGAACGTGAGCTCTTCCCGCTCCGCATGGAATCGGATCCAAGGCGATTGCCTTCCGTCGCGTGACTACGCGCACTCGAGACTCCGACGTCGTTCGTCCTGGTTGCCTCATCTCACCTCTGGCAAGGGCGGCCTTCTCACCTTCTGGCCGTTCCGGATCCGCGCCCAATAGCCTCGTGGCGGAACGGGGATCTGCAGCTTACGGCAAGTCTTCGCGAGTGCTACGCCGGAGACGCCGTAGGACTTCGCAACCACTTGGACGGGCTGCGACCAGACCTGGTCATATAGGGGTCTTGCGGTCATAGCAGTGCGAAGTCCTCGCCACCCCGAGTCTCTCCTCCGCGGGCCGCAGCTCTCCCGGGACGTCATCGACCCGCGGCAGAGGCCGATCCGTGCCGACGTGCTGATCGAGGCTTGGGCCGACACGTGACGCCGGGCCGCCACGGATTCTGACGTGTCGCCGCTCCTGCTGGCTGAGAGGCTTCTTCAGGAGCCCAAAGGCGAGCAGGTGCTCCCGCATCTTCGGTGTCC
>DASXSD010000099.1:0-22813 GCA_036506195.1 Candidatus Dormiibacterota bacterium
AAAAGTAATGCCCCAAGAGACCTTCCTGTTTACCCTGAAGTCCCCTATGCGTTTTTCGGTTTCCATCCCGGGTTGCCCCGGACCTTCCACCTACTCGACGTTCGGTATCCTCAGGTTTACCGTACTCAGCCGCTTGGGGCGACGCGAAAATTAGCAGGAGCCTAAGGGCACGTCAACAATGAAAAAAATCGCATCGCCAGGCAAAAGTTGGTGGCTTGACACGGCGATATGAGACTCGTTAAAGGAGGGCGCTGACCCATGCGCGAAGCCGTCATCGTCGAAGCAGTCAGGACGCCGATCGGTCGTCGCAACGGAAAGCTCAAGGACACACATCCTGTCGTCCTCGGGTCACTTGTCCTCAAGGAGGTCGTCAAGCGCGCGGGCATCAAGCCTGAGCAGGTCAACGATGTCGTCTTCGGCTGTGTGACTCAGACCGGGGAGCAAGGGATCAACGTCGGACGCAACGCGTGGCTGACGGCAGGCTTTCCCGTGACGACGCCGGCGACGACCGTCGATCGGCAGTGCGGATCCAGCCAGCAAGCGCTGCACTTTGCCGCCAACCTCATCCAGGCCGGCGTGTGCGACGTGACGATCGCGGGCGGTGTGGAGTCGATGACGCGAGTGCCGATGGGCGCCAACGCAGTCTCACCCGGGACGCCGTTCCCGCCCGAGCTCATGGAGCTTTACGACCTCGTCCCGCAGGGCATCTCCGCGGAGTTGATGGCGCGCAAGTACGGGATCTCGCGCAAGGCGATGGACGAGTTCAGCGTTGAAAGTCACCACCGTGCGCACAACGCGACCGAGAACGGTCACTTCAAGTCCCAGATCCTTCCAGTTGAGATTTCCAATGGGCAGACCGAGATCTTCTCGCGCGACGAAGGGATCCGTGCCAACGCCAACTACGAGGCGACCTCCGCGCTGCAGCCGGCTTTCAACCCCGAGCACACCATCACGGCAGGCAACTCGAGCCAGATCTCGGACGGAGCCGCCGCGGTGATGCTGATGTCGCTCGAGAAGGCGAAGGAGCTGGGCATCAAGCCCCGAGCGCGCATCCGCGCGCAGGCCGTGGTCGGCACCGACCCGGTGCTCATGCTCGAAGGACCCATCCCGGGCACCGCCGCGGTGCTGAAGCGCGCGGGCCTGACGCTCGAGGACATCGACCTCTTCGAAGTGAACGAGGCGTTTGCCTCGGTCGTCCTCGCGTGGCAGAAGGAGACGGGCGCCGACCTCACGAAGACCAACGTCAACGGCGGAGCCATCGCGCTCGGCCACCCGCTCGGCGCGTCGGGCGCGATTCTCATGAACCGCCTGCTCTATGAGCTCGAGCGTCGGGACCTGCGCTACGGATTGGAGACGATGTGCTGCGGCGGCGGTATCGGCACCGCAACCATCATCGACCGAGTAGTCGAGTGAGCACGACGCAGACGTTCGCGCCGCTCGGAGACCTCCGCCCCTACAGGCTGTTCGAAGGCATTCACGCCCGTGTCGTCCAGGGCCAACGGATGTCGCTTGCGATCGTCGACCTCGCGCCAAACGCCGTCGTCTCGGAGCACCGACACGAGAACGAGCAGCTCGGTTTCATCTTGCAGGGATCGATGACCTTCACCATCGGCGGCGAGAAACGCGACCTGAGACCAGGTGACACCTATGTCATCCCGAGCAACACGCCGCACGACGCGGTCGCTGGACCCGATGGATGCACGGCGGTCGACGTGTTCGCCCCGCCGCGCGCCGACTGGGAAAAGCTAGAGCGCCCGGATCCTTTTCCTCCTGACTGGCCGGGATAGAGCCGGAGAGTCGACGGCGTAGCGCAAGAGCCGCTTCTCCCAGCGGCCGGTGCCCTGGACGCCGACGCGCGGCGTGACGAAGACCCGCCGTTGGGGCGCCCCGTCGTTTACGACATAGAGGTCGGGCGGCCGCAGCGCCGCGCCATTGAGCGCGCGGTCGATGTGTAGCGAGCGCGTCACCAGGCCTGGACCGCTGCACCTGCCTACGCCCGGACCCGGCTCGAGCGCCCGGACGAGGACGGCCTGCGGCACGCCCGCCTCGCGAGTCACGAAGTTGAGGCACCAGTGCATGCCGTACGTGAAGTACACGTAGGCGTGGCCGGGAGCGCCGAACATGACCTCGGTCCGCGCCGTGCGCCGTCCGCCCCTGGAATGCGCGGCGAGGTCGTCGGGGCCCAGGTAGGCCTCGACCTCGACGAGCCTGCCCCATAGCACCTGGCCGTCGAACTCCCGCACCAGCACCTTGTCGAGCAGCTCGCGCGCCACCTGGCGCGTGTCCCGCTCGAAGAAGGAGGCGTCGAGGACCCTGCCGGCCGGGGCCTTCAGCTCAGTCTCGAGCTTCGCCAAGCCTCTTCTTGGCCGCGTGGCGTCGGCGCTTGTCGACGTACAGCGCCTTGTCGGCGGACTGGTACATGGCCTGCCAGTCGAGACCCTGTCGCCAGGCCGTGATCCCGATGCTGAACTCGACGGGGACCGGGAGCTTGGCGGTTCGGTTCAGGTGATCGAGCGCCTCGCGGACTCGGATGCCGACCTCGCGCGCGTCGCGTTCGTCCGCGTCGGGCATGGCGACGCCGAACTCGTCACCACCGAGTCGGCCGCACGTGTCGGTGGCACGAACGGCGCGCTGCAGCTCCGCGGCGAGCACGCGGATGGCTTCGTCACCCACGTGGTGCCCGTAGGTGTCGTTGATGTCCTTGAGGTTGTCGAGGTCGATCATCATCAGCGCCAGGCGGCGCTTGTGGCGGTCGGCCGACGCCACCGCACGGTCAATCGCGCGCTCGAACTCCGGCCGGTTGGCGAGGCCGGTTAGGTAATCGGTGCGGGCCTCCTTGGTGTGCTGGCGCGCGCGGTCCAGGGCGACCGCGATCTGGTCGGCGACGGCGGCGACAAACTCGAGGTCTGACGGTTCGAAGGTCCGCGGAAGCCGGGTGGCGACCGTCATCGCGCCCAGCAGGACGCCCTTGGTGCGCAGCTCGGCGCGGATCGCGCTCCACTCGCCGGCGATGCGGTCGACGCGCGACTCGGCTGGGCCCGACGACACCTCGACGACCCGACTCTGCCCGGAGCGGCCCGACTCCGAGAACTCCTCCTCCTCACCCGGCTGCATGCCGATGGTCTTGGCAAGCTTGAGCCGCGCGCCTTCGCGGACCCAGACCGCGCCGGCCTGGAGCGCGAGCACCTTGAGGGTCTCCCGCAGCCCGACCTCGGCGATCTCGTTGATGTCGAGCGAGCGGCCGAGGGCACTCGCGATGTGGTACAGCCCGTGCAGCTCGCTCTGCCGAGCGCGGTGCTTACTCTCGGTGAAGTCCAGGTAGCCACGGATGAAGCTCGAGTTCATGTGCTCGACGATGTCGCCAAGCCTGCTTTGGGCGAGCAGAAGCACCTCGTCCGCATACGGGCTTACGCCCACCTCTTCGGTGACGCGGGTGGCGACGGTCCGCCGGAACACCGCCAGGCCCTCGATCAGCGATTCGAGTGGCACGCCCTTTTCGGCGTAGCGCCGGGCATACTCCCGGGCCTGCGTGTAGTAATCCGGCCACGGCAGGTTCGCGTCCGGCCGGAGCGAGCGAAACAGGGCCCGGAGGAAATTGGTCGACATGGTGACCAGCTCCGCCTGGGAGCCGTCTTTGTACCCCCGGAGCAGCTCCGGCTCGATGGCGGTGACGGCCTCCGCGGCTACGACCGCGCTCTCGGTCGCATCGGCGGAGAGGCGGTCGGCGACCTCAGCCAGAAGATCGCTCGCTCGCTGCGTCATATCGGCGCACTATAGAGTGACGGATGGCTAAATTCGAACTTGCAGGGCACGCTAATCAAATGTGTAAGAGGAGATGATGGCAACTGTTACCAAAGGATCTGTAGAGAAGATTGAAGAAGTGTTGGGGGCGGACGCCCGGGATCTCCTCGAGCACAAGTGCGAGACCGTCTCCAAGGAGCAGCTCCACCTGCCTGGAGGCGACTTCGTCGAGCGGGTCTGGAAGGACAGCGATCGCCCGACGCGGGTTTTGCGCAGCATCGAATCGCTTCTCGACCACGGCCGGCTGGCCGGCACGGGCTACCTTTCGATCCTTCCCGTCGACCAGGGAATCGAGCACACCGCGGGGGCTTCATTCGCTCCCAACCCGATCTACTTCGATGGCGGCAAGATCGTCGAGCTCGCCGTCGAGGGGGGCTGCAACGCCGTCGCTTCGACCTTCGGCGTTCTCGGCTCGGTCGCCCGGCGCTATGCCCACCGGATCCCCTTCATCTGCAAGCTCAACCACAACGAGCTCCTGACCTACCCCAACCACTACGACCAGATCCTCTTCGGGACGGTCAAGGAGGCGTGGGAGATGGGGGCGGTCGCGGTGGGCGCGACCATTTACTTCGGCTCCCCCGAGTCCGACCGCCAGATCCAGGAGGTGGCCACCGCGTTCCACCAGGCGCACGAGCTCGGCATGGCGACCGTTCTCTGGTGCTACGTGCGGAACAACGCCTTCAAGAAGGACGGCCGCAACTACGAAACGGCGGCCGACCTCACCGGCCAGGCCAACCACATCGGCGTCACCATCGAGGCGGACATCATCAAGCAGAAGCTGCCCGACACAAACCGCGGCTTCGAGGTCATCGGCTTCGGAAAGACGGCTCCCGGCGTGTACGACAAGCTGTCAAGCGACCACCCGATCGATCTCTGCCGTTACCAGGTGATCAACAACTACATGGGGAGGGCGGGTCTGATCAACTCGGGGGGCGAGAGCAAAGGGGCGTCGGACCTGAAAGAGGCTGTCCGCACCGCTGTGATCAACAAGCGCGCGGGAGGCATGGGTCTGATCAGCGGCCGGAAGTCGTTCCAGCGACCGATGAAGGAGGGTGTCGAATTACTACACGCAATCCAGGACGTCTATCTCAACCCAGCGGTGACCATCGCGTAAAGCTCGCGTTCCTCGGTAGCGGCGCGGCGTTTTCGCTGGACCGCTACAACGGGGCGGTGGTCGTCGACGGTCGTGTGCTGCTTGACGGCGGCGCGCCGCTCCTCCCCCACATGCACCGCCTGGGCGTCGACCCGGGCAACATCGAAGTCGTCTTCGTGACCCACTTTCATGGCGACCACACGCTGGGCCTGCCGCCCTTCGTCCTGCATCGGGTCTTCGTCGACCGCCGGCCGCTCACCTTCGTCGGGCCAACCGGCGTCCGGGAGCACCTGGAGAAGCTGTGGGAGGTCAGCTGGGGCCCCGACTGGATCCGCGTCATGCGCCCGCAGTTCAAGGTGAAGTACGTCGCCGCGAGGGCCTCGGGCACTGTGGCCGGCGTGAAGTACGAGACCGTCAAGCTCGACCACGGGACGATGGGCAGCACCGGCTACCGCATTCATGTCAACGGCAAGATCGTCGCCTACTCCGGCGACACTGAATCGACTGCGCCGCTGGATAGGCTGGTGAAGGGAGCGGATGTCGCGATCGTCGAGGCGACCGGACCCGGTGACGTCTTCAGCCACATGAGCTGGGAGGCGGCTGCGAAGTTGAGGAAGCGGCACCCGGACACCCGTTTCTTCTTCAACCACGTGTACTCGGGCAGCGTGCCAGGCGCCGTCAAAGACCTGCAGGTGATCGAGGTCTGAAACCAAGTCCCACCGCGGCGCTCGTCGGTGCTGTGGCCGGAGGCGTATGCGGCGCGGTCGTCTTTGGGGCCATGGTCGGCCTCGGCAGTCTTCTCTCCAGTCGTGTCGGCAACCCGATTCCCCTGATCGCGCTTGCCGTGGCAGGTGCATACGGGGCCTGGCTCCTGGGGGTGATCGTGTTCGGAGCCGTCCGTGGCGGAAACGACAAGACCACTCCTTGACAAGCTCGGCGTCAAACCTGGCGCCAAAGTCGCGCTGGTCGACGTCGACGATGCGTGGTTCGTGAAGCTGTTGCGCGAGCGCACGACCGACATCGTCCAGGGTAGGCCGCGTACCCCGTGCGACCTGGTTTTCCTGTCCGCCGGCAAGCGGAGCGACCTCGCCCGCCTCAAGCAGATGAAAACGTGGATCGAGCCCAACGGCGCGATCTGGGTGATCCGTCTCAAGGGCGGCCGCGGCGAGCTCAAGGACACCGACCTCATCAACGCCGGGCTGGCCGCCGGGCTGGTCGACAATAAGATCGCGAGCTTTTCCGAGTCCCAGGGCGCGATGCGTTTCGTGTTTCGTTTGCGCGACCGGCCAACGTGACAATCCATATCCGGTTCGCCGAGCCCGCGGACGTACCGCTGATCACGGAGCTCATCCGAGCGCTCTCGGTGTATGAGAAGCTCGAGCACGAGGTCAGGGCGACTGACGAGAAGGTCAGGAACGCGCTGTTCGGCGAGCGGCCGTACGCGGAAACCCTGATCGCGGAGCACGCCGGCGAGGCCGCGGGCTTCGCGCTGTTCTTTCACAACTTTTCGACGTTCCTGGCCCAGCCCGGCCTCTATCTCGAGGACCTCTTCGTCAAGCCGGAGCACCGCAGTCACGGCATCGGCCAGGCTCTCCTCCAGCGACTGGCCCAGATCGCGGTCGAGCGCGGGTGCGGGCGCATGGAGTGGGCCGTGCTGGACTGGAACGTGGACGCCATACGCTTCTACGAACGACTCGGCGCGAAACCGAACTCGGAGTGGACGGTGTACAGGCTCACTGGCGAATCGCTCACGGCCCTTGCGGGAAAATAGGCAGCGCCATGGGGGTTGACGTCCGCGATCCGAAACCGCTCGACACGCATCCAGGCGACGAGATCGTCGGCTGGGCTCGAGAGCAGCTTGAGATCGCGAAGTCCATCCTGGACAACCCCGGCGGCGGGCTTCTTTTCGCGACGCAGACCATGGGCCAGGTGCGGTCCGGCCTTCACGAGCGCGACCCGGAGCGGTGGCAGGCCCTCGTGCGTACGCTGGAGAAGGCGGAGGATGCAGCCGTACACCGAGAGTTCGCGACCTCGCGCAAGCTGATCGACGAGGCGCTCACCCAGCTGTAGAGGCGCCTTTAAGCCCCGGCGATCGCCTCCAGCGTGCCCTCGAAACCCGCCGCCCCGTCGTGCCCGCCGAAGGGTCCCGCGCCGACCAGCGTGACGCCGGCGTCGCGGTAGCGAGCGATCCCTTCCCGGACGCGTTCAGCATCCCCGATCCCCGAGAGCTCATCCAGCACGCGTTCGCCGACGCGTTCCTCTTCGAGCTCGGAGCCCAGCCCGCTGGCGTCCATCATCTTTCGGTAGTAGGGCAGGGCGGCGTACCTGGCCACGGTCTTGCGGAACACGTCGTGCGCGGCGGCGCGGTCGGTGGTGAGTGACACCGGCACCGCGGCGACGATCTCGAACCCGTCGAGGGTCTTGCCCACTTTCTCTCGTCCGGAGCGAACTGCGGGGACGACGTGGTCACGCACGTACGCGGGCGTGCACATATAAAGGACGATGCCGTCGGCGAGCTCGCCGGCGAGGTCGAGCATCCGCGGATTCAGGGCCGAGATCATGATCGGGAGATCGGCCCGGCGGGGTCCCGAGTAGACCGAGCGGGCGGTGAAATAGCGACCGTCGAAGCTGCTGCCTCCCTCGCGAAGGGTCGTCCTGACAATGGTCAGATACTCACGCATCGCCTCCACCGGGTTCTCCAGCCGGAGGCCCCACATGCCCTCGACCGTCACCTTGTGGCTGATGCCGATGCCGAGGATGAATCGCCCGCCGGAGAGCTCGTCCAGGCTGGCGGCCATCTGCGCCATCGCCGTCGGATGACGGGTGTAGATGGGCAGCACCCCGGTGCCGAGCTTCACGCGCTGAGTGTTGTAGGCGTACGCGGCGAGCACCAGCGCCGCGTCCCGCGCGTCGGGCATCTGGGTCGTCCACACCGACTCGAAACCGAGCCGCTCCGCCGCCTTCGCGCGCGACACCGATTCTTCGAGTGTCCGCACCGCCGGGTTGAAAACGGCGACCCGCTCCATTCCCTGAGAATTTAGCTGGTGAACCTGGCGCAGGCATTGTTCATGGGCCTGCTCCAGGGCGCGAGCGAGCTGTTCCCAGTCTCCTCGCTAGGTCACGCCGTGATCGTGCCCAGCATTCTCCACTGGTCCTTCAAGCAGTCAGACCCGTCCTTCGTCCCCTTCTTGGTCCTTCTCCACCTGGGGACGGCGACCGCGTTGTTGATCCTCTACCGCGAGCAGTGGATCGCCATCATTCGCGGTTTCTTTGGCGCCGCGATCCGCGGCCAGATCAGAAACGACTCCGAGCGACTCGCGATGCTCCTTCTCGTCGGCACGATCCCTGCCGCCGTGCTCGGCGTCTTCCTCGAGAGCCGCATCAAGTCCTTCTTCGCCAGCCCCTACGTCGCGGCCGTGTTCCTGATCGTGAACGGCCTTTTGATGCTCGGGTTCGAGCTGCTGCGGCGGCGCGCCGAACGTGGCGCCTCGCGGGCTGAGCAGGAGTCGCATTTCGCGGAGGCGGAGCGCATCAGCTTTCGCGCTGCCGCGATCGTCGGCGCCTGCCAGGCGCTTGCCTTCATGCCCGGCATCTCGCGCTCGGGAGTCACGATCGGGGGCGGCCTGGTGGCCGGCCTGCGACACCAGGAGGCGGCACGTTTTTCGTTCCTGCTGGCGACGCCGGTGATCCTGGGCGCGGGCCTGATCGAAGTGCCCGAGCTCCTGAAAAGTGGGATCCCACTGGGCGAGTACGTCGCTGCGGCCGTCCTCTCCGGATTCGCGGCGTATGCCAGCGCCCGGTTCCTGCTGCGTTACTTCCGCTCGGGCCGCCTCGACCCGTACGGCTTCTACTGCGTAGCGGCAGGGCTCGTCAGCCTGGCCTTGTTAGAGTTCGGCCTGTGACGAAATCCAGTTCTTTGGCCGTGGGCTTGGGTGTGTTGGGTGTCGTGTTCGTCGTCATCGCCGCGCTCTACGCGGTCGGTGTGCTGCAGATCCTCACGTCTTCCGATGCGGGGCCGCACTACAAGCACGCCGTGCTGTTCGCGGTGCTCGCCGTGGCGAGCTTCGTGGGGGCGAACTTCGCCCGCCCGAAAACCGTCGCCTAGGCCTTAGCTGCCACGCGCGCCGGGACCTGACGCCCGGTCAGGTCGCGTTCGCCGACCCTGATGTCCTCGTGGTAGACGGCGTCGGCGTTCACCTTCCAGGGGTCGAGCCGCGAGCCGGCGGCGATGGTGCGCGCCACCAGGAGCGCGGTCATCATCGAGTGGTCCTGGTTGTTGTATTTGTGCATGCCGTTGCGGCCGGCCAGGTGTAGGTTCGGCAGCTCGCTCGCGAGGTACTCGCGCACGACCGCCACGTTGGCCTGGTAGTCGTCGTCGTAGACCGGATACGCCTTCGGCTGGCGGACGACGACGCCGTCGAAAACATCTTCCGGCGAGCAGATGCCGAGCCGCCCCAGCTCCTCCTTGGCGAGAGCGATCAGCTCGTCGTCATGCATCGTCCACATGCCATCGTCCTCGAAGCAGAAATACTCCAGGCCGAGGCAGGTCTTGTTCAGGTCGGGCACCATGTCGGGGCTCCAGCTCTTGAAGTTCTGGATGCGACCGACCTTCACGCCCGGGTCGTGGATGTAGATCCAGTTGTCGGGAAAGACCGAGGCGCGGTCGATCATCAGGGCGATGCTGATGAAGTCGCGATAGCCAAGGTTGTTCGCGGCGTTGCGCACCCTCTCCGGCGCCGGTGGGTCGAGCCTGTTCACGAGCTCGCGAATGGGGATGCTCGAGATGAAGTCCGTGCCGGTATGCGTATGGGTCCGCCCATCCGTGTCAGCGGTCACGACAGCGGTCACCGCTTCGCCGACACGACAGATGCGAGTCACTGTCTCGCCGAGCAGCACCGGATGTCCCTTTGACGCGCTGATCTCGGCCACGCGCTCCCACATCTGGCCCGGGCCGAGCCGCGGATAGCGGAACCTATCGATGAGCGTGGTCACGATCTCGCCGCGCTTGCGCGCTCCGCGGCGCGGCAGCAACGCGCTTTGGATGACGACCCACAGGTCCAGGCTCTTGATCCTCTGCGCCGCCCAATCCGCCGATAGGTTCTTGGTACTGATGCCCCACACCTTCTCGGTGTAGGTCTTGAAGAAGATGTTGAAGAGCCTCCAGCCAAACTGGTTCCGCACCCACTCCTCCAGGGTTCTCGGGTTCTTGATCGGCTGGAGCCGGGCACGCGCGTAGCTGGCCAGGCAGAGAACCGCCTCGACCGGTCCGAGGTTCCAAAGCGCGTTGATCGCCTGGATGGGATAGGCGAAGAACCGGCCACGGTAATAGATCCGCGACAGCCGGCCACGGCTCAGCATCTCGTCGCCGAGGATCTCGGTCCAGAGGTCTTCAACTTCCTGGTTCTTGGAGAAGAACCGATGGCCCCCGATGTCGAACCGGTAGCCGTTGTGCTGGACGGTGCGGGCCAACCCGCCGACCTGCTTCGGATCCTTTTCGAGGACCGTGACCGGGACGTCGTGCTTCAGCAGCTCGTAGGCGGCGGTGAGGCCGGCCGGGCCGGCGCCCATGACGACAACGTGTTTTCGCTCGCCTCTGGCGATCAAGGTGGCCACAGTATCGACGGGAGTAACTGGTTCAGCGGCCCTTTACTGCGAATCCAGGCGCGGAACAGGACTCCCTCCCCTTCCGCGGGCCATCCCCTGGTTCCGTTCTAGTTAAGGGGTCCTTTGCTACGAACTTCGTCGACTTTGACCAGGGCGTCGCGCAGGCCCTTGATCCAGTCGGCCTGGTGCATGCCGACAAGGCGCACGCACCAGGCGAGCGCCTCGCTCCGGCTGCGAGCGACACCTCCCGCCACCAGCGTGTCCAGGATCGAGCGTTCGGTCATGCGGAGCCTTGTCATGACGGGCACGCTCAGGGTGGTGAAGATCTTCGATTCGTGGCCGCACCGCGCGCCCCAGGCGACTTTGCGCCGGAACTGCCGCTCGGCCTCTCGCGCGATCCGGATTCGGTCGTCTCGCGTCTCCTCCCGGAAGCGCTCTATGCGAGCCGAGCGGGCGGCCGCACGGCCCTCGCCCGAGGTGCCGCCGGCCAGTTCCACATCGGGCAGGGTGCCCACGACGAGGATCTCCTCGCCGTCCGCCGTGACGTCGGGAGGCCCGACAAACCAGCCGGTCGGAACCCGGCTCGCGAACCAGGCGCGGAGGTCCTCGGTCATGGATTACAAGATTACGGTCGAGGCCCCGGGCGTGTCTCCCCTTCTAGGCCGCCGCCTCCGCGGGCTTCTGGCCGAAGAACTTGATCTCGTCCACCACGACCTCGGTCCGGTACCGCTTCTGGCCGGACGCGTCCTCCCAGGAGCTCGTGTGCAGCCTGCCCTCGACGTAGAGCGCCCGGCCCTTCTTCAGGTACTGGCCCGCGAACTCCGCCGTCTTGCCGAACGCGACGAGGTTGTGGAACTCGGCCAGCTCGCGGCGCTTCCCTTCCTCGTCTTTGCCCGCGTACGTGTTGGTCGCCAGCCGCATCTTGGCGACGTAGGTGCCCTTGGGTGTCGCCTTCACATCCGGCTCCGCCGCCAGGTTGCCGACCAGAATCACCTTGTTGACCATCGCATCACCTCCATGAGATGGCGTCCACGCTAGGCCCGCATGCGTCGGATTCATAGCCAGCCTGTTAAGAGGCGAGGAACCAGGCCGGGTCGACAGGAACCCGGTCGATGTTGACCTGGAGGTGGACGTGGGGACCGGTGGCCAGGCCTGTCGCGCCCACCAGGCCGATGAGCTGTCCGGGGCTTACCGCATCGCCCTGCCCGACGCGAAATGCGGACAGGTGGCAGTAGAGAATCCGCACGTGCGCGTCGACAACGACCTTGACGAAGTTGCCCGCGCCGTCCGGGTCATAGCCGATGACCGCCGTGCCGGCGGTGGCCGAAAAGACGTCTGACCCCAGCGTCGCCGCGAGGTCGATCCCGGTGTGTAGATGACGCGTGGGACACCTCGGATCGAACGGTTCGAGCTCGAACGTTGTACAGCCGAAGGGCTGCGTGACGCGAGCGCCGGGGACGACCGAAGAGACAGGCAGCCGGATGTGGCTCGGAACCTGGGTCGCGGTTACGAGGAACAGGACCAGGCCGCCGGCCACGATCGCGACCAGGCGCATCAGGCCTTGACCAGCGCGTGCCCGATGTGGCCGAGCGCCTTCATGGCGGTCGACTCCAGGCGATGCGCGGCCTTCTCAGCGCCGCCGATCGCGCCGGGAATCTTGAGCACGATGAGCAGGGACGCCAGGGCGAAGAGGTGGTGCACCGGAGTGAAGCCGTCGTGCTCGAGGGCCAGGCCCACCGACAGCACAAAGAGCTGCGCCGGCTGCATGAACAGGTTGGTCGTGAAGTGCGAGCTCCACATCCGCGCGAGGTGGTGCGTTTCGGGAAGGACGAAGAACAAAGCCGCCAGCGGCGCTGTGATCGCGAGGACGATCAGCACCGCGTACCGGATCAGGTACGCGATTGCCAGCACGCCATAGCCGCCTGCGAGGGCGCCCGTGGTGATGATCTCCCATGTCCCGGCGTTCGGGTTGTGGGTGTAGTTCGCCGCGAACGTGGCAAGGTCGTCGTGAGTGGTGAAGGTTTGCAGCGCGCTGCAGATGGCGTTGTTCGCCGCGACTGCCATCTGAAACAGCGGCATCGCGAAGTTGATGAGGACGGTGCCCATGAAGAGCCGCGGCAGCACTACGCGCGCGCTGTACTGGGTCGTGACGCCCTGGCCGAGCATGATTCGATATGACGCCCACACGGCGATCAGGACCATCGCGGCGTTGGCGGCCAGCTGCACCTTCGGTTCGAAGCGCTGGATGGTCGAGTTGTAGATGAAGTCGCCGCCGCTTTCGAAGTCGGTCGTGCTCAGGATGAACTTGAACCACACCTTGAGGAGCAGGCCGACGCTGTCCTCGAGCAGCTGGGCGAGGATCAGGTTGGGATGGACGAGTGTGTAGAGGTAGCCCTCGATGCGGCTGAGCTGCTGGGCAAACTCGTCCCACGGCCAGTCCATCGCCTAGTGCGATGGCACCGAGCCCGTGAGGATGCTGACCAGCGAGCTCGCGACCTCGACGCCGATCGTGCCGACGACGATCCGCGAGATCCACTGCTTGGCCGCCAGGGCGGACTTGGATTCGACCGCGGTGATCTTCCAGATGAAAGCGAAGATGAACGCGAGCGCGCCGATCGATCCCACCAGCGCCTGGCCCATGTGGATCCAGGTGTTGATCAGGTCCGTGATTGGGGTGATGTTGGGCTCGGCAAGGAAAACCATGAGCGCCTCCTGTTCTTTTCGGCGCACGCTACCCGCCGCTGATGCGGACGAAAACCCAGCCTGTTAAGGCGACCAGCCCGGCGCGGTTGGCGGTCGAAGCCGCCAGTGCCGGCAGTCGCGGCTAATTTCGAACCGCGATACCTGCGAGCGCCGGCAGTCGCGGATTTCTAGCGCGACTTCACGCGCGCTTCCACCCCATCGAGGAGGATCTCCAGCGCCGAAGCCGGCTTCCCGGTCGCCGTTGCTTTCGCGGGCTCTGGACTCACCCTGTCCACCTTCGGCGTATAGGTATCCAGCTCCACCTTTACCGTCCCGCTGCTGACGTCCAGCTCGTAGCGGTCGGCTGCGGACGCGGCGCCGTCGCTTTGCCAGTGCACGTCGGACACGGTGACCTTGGTCGCGAAATCGTCGAGCTTCAACTTCACCGCGCCGGAATGGGCGGTGGCCACCACGGCTGTCCCCTTCGGACGGTGAAGCGAAACGCCGACTACGCCGCTCGAGATGCGGATGGGGACGACGCCCCGGGGCCGGGGCAGGAAGCACTCGATCTTGCTGGCGCCGCTGTCGACATGGATCTGCCGGACATCGAGACCGCCGACGTCGAGAATCGTGTTCCACGTCGGCGCCTGGATCTTGAAGTTCCAGGGCCGCCGAGGGTTGAGCTCGATCTCTCCGTGGCCGACGCCCCGCAGCCGGCGAACCACCACCGCCTCCCCCCGCACCACCGCGGGAGCGGCGGCCGCCTGCTCGTGCGGGACGCGAAACAGGGTTTGCATATCCGGCGTGCCCCCGCGCAGCACCACGCCGCGCGACCCACTGTCGACCGCAATCCACGCCGCCTCTCCTCGGACCGCGCTTTCGACAGGTGGCGCTTCATCGGCCGCCACCACTCCGGTGATCACGTAAGTCATCACCATCACCGACAGGTCGGCGGCTTCGGCCGGCGCCAGGCCCGCCGTCTCCAGTCGGGACTTGAGGTCGGAGAAGGTGTCGCTGCGGCGCACCGAACCCGGGACCTCGAGCAGGACACGGGTCGCGTCGTTCTGGGCCGAGACGCGCCGCCGCAGCGCATCTGCGATGGCCAGCACCGACTCCCGCCAGCCGGCCCGCTGCCGCGGCCGGCTGACCGACTGCAGGATCGACTCGGCCAGCAGCTCCAGGAGCTCTCGCCGGTCGCGCACGTGCCAGTAGAGGGAGGCCGCCTTGACCTCCAGGCGGTCGGCCAGCGCCCTCATCGACAGGCCCTCCAGCCCCTCCTCGTCGATCAATGCCAGGGCTGCGTCGACGAGGCGCTCCCTGGTCAGGCCTCGCTGCTTCTCCTCGTCAGGGCTCAACGGCATCTGATTCTCCTCTAATTGCTGTAGTGACACTTGCAATCCTAACAGTGTTAGGTGTATTGTGCTGCTTCATGTCCCTAACAACGTTAGATGGAGAGAGACGATGCACATACCAGAGACACGTCGCTGGCGGTTCAAGGGCCCCGAGATGGAAGGGCCGATCGCGAGGTGGTACGCGCGAGTCCGCGGATCGCAGAGCCAGCTCGAGGACTATGGAAGGCAAGCTCGCGAGCTCACCGCGGGCCTGCAGCCAGGATCACGGGTGCTCGAGGTGGCGCCAGGCCCCGGATACCTGGCGATCGAGATGGCACGCCGCGGAGGGCTTCAGGTGACCGCCCTCGATATCAGCCGCACGTTCGTCGACATCGCCCGCGAAAACGCCCGCAGGGCGGGAGTCAGTGTCGAATTCCGCCAGGGCGACGTGGCGCACATGCCGTTTGACAACGCGTCCTTCGACCTGGTCGTATGCCAGGCCGCCTTCAAGAACTTCACCCTGCCGCGAAGTGCGCTCGCCGAGATGCACCGAGTCCTTCGTCCAGGCGGGGCGGCCGTGATCCAGGACATGAGCAGAGACGCAACCCACGAGGACATCGCTCGCGAAGTCGACGGGATGAACCTGGGGTGGCTCAACACGTTCACCACCAGGGCGACGCTCGAGATGCTGAAGCGCCGCGCGTACGCGCCGGCCCAGCTCGAGCGGCTCGCCGCGGCAAGTCCCTTCCAGACGTGCGAGATCAGGGCCTCAGGGATCGGCCTGGAGGTCCGACTCACGAAGGAGGAGGGCCGGTAACCGACATTCGCAACCACCTAACCTAGTTATCAAATGGCGAAAAAACTCGCCGAATACGAAGCCAAACGAGACTTCAAGAAGACACCGGAACCGGGCGCTCGGGTGCCTAAGAAGGCAGCCCGGGCGCTCCGCTTTGTGGTCCAGGAGCACCATGCGCGGCGGCTGCATTGGGACTTCCGGCTCGAGAAGGACGGCGTCGGCGTCTCGTGGGCGGTGCCCAAGGGCATCCCTCCCGACCCGAAGAAGAATCACCTTGCCGTGCACGTCGAAGACCACCCGCTCGAGTACTTCAAGTTCGCGGGCGAGATCCCCAAGGGCGAGTACGGCGGCGGCAAGGTCCTGATCTGGGACGAAGGCACCTATGACCCCGTCAAGTGGTCAGACCGCGAGGTCATGGTCGACCTCCACGGCAAGCGGCTGCAGGGCCGCTATGTGCTGTTCCAGACTCGCGGCAACGACTGGATGATCCACCGTATGGATCCGCCGCAGGATCCGGACCGCAAGCCCATGCCGGACAACCTCGTGCCGATGATGGCCAAGCTCTCCGACAAGGTGCCCACCCCGGACAGCGCGTGGGGTTTCGAGTTCAAGTGGGACGGCATCCGCGCCCTGGCCTACGTCGAGGGCGGAAGGGTGCGGCTCCAGAGCCGCACCGGCGAGGACATCACGCCGCGGTACCCGGAGATCCACCCGATGGGCCGTGCCCTTGGCTCCGCCGAGGTCATCCTCGACGGCGAGGTCGTCGCCCTCGACAAAAAGGGTCGCCCGAGCTTCGAGGAGATCCAGCAGCGCATGGGCCTCACGGCCGACAACGAGATCCGCCGCAAGATGAAGGACGTGCCCGTCACCTACATGGCCTTCGACTTGCTCTGGCACGACGGCCACTCACGCATGGACCAGGGCTACACGGACCGGCGCAAAGCTCTTGCCGGCCTGAAGCTCAGCGGCGCCTCCTGGCAGACGCCGCCATACGAGCAAGGAGCGGGCAAGACCATGCTCGACGCCAGCGCGCGCGCTGGGCTCGAGGGGATCGTCGCCAAGAAGCTCGACTCGAAGTACGAGCCAGGCCGTCGCAGCGGAGTGTGGGTGAAGGTCAAGAACCGCAACCGCCAGGAGCTAGTGATCGGCGGTTGGCTCGACGGTGAAGGAAAGCGCAAGGGATATCCCGGCGCGCTTCTCGTCGGCTACTACGACGACGGCAAGTTCGTGTACGCGGGAAAGGTCGGCACGGGGTTCACCGACAAGACGCTGGACGAGCTCAACCAGAAGCTCAAACCGCTGGCTCTCGACAAGAGCCCGTTCACCGCCGGCGCCGCCCCGCCGCGCGCCGCGCACTTCGTCAGACCGAAGATCGTGGCCGAGTTCGAGTTTGTCGAGTGGACGCGCGGTGGGCAGCTGCGCGCGCCGGCGTTCAAGGGCTTTCGTGTCGACAAGCCGGCCCAAGAGGTGATCCGCGAAGGTGGCTAAGGAAACCTCGGTCGAGGTCAAGATCGACGGCCGCACCCTCAAGCTGACCAACCTCGAGAAGGTGCTCTACCCCGAGGTCGGATTCACAAAAGCGCAGGTGATCGACTACTACACGCGCATCGCACCGATCCTGCTCGTGCACACAAAAGACCATCCCCTCACGCTGAAGCGCTACCCCAACGGAGTCGACGGTGAGTTCTTCTACGAGAAGAACTGCCCGAAGCACAGACCGGAGTGGGTGCAGACCGCGACCGTGTGGAGCGGGGGCAACAACCGCGACATGTACTACTGCCTCGCCCAGGACCTGCCGACGCTGGTATGGCTCGCCAACCTCGCGACGCTGGAGATGCACACCTCGCTGTCGCTGTGCAGCAACCTGCCCGAGCCGCGGACGCTGGTCTTCGACCTCGACCCCGGACCGCCGGCGACGATCGTCGAGTGCTGCCGCGTCGGCCTGATGCTCCGCGACGTGTTCGCCGAGCACGGGCTGGAGTCTTTCGCGAAAACCTCTGGCTCCAAAGGCCTCCAGCTCTACGTGCCCCTGAACACCAAGGTGGACTACAACCAGACCAAGGTCGTGTCCAAGGGCCTTGCGCAGCACTTCGAGGAGAAGCATCCCGACCTTGCGGTGCACAAGCAGCTCAAGGAGCTTCGCGCCGGCAAGGTCCTGATCGACTGGAGCCAGAACGACCAGTACAAGACAACCGTGAACGTCTACTCGCTCCGCGCGCGGACGCGGCCGACCGTCTCCACGCCCGTGTCGTGGGACGAGGTCGAGAAATGCCTGAAGGCCAAAGACCCGAGCGTGCTCGTCTTCGACTCCGACCAGTTGCTGAAGCGAGTCGACAAGCTCGGCGACCTGTTCGAGCCAGTCGCCAAGAAGAAGCAGAAGCTGCCGAAATCGCTGCTCGATTTCACGGGAGGCAAGACGGCGCTGGAGAAGATGGCGACCCGCCGCCACAGCGGTGGCAGACGCTACCCGCCGCAGAAGGGACAGCGCAATCCGACGGAGTGAGAAACGACCGCGGGTCGTCATCGCAGGCGCGGGTTTCGGCGGGCTGACCTGCGCGCGAGCGCTTCGGCGCGCTCCCGTTGACGTCACGCTTGTCGACCGCAACAACTACCACCTGTTCACGCCGCTGCTCTACCAGGTCGCGGGCGCACTTCTCGATCCCGGCGAGATCGCCCGCCCGGTCCGCCAGCTCATCCGCCCGCTTCACAACGCGGACTTCTTGCAGGCTGTGGTCACCGGCGTCGACTTGGAAGGCAGGCGCCTGCTCACGGACCACGGTCCGCTCGGGTACGACTACCTGGTCCTGGCGACCGGTGCGCAGAGCGACTACTTCGGCAACCTCGACCTCGCCGAGCAGACCATGGGGCTCAAGGATCTGGACGAGGGTCTGGCCGTCCGTAATCAGATCCTCTCCCAGTTCGAGGCGTCGCGCTGGACCGACGATCCAGAGCTGCGCCGCCGGCAGCTGACGTTTGCCGTCGTCGGAGGAGGACCTACCGGCGTCGAGATGGCAGGCGCGATCTCGGAGCTGATCCGGCTCGTCCTGCGCAAGGACTACCGAGACCTCGACACAAACGAGGTCCGGGTGGTGCTTATAGAAGCAGCGCCATATGTACTTGGACCATTCGTGCCTTCACTGCGCCAGGCCGCCCATCGCTCCCTGGAGCGGAAGGGCATCGAGGTGATGCTGGAGACGCGCGTCGAGTCTGTTGCCGACGGCTGCGTCAAGCTCTCGAGCGGCGAAGAGATCGCGGCCGAAACGGTCATCTGGACGGCGGGCGTGAAAGGGTCGAGCATCGGCAAGATCACAGGCCTGCCACTGGCCAGACAGGCGCGGATCAAGGTCGACACCACGCTCCAGGTGCCGGGACATCCCGTGGTTTTCGTGGTCGGCGATCTCGCCGGAGCACAGGACCGCGAGGGCCTCTTTCCGATGCTGATTCCGGTCGCCATGCAGGAAGGCCGTCACGTCGCGGCGTCGATCGCCGACATGGTGAGCGGTGGAGGCGCTAGCGCATTTCGTTACAAGGATCCGGGGATCATGGCCACCATCGGACGGAACTCCGCCGTCGCCCAGCTCGGCTGGCTCCACCTGTCCGGCTTTCCAGGGTGGCTGCTGTGGCTGGGCGTGCACCTGGTCAACGTGATCAGCTTCCGGAGCCGGCTGATCGTCCTGGTCAACTGGGCCTGGGAGTACCTCTTCTACGACCGGCCCGTCCGGCTCATCGTCAAGGCACGCAGATGAAACGAGTCATCGCGCTGGCGGCGTTGATTGGCGTGGTCGCAGCATGCAGCACCGAGAACGTCGACGCCGCCAGGGTGCTTCGCGACGGCGGAGCCGCGATGGGACGGCTGAGCACCGTCACCGCCACCCTCAAGCTGACCAAGGGCACGGTCACGATCGAGGGCTTTCGGTTGATCTCGGCTAAGACCTCGGTGCGACTGCCCGCGGACAGCGACACCCTCTACACGGTCAAAGAGCAGGACGTGTCGTTCAGCCTGCAGGTCGTGATCGCCGCCGGCCACACGTACGTTCACGTGCCCTTCTCGCAGTTCCAGGAGGTGACCGGCGACCAGGCCAAGGCATTCCCCGACATGGCCAAGCTCTTCGATCCCGCGACCGGCTTGCCCGCGGTGATCCCCAAGGGTGCGGACCCGAAGTACGTGATAACCGAGCAGGTCGACGGCCAGGACTGCTACCAGATCACGACGACCTACACCGGGGAGTCGGTGCGCGGCCTCCTCAGTGAGCTCGACTCGAGCGGCCGGGTGGGCGCGCATGTTTGGGTCGGCAAGTCTGATCACCTCATACGCAAAGCCGTCCTCGACGGGCAGTTCGGAGACGCCGGAACGCAGGCCACCGTCGAGGTCACCATGTCGACCTTCAACGGGCCGGTCGTCATCGCCTCGCCGACACCCTGAGTTGACGAGGCCGGCGGTCCTCCTCGGGCTGGCGGGGGCCGGCCTGTTCATCGCCGCGCTGGATGCCTACGTCGTCGTCACCCTGCTGCCGGCGATGACGGGTGACGTCGGCCTGACCATCGAGCGGTTCGAGCAGGCGACGCCGATCGTGACCGGCTTCCTTGCCGGGTATGTGGTTGCGATGCCCCTACTTGGGGCGTACTCCGACGCCCGCGGCCGAATCCCCGTCTACGGCGCGTGCCTCGTCGCCTTTGCCCTGGGCTCGGCCGTCACCGCGACCGCCGGACAGCTCACCTTCGCGGGCCTGCCGTGGCTGGTCGCCGGCCGCTTCGTCCAGGGCCTGGGCGGCGGAGGGCTGGTCCCTCTCACCCTGGCGCTGGCGGCGGACCTCTATCGGGGCCGCGCGCGCACCCTTGCCCTCGGCTCCGTCTCCGGACTGCAGGAGGCCGGCAGCGTCCTCGGTCCGCTGTACGGGGCGACGTTGGCCGCGGCGGCGGCAAGCGCCGGTGGATGGCGATTCGTCTTCTGGCTCAACCTCCCGCTTGCCGTGCTCTGCGGCCTGGGTGTGCTCGCGACCAGTGGCGGTCGCGTGGCCGCGACGCAGCAACAGAGCTCGAGCGTCGACTGGCCCGGAGCGCTGCTCCTGGGCGCCGGGCTGGGCCTTCTCGTGCTCGCCCTGTATCCCGACGACCCGGAACGCCGCGCCGTCAACACGCTGTTCGTCCCGGCGGGCCTGCTCGCGGTGCTCGTCCTGGCCGCTTACGGGTGGCGCCAGGTGCGGACCCTGGAGCCGCTCATCCCACGCGACCTGCTCCGCAGCCGCGCCTTCAGCGGAGCGACGGCGGCCAACCTTTTGATCGGCGCCGCCCTGATCGTCACCCTGGTCGACGTGCCGATCCTGGGACGACTTGTCTTCGACCTCGAGGCGCTCGACTCAGGCCTCTTGCTGACGCAGTTCCTGGTCGGCGTGCCGGTGGGTGCCGTCGCCGGCGGGCTGCTCGCGGGCCGGTTTGGCGATCGCGCCACGGCCACAATCGGCGTCGCGCTCTCTGGCGCGGCCTTCTTGCAGATGTCGAGCTGGAGCTCCAACGAGCTCTCATTGCACATCGGACCGCTGCGGCAGGCCGATATTTCGCTTGCGATCTGCGGGCTCGGGTTTGGCCTCGTGATCGCGCCCCTCACGGCGGCCGTGCTCGCGCTGACGCGAGGCGAAAGCCACGGCCTGGCGACCAGCCTGGTCGTGATCGCGCGCACGATGGGAATGCTCATCGGCCTTTCTGCGCTGACCGCCTTCGGGCTCTATCGCTTCCACCAGATCCTCGGCACGCCGGTGCTGACCGATCCGGACCTCCGAGAGCGGGTCAAGCACCTGGAGCGGCTGGTCGCCGCGGCCTTCCTTCAGGAGTACCGGGAGATCTTCCTCATCGCGGCGGGGCTGTGCCTCGCCGCGGCCGTGCTCATCGCTTTCGCGCTACGGCCAGCACGTACGAGTGGTGGTACCTGAACGCGTCGTCGGGGTCGCCCAGGCTTGCCATCGCTGCCTCCACCTCGGCCTCGAGCTCGTCGCGGTAGCGGGGGCCCAGCGAGCGGATGAGCGTGTACGGCAGGGGCCCGGCGCCGGCCATCAGCTCCGTCCACTCGCGGGCGTCGCTGGCGCGACCGCCGGTCACCGTCTCGCTCATCCGCGTCAGCTCGAATCCGGCCGCGCCGAGCAGCTGTGGCAGCACGTCCGGCTCGCCAAACCGCGAGCGCTCCGAGCTGTAACGCGGCAGGCGCAGGTAGTGGCGCCGGGCCAGCGGGCCGAGGCCCTGGAAGAACAGGTCCTGGGCGCGAGTGTTGAGGCTGCGCCGCTGGCAGGAGACGGCAAGTCTTCCGCCCGGCCGGAGCACGCGGTTCGCCTCCTCGAGCGCGGTGGTCGGGTCGGCGAGGTAGGCCAGGGCCTCCCCCATCGTGACCAGGTCGAAGGTCTCCGGCCGGAAGACGAGGTGCTCGGCCGCCATGCCCACGAACTGCACGTTCTTGGATTTCTTGGTGCGAGCGATCCGGAGCATGTTCTCGGAGAGGTCGATGCCGATCACGGTGCCGGGGCTGACGAGCGGCCCCACGAGGTGTGCGACCAGGCCGGTCCCGGTCCCGACGTCCAGCGCGTGCTCGTTCTTGACCGGCGTCGCCAGCTCGACCAGCCGGGCCGCGATCCGGGCATGGGTCCCGCTGGCCCACGTGTCGTAGACGGGGGCGATGCGGTCGAAAAAGTCGACCAGGTGGTCGACCATCTCGTCCGAGGAGTCAGGGTTCATCAAGGCCACGAGTGATGCCTAACCTTTATCGACTGTCTGCGGGCACGGCTGGTACGATGCTAGCTCCCTGAAATCCTGGCTCCGACGTCATAAGCCTCAAGTTGCGCGAGTTGGGAAGCAAATATCGCAAACCAAGTGGAGGAATCCATGACTCAAGCCGAAAAAACCGCCGCTCCCGCTTCCAGCACGCAGAACGGCGGCACCAATGTCGTCAGCCTGGGCCCGCGTGACGTGCTCCAGGGCCGCCTCGACATCCAGGGCGACCTCAAGATCGCCGGCCAGGTCGAGGGTGAGCTCAAGGCGAGCGGCGACGTGACCGTCGACCCGGGCGCCAACATCCAGGCGTCGATCGAGGGTGCGAACGTGAGCGTCCGCGGCAACGTCAGCGGCAACGTGACGGCTAAGCGCCGGCTGACCCTCGGCGGCTCAGGCCACCTGATCGGGGACGTCCGTGTCGGCCGCCTGACCGTCGAAGACGGGGCGAGCCTGAACGGCAACGTGACCATGTCGTCGGAGAAGGGCTAGCCAGCTCGGGACCGGGCCTCCGCGCGTTCCGCCCGTCGGAGCGCGGGCAGGACGGTGGCTTCGACGTAACGCCGGATGGCGTCCATGGCGCCATGGACGAGCCTCCACTCCAGGCGCGCCAGCACGGCCTGGTCGCGGTTGAGCTCGGTGAGCCGCGCCCGCCAGAACGCCGAGCTCCGGTTGAGGCCTGGCCCGATTCCGGGCGGATCTGGATTGGTCGCGACCGGAAAGTCAGGCAGGGCGAAGCTGTCGTCAGCCGCC
>DASXSD010000100.1:0-1979 GCA_036506195.1 Candidatus Dormiibacterota bacterium
TTTCACCGCCGAGTAGCCGAGGCGTACGAGCGCCTCGCCGCGGCGGAACCCAAACGATTCGTCCGTCTCGACGCCACCGGATCGCGAGACAAGATCCAGTACGAGGTGCGCGACCACCTCAAGCCTTTGCTCGAAGGGCGCTAGCTCCTCCCGCCCAAACCCGCGACCGCCGGCATTCGCGCGTTTCGCGCCATCGAATAACCCGCGAGCGCCGGCATTCGCGGCTTGAAGCGGCTAGAGGTCCAGGGCTTGCGCGACCAGCTCGCGGTGATAGGTCGCGTCGCCCAGCGTCACCTCTGACGACTTCGCTCGCTTGAAGTAGAGGTGCATATCGTGCTCCCAGGTGAAGCCGATGCCTCCGTGCACCTGGATCCCATCGCCCGCAACCTTGCGGTACGCGTCGGACACATACGC
Organism: Candidatus Dormiibacterota bacterium; assembly: GCA_036506195.1. Lineage (GTDB taxonomy): Bacteria > Chloroflexota > Dormibacteria > Dormibacterales > Dormibacteraceae > 40CM-4-65-16. The sequence goes on from DASXSD010000100.1 coordinate 415, forward strand.
CTTCGCCATCGACGACGCGAGCGACCGATCGGGCGCGTCCGCGTCGACGGTCCACGCCGCGTAGTAGGTCGCCGAGCGTCCGCTCTCTGACAGCACGAGCATGTCCGCGAGCTTGTGCGAGACGGCCTGGTAGATCCCTATCGGCTTCCCGAACTGGTGGCGCGTCTTGGCGTACTCGGTCGAGGATTCGAGCACCTTCTGCACTCCGCCGACCATCTCCGCGCACAGAGCGGCCGTCGCCCACTCGAGGGCCCGCTTCAGCTGCGGCCACGCCTTGTCTGGCGCCCCCATCACCGCGTCTGCGTCCAGGCGGACGCCGTCGAACCTCACCTCGCTCCATCGCCGCGTCGCATCGAGTGTCTCCAGCGGCTTGACGGTCATGCCATCCGGCTTGCCCTTGACCAGGAAGAGCGTGATCCCCTCCTCGCCTTCACCCCGTGTGCGAGCTGCGACGACGATGTAGTCGGCGGTCGCGGCGTCAGGGACGAAGAGCTTGACGCCGTCGAGCTGCCATCCGCCTCCGACCTGCTTCGCGGTCATGGCCACACCGCTCGCGTCCCACCGCCCAGTCGGCTCGGTGAAGGCAAGCGTCGCCCGTGCCGAGCCCGCGGCGATCGCGCCCAGTGCTTCCTTTTTCTGCGCTTCAGTCGCGGCCTCGATGAGGGCCGGGACCGCCAGCCCCATGGTCGAGAAGAAAGGCCCGGGCAGCAACGACCGTCCGGCTTCCTCGAGGACGACGACCAGGTCGAGGAAGGTGCCGACACCGCCGTACTGCTCGGGGATCCCCAGCGCGGTCCAGCCGAGGTCGGCGATCTTCTTCCACAGCGCCGCGTCGTAGCCGTCGGCGCTCTCCATGAGTCGCCGCACGACCTTGGAGCTGCACTCTTTGGCCAGGAACTCGCGCGCCGAGCGGCGCAGCATCTCCTGCTCTTCCGAGAAGGCGAAGTCCACGGCGAGAAGTGACTCTAGCTGCTGGGCGGTTTCGACTCGTGCGGCGGTAGCTCGGGGCGTTCCTCTTCTTCGTGCGCCGGCAGCTCGGGCGCGGGTTCTTCCTCGGCCGGCAAAGGCTCTGCGCCGGCAGCCGGCTCCGTCGTTGCAGACGGCTCGACGGCGTTCTCCGCCGCCGTCGCCGGTTCCACGACCGGCGCTGCCGGGCGCGTCGACTCGACGGGCGGAATGCTGCGCACCTGCGGTGTCGGGGATTGCACAGAGGTGCGGCGGTAGACGACGACCAGTCCGAAAAAGCCGACGAACAATGCCGCGATGCCAAAGGCGGCGGCGAAGCCGATACCCGTGTTTTCGGCCACCGTGAGTGAGCGCTGGAGCCCGCCGGTGCAGGAGGCGGGTGGAGCAGGGCAGGTGCCCAGCACCGCCAGCATGAGAGGCAGCGCGAACATCGTCAGGACGCCGTAGACGGTCGCCAGCCCGGCCAGCAGGTAGAGCCCAGACGTCATGGCCCGACCCTGCTCGTGGATCAGCGCGCAGGCGACGAAGGCCAGCGCCGCGATCGCGAAGGGGATGAAGACGTTTGCGATCCGGCTGGAGGGCCCTCCGATCAGGAACGG
>DASXSD010000101.1:0-4584 GCA_036506195.1 Candidatus Dormiibacterota bacterium
TTAGTTGAAGACGCTCAGCGGCAGATAGAAGGAGACGCCCCAGTTGGGCTGGTCGACGACCTGGCTGATGTGCAGGTCGCCGGCGAGGCTGCAGAGGATGTACGCGTCCTCGCGGCTGAGCCCATGGTCGGCGACCAACCAGTCGATGGTGTACCGCACCGCGTTGCGGGCGTTCTCCATGAGGTCGGGGCCCAGGGCGCAGACCGAGTGATAGCCGGCAGCGTCGCTGCGCGGCTGGAGCGGCGCCGCGGGCGTCACAAAGTGGTAGCTCCAGGGGCGTGGGGCGCCGCCCTTGACCACTCCGAAGCGGAGTGCAAACGTCATCGGGCATTCGATCCCGGTAACGCAGACCTCGCCGTCTCCCTGCGCCGCGTGGCAGTCCCCGGCCGAGAACAGCGCCCCGGGCACGAACACGGGCAGGTAGAGCTTGGTCCCCGCGGTCAGGTGGCGGGTGTCGACGTTGCCCGCGCCCTTGGTCGGCGGCAGCACGTCGATCGGCCCCTTGTCGTCCGTGGCAACGCCCATCGTCCCGCAGAAAGGCGCGATCGGGATGTGCACGTCGTGGCGCAGCTCGGCAGACGTCCGGTCGCCGAGATCGAAATAGCGGATGTATGGGTCCGGGAAGTCGGAGGCGAGGAGGCCGAGGCCCGGCAGCAGCGCCGTCCAGCCCCACGACCCCGTCTTCAGCTCCAGGATCTCGACCTCGAGCGCGTCGCCCGGCTGGGCGCCGTGGACGTACACCGGTCCGCCCAACGGGTACAGGCGGTTGAAGTCGAGCTCACCCAGCTTGGAGGCCGGATCACCCTTCTTGATCTGGCCGGCCGTCACCTCCTCGGTGTCGAAGCGCACGATGTCGCCCGGCTCGATCTCCACCGCCGGTGGCAGCGAGTTGTCCCACTTGTGATGGAACTTGTCGCGCCCGATTCTGTGTTGCCTTACCCCCGCACCAATGCTCATTTGCGAACCTCCTGTGTCACCCCCTCCTGGATGGGCACCGCGTTGGCGCGCAGCACCTTCTTGTCGAACTTCCCGACCGATGTCTTGGGCACCTCGTCGATGAAGCGCACCTCATCGGGTAGCCACCACTTGGCAACCTTGTCGCGCAGGAAGTCGATGACCTCCTCCTGCGTCACCTGGCCCTTGAACTCCGGGCGCGGGACCGCGAAGACAACCGGCCGCTCGTCCCATTTCGGATGTGCCAGGCCGATGACCGCGGCTTCGAGGATCTTCGGGTGCGCCATGACCGCGTTCTCGAGCTCCACCGACGAGATCCATTCGCCGCCCGACTTGATGACGTCCTTGGTGCGGTCGACGATCTGGATGTAGCCCTCGGGCGTGACCTTGGCCACGTCCCCGGTCCGGAACCACCCGTCCTCGGTCAGCTTGTCGGGGTCGTAGCCGTTGTGATAACCGCGGGCGATCCATGGTCCCCGGACCTGGATCTCACCGAAGGCAACACCGTCCCAGGGCAGCTCCTCGCCGCTGGAGGGATCGGTGATCCGCAGCTCGACGCCCGGAACGATCACGCCCTGGGTCAGGCGCACGTTGAGCTCGTCCTCTTGCTTGGTGCCGGCGCGGGGCCGGGCGACGCTGCCGAGCGGGGAAGTCTCCGTCATGCCCCACGCGTGCAGCATGCGGAGTCCAACCCCGTCCATCGCTTCCATGAGTGAGCGCGGAATCGCCGAGCCCCCGCAGATGACCGTGTGGACGTTGGGCAGGCGCTTGCCGCTCTCCTTCAACAGCGCGACCGTGCCAATCCAGATCGTCGGCACGCCGGCGAGGATGGTGGCGCCCTCCTGCTCGGCCAGCTCGACAACCGATTTGGCATCGCCCATGAACCGGTCGGGGAGCAAGACCTTGCAGCCCGCCATGCCGCATGCGTAAGGCAGTCCCCAGCTGTTGGCGTGGAACATCGGCACGATGGGCAAGACCGTGTCCTTTTCGGTCAGCCCGAGGTTGTCGGCCTGCAGGACGCCCATCGTGTGGATGAACTGGGACCGATGGGAGTAGACGACCCCCTTGGGATTGCCGGTGGTGCCCGACGTGTAGCACATGGCCGCCGCCATCTGCTCGGACAGCCTCGGCCACGGGTAGCTGTCGCTCTCGGCCTCCAGGAGGGTTTCGTAGTCGAGCATCTCGCCGATGCCGTCCTGGTTGTGCGAAGCGGCGGAGGCGTCGGTCATCAGGACGATCCGCTGGATGCTTGGGATCTTGCCTACCAGGGGCTTGAGCAGCGGCAGCAGCGCCTGGTCGACGAACAGGGTCTTGTCTTCCGCGTCGTTGATGATGAATTCGAGGTGCTGAGGGAACAGCCGCAGGTTCAGGGTGTGCAGCACCGCTCCCATGCAGGGGACGGCGTAGTACAGCTCGAGGTGGCGGTGGTTGTTGAAGGCCAGCGTCGCGACGCGGTCGCCCGGCTTGACGCCCAGCCGCTTCAGGGCGCCGGCAAGCCGGTTGATTCGAGGCACCATCTCGGCGTTGGTCATGCGATGCACGCCCTGCTCGAGCTTGGTCACGACTTCCTTCTTCTGGTGCAGTCGCTCAATCCGCCAAAGCACGTGCTGGAGACTGAGCTCGTAGTCCTGCATCAAGCCTTCCACGGCCGCCACCTCCACCTTCGATATCCCCAGAGGTCGGTGTCTAAGTAGCTCGATGGTAAGCCCGGCAGGGGTACGATGCACGCCCATGGTTCCCCGGGGTCGGGCCGACCTCCACATGCACACGACCGCCAGCGACGGCTGGCCTTCGGCCCATCAGCTGGTCGATCACGCGCGCCGGATCGGGCTCGATCTGATCGCGGTCACCGACCACGACACGATCGAGGGCGCGCTGCGCGCGGCCGACCGAGCCGCCCGTCGCGGGCGGCTCGAGGTCGTGATCGGCGAGGAGGTCTCCAGCCGCAACGGCCACATCGTCGGCCTGTTTCTGGAGAAGCGGATTCGCCCCGGCATGAGCGCCGCGGCGACCGTGCACGCGATTCACGATCAGGGTGGGCTCGCCGTCGCCGTGCATCCCTTCTGGCGGACGCAGCGGAGGGCGCGTGGGGGTCGGGTGCACGGGGTGGGATGGCTGGCGGCCGAGCTGGAGTTCGACGCCATCGAGGTCGAGAACGCCACGCCCGGTTTCTACGTCTTCAACCAGCTGGCGCGGCGGCTGAACATGGGGTTGGGGTCGGCCGAGGTCGGCGGCTCGGACGCCCACATCCTGGACGCGGTCGGCCGGGCGTACACCGAGTTCCCCGGCAACACCCCGAAGGCCCTGCGGACGGCGATCGAAACGGGCACCACCGTTGCCGGGCGCGAGCGCTACAAGGCCATGGGTTTGATGCGGTACGCCGCCTGGGGACTTAATCACGAGCGGTACGTCGCGGTAGTCTGAACCCCGTCTCGCCGCGCCCGCTTAGCTCAGTGGATCAGAGCATCTGTCTTCGGAACAGAGGGTCGGGGGTTCGAATCCCTCAGCGGGCACTTTAGGCTGAGGTGCTTATGGTCGACGCAAGTCCGCAGCTTCCGCGTTGGGTCCGACCAATGAGCAGCTTGATCATTGGCCTGCAACGCATCGGTGTCGCGTTCTTTTCCTTTCATGTGCTGCGCATTCCCGGCCGTCGCAGCGGGCACATGCGTGCGACAGTCGTCTCCCCTTTCACCGTTGACGGCAAGCGTTATGTCCTGTCCTTTGGCCAGCTGGACTGGGTTCGCAACGCCCGTGCCGCAGGCTGGGGAATGCTCGGCCGCGGGCGAAGGGAGGCGAAGGTCGCGCTTACGGAGGTCGCGGCGCCCGCAAGCGCCACCATCGCGCGCGAGTTTCCTCATCAGATTCCGGCTGGCGTTCAGTTCTTCGTTCGCCTCGGCCTGGTCGACCCACCGGGCCGTCCAGACCAGTTCGAAGCGGCCGCCAGCCGGCTGGCTGTTTTTCGCCTGGATCCGATTCCGTGACCCGGCAAGTAGTCCTGCTACGCGGCGTCAACCTCGTGCGCACCAACCGCGTGCCTATGCAGAAGCTCCGCGAGGCGCTGGAGGCGGACGGGTTCGCTGACGTGAAGACCTACGTCCAGAGCGGCAACATCGTTGTCACAAGCAAGGCGTCGCCTGACCGCGTCGGGGCGCGCGTGCGTGCGCTGATCAAGAAGAAGTTCGGCCACGACATCGCGGTCGTCGTGCGTTCGCACGCCGAGTTGACACGAGTGGTTAAGCGCAACCCACTCGGCAAGGTCGCGCGCAACCCGAAACGTTACCTCGTCACCTTTCTGTCGACCCAGCTGCCGGCGGAGATCAAGAAGCGCTTGCGCGAGGTCGCCGGTCCCGACGAGCGCTTCGCCGTCAGCGGGCGCGAGATCTACTCGTGGCACCCCGAAGGTGTGGGGCGGTCACCGCTGTGGGAAAGGCTTGCGGCCAAGGGCCTCGGCGTGACCGCAACCTCGCGAAACTGGTCGACCGTGACCACCCTCCTCGCGATGTCCGAAGAGGCAAAGGCTCGGTAGAATCAGTCGGCTTACAGCCGGGCGGCTGGCGGAACTGGTAGACGCGCACGTTTGAGGGGCGTGTGGGGTAACCCATCCGGGTTCGAGTCCCGGGTCGCCCACCA
>DASXSD010000102.1:0-4340 GCA_036506195.1 Candidatus Dormiibacterota bacterium
GCAAAGGTGAGCCCGGTGTAGCGCTCCCGCGCGTGCTGCGCGACACCTTCCCTGCCCTGCTCTCCGGCCACATGGATGACCTCTTCGAACCTCTCGCACAGATCATCCAGCGCCGACCACACAGCCTGGTTGATGCGCCGCGCGCCCTGGCTGCCCCCGGTCACCAACAGCCGCCGCGGCGGCACGGTTGGGGTCCGCGGCTCGAAGCCCTCTCGCAGCGGGACGCCGGTGAGAACCACGTGCCGATTGGGCAGGCGCTTGTCAGTGCCGGGCAATGTCGTGCATACGGCCGATGCACCGGCCGCGAAGTACCGCGTAGCCAGGCCTGGCCTTACGTCCTTCTCGTGCAAGACATAAGGAATGCGGCGCATGCGCGCCGCAGCGACCGCGGGCGCCATCACGTAGCCGCCCATGCCCAGAACGACGTCGGGTCGAAATCGATCGAGGATCTGCAGCGCCCGGCGGAGAGCCATCGGGATGAGGACGGGCAGGGCGATGTTCTTCCAGGGCGCGTCGCGGTCGAGCCCGCGCACGTGGACGGTCTCCAGCTCGAAGCCGGCGGCAGGCACCACCCGCTCCTCGGGCCCGCCCGCACGCCCGACGAGCAGCACCGCACCATCGGGCTCCTCAGCGCGGAACGCTCGCGCGACCGCGAGCGCCGGAAACAGGTGCCCGCCGGTTCCGCCGCCAGCGATCAAAAGTCTCATCGCTACTTCGATTGTTCCCCAACGCCGTACCGGACCCGTGACGGGCGATGCTGAGCAAGACACCCGTGGCGGCCAGGGTCGTGGCGAGCGCCGTTCCGCCGTAGCTGAAGAACGGCAGCGGGACGCCGGTGATCGGCAGCGTGTTGGTGACGGTCGCCATGTTCAGCAGCGCCTCGAACGTGATCCAGGTCGTGATCGAAGCCGCGAGCGCCATCCCGAAGCGGTCGGGCGAGCGCAGCGACGCCCGGTAGCCGCGGATGCCGAAGACCAGGAAGCCGAGCATCACGAGCGAGGTGCCGATCAGCCCGGTCTCCTCGCCCACGATCGCGAAGATGAAGTCGGTGTGGGCCTCGGGCAGCCAGCCGTACTTCTCGATCGAGTGCCCAATGCCGACTCCAAACCAGCCGCCGGAAGCCAGTCCGTATAGAGACTGGGTGGCCTGGAAGCCGGCGCCGAGAGGATCCGCCCATGGATTCCTGAACGCGGTGAGGCGGGAGACTCGGTACGGCTCGAGCAAGGTGACGGCGACGAAGGCCAGGCCGAGAGCTCCCGCGACCAGGACGAGGTGGCGGAGCCTGCCGCCACCCGCCCAATAGGCGCTGACGAAGATGCCGACCATGACGATCGACGTGCCAAGGTCGGGTTCGAGCAGGAGCAGGACGACCGCCGCGGCGAGCATCGCCGCGAACGGGATGAAGACCTGGTTGAAGTCGCCCATCCGGTGCGCGTTGCGGTCGATCCAGTGCGCGATGAACACGGCGAAGGCGAGCTTCGCGAGCTCGGACGGCTGAAAGGTGCCGAGCGGCCCCGCGTCGAACCATCGGCGCGCGCCGTTGACGCTGACGCCCAGGTGGGGCACCAGGACCAGCATCATCAGCAACGCCGCGCCGACGGCACCTGCCGGGGCGAGCGGGCGCAGACGCCGGTAGTCGAGGCGGCCGAGGACGAACAGTGCGACGAAGCCGATCGCCAGCCAGGCGGCCTGGCGCTGGGCGTAGTAGAAGGTCGACTCGTGCTGGTTGTAGGCGAAGGCGACGCTCGCGCTGGTCACCATCACCAAGCCGGCCGCGCAAAGAAATACCGTCGTAAAGAGCAGCAGCCGGTCGGGCTGCGGCCGCGCTGCGGATTCCGAGCTCACTCAGTTGTGCGCCCTGCGCGCGCCCGGCGCCGCAAACCGCTGGCGGACCAGGGCTTTGAAGCGGTTGCCGCGGTCCTCGAAGTCCTTGAACATGTCGAAGCTCTTGTAGGCCGGACTCAGCAAGACGACGCTGCCCTCGCGCGCGAGATTGGCTGCCGTGGACACGGCTTCCTCCAGCGACGCGGCGCGAACCACGCGTGGATGCGCCCGGAGCTCCTCCGCCAGCTCATCGGCCGAGGCACCGATGAGGATCACGGCTTGTGTGTTGGCCAGCACGTCGGCCACCCACTCGCGCAGGTCGAAGCCAGCGCCGTAGCCGCCGGCGATCAGGATCACATGCCTGCCGGGGAAGGCGGTCAGCGCGACCCGGCCGGCGTCCGGGTTGGTGGCCTTGGAGTCGTTGTACCAGCGAATGCCCTCCCACTCGCCGACGAGCTCGAGCCGGTGCTCCACGCCTTTGAACTTGCTGATGGCGTCGTTGATCGCCTCGTCGCTCAAGCCCGCGACCCGGCCGATCGCGGCCGCGGCGAGGGCGTTCTCGATGTTGTGCCGCCCGGGTAGCGGCATCGGCGGCACCGGGTCGTGCTGGTCGAACCAGATGAGCTCTCCCGTCACGCGCGACGCGAGTGGCTTCACGAGTGGATCGCGACTGTTCAAAAGGGCGAAATCGGCCAGCTCGATCGCGCGAGCTTTGAAGTCGACGTAGCGCTCGACCGTGGCGTGGCGGTCGAGGTGGTCCGGCGTGATGTTGAGGATCACTCCGATGTGGAGGTGCGGACGCTCGACGGACTCGAGCTGAAAGCTCGACAGCTCGAGGACGACCCAGTGCTCGGGCGTGATCTCGTCCACGCGGTCGAGCACCGTGTCGCCGATGTTGCCGCCGACGATCACGGGAAGATCCCCGGCCGACAGCACCTCGCCGGCGAGCGCGGTCGTCGTCGTCTTGCCGTTGGTGCCGGTGATGCCGACGACGGTTCCTCTGCACAGTCGGAGGAAGAGGTCGATCTCGCTCGACACGGGGATTCCTCGCGCGCGCGCCTTGTCGAGGAGCTCGGAGTCCCACGGCACACCAGGGCTCGCGTAGACGGCGTCGACTCCGTCGAGAACGGATTCATCGTGACCACCGAGCCGCAGCTCGACACCCGCAGGGAGCTGCACGAGCGTGGACTCGAGCTCGGACGCGGGCTTGCGGTCGGTCAGCCGAACGTGGTCACCGTGCCGGATGAGATGCATGGCGAGCGCGACGCCGCTGCGCGCCGCGCCGACCACGAGCGCGGTCACTTCGCCAGGTGCACGAGAGCGATCGCTGCGATTGCCGAGACGAGCCCCGCGCCCCAGAACGTCAGCGCGATGCGGTTCTCAGACCAACCCTCGTGGTGGAACGTGTAGTGGATCGGGGTCATGGTGAAGACGCGTCGTCCGCCGGTGGCTTTGAAATAAGCCACCTGAATGATGACAGACAGGGTCTCGAGCACGAACACAAGAGCAACGATTGGCAGAAGGAGCAGCACGCCCTGCTGGATCGCCATCGCGGCAAGCGCGAAACCGATGGCGAGAGCGCCCGTGTCGCCCATGAAGATGCGCGCGGGGTAACGGTTGAAGACGAGAAACCCGGCGAGCGCTCCGCACAGCGCCATGCCGACGGCCTTCTCCCCGGCAGGAGCGCCAGGCAAGCAGAGGACGGTCGCCCCGACCGCGATGATGGAAAGTCCCGCTGCCAGTCCATCCATCCCATCCGCAATGTTCACGGCGTTGGTGGTGGCGACGATGGCCACGACCGCAAGTGGATAGACCAGCCACGGAGTCAGGGGCAAGAAGAGTTGCGATTCGCCCTGCACGGTGGCAAGCCACGCCACCGGGATGGCCAGCAAGAGCTGAATGGGGAACTTCAGGCGCGCCGGGATTCCGCGTGTGCCGACGCGCAGCTTGCTCCGGTCGTCGGCGAAACCCAGGAGTCCGCCTGCGACAAGTCCGGCCAACGATGGCAGCGCGCCGCCGTGACCTGCGACCGCGGCGAGAATCCCGCCCAGGATGGCGATCAGGACAAAGAGGATTCCTCCACCGGTCGGCGTCCCCGCTTTCTTCTGATGAGTCTCCGGGAGCTCTTCCTGGATGACCTGACCTGAACGCATTCGGCGGAGGAGCCGGATCGCCGGTGGGTAGAGGACGAGCGCGATTGCGAAAGCGACGACGAACGTCCCAATGTCGAAGATCAAGCGGCGGTGAGCTCCTTGACCAGCTCGTCAAGGCGCACGCCATGCGAGGCCTTGATCAGCACGCGGTCGCCGTCGGCTGCATTGCGCCGGACCCATTCCAAGGCGCCCGCCCGATCGGGCACGAGCTCCGCGCCGGCAGCCTGCGCCATCGGCCGCGCCCGCTCGCCGTCGACCACGCAGACCGCGTCGAAGACGTCGGCGGCGCGCCTCCCGACACGCCGGTGCGACTCCTCGGAGAGCGATCCGAGCTCCCGCATCTCTCCCAGCACGGCGAGCAGG
>DASXSD010000103.1:0-9724 GCA_036506195.1 Candidatus Dormiibacterota bacterium
CGCCGTTGGCGCTCAGCTGCGCCAGCTCCTGCAGCCGGCGCAGCCTGTGGTTGACCGCGGACTTCGAGAGCTTCATGCGTCCCGCAAGCTCGCCGAGGTTCAGGTCGGGGTTGGCGCTCCGCCAGCGCGCCATCTCGCGCAGGGCGGGCGGCAGGCGGTCGAGCGTGCCGGCGGCCTCCAGCCGCTCGATGGCGGCTGCCTGGCGCAGGCCCGAGCCGATTGTCTTGCCGATGTTTGCCGTCTCGAAGTTCAACCGCCGGTTGACCTCGCCGCTGACCTCGCGCACGACGCGAACGTTCTCGAACTCCATGACCGCCCGGCTCGCACCCGTCATGGAAAGGAGCCGGACGATGCCGTCACCATCCTTGACATAGACGACGGACTGACCGCCTCGCTCGGACGTCCCGGCCTTGACGCCAGACTCCTCGACCATCTGCGCGATCGCGGCCGCCCACGACGCCGTGGGGGCCACGAACTCCAGGTGGTAGCGAGTGTTGGGCGCGTTGACGGAGCCGCATCCCAGGAACAGACCGCGAAGCATCGCCTTGCGGTCGCAGGCGGCGTCAGGTTTTGCCTGCACCGGCGGCTGGGTGAACGCCGAGACGAGCTCCGTGGGCAGCGCAAGCTCGATGAAGAAGGACATGCGCTTGCGGGTCCTGACCGCCTGGTACTTGGCGTCCATGCGGGCGACCGCGCGCCCCAGCCGGACGACCTTGCGCGCCACCGCGTTGCGAAGGAGCGAGAAGTATGCCGACCGGCCGCGCGTGCTGCCGAGCAACCGTCCGCGGGACCCGAAGTAGATGCCAAGCAGCTCGCTCAGCTGACAGCAGGGCCGCGCCGGCAGAAGGCCCGCCATCTCGTTTTTGACCTCAGCCGCGAACGAAATCGCGTGTACCTCCAGGAAGGTGATCGACCTCCCCCCTCTCCCATCCGAGTCTAACGTGCGACCGGAGCACAGCAGTCGTTCTCGCGCCACAATTTCTCTGATGGCGGAGATGCGCATGATCGAGGCCGTCCGCGCGGCCATCACCGAAGAGATGGAGCGCGACGAGCGCGTCCTGGTCCTGGGCGAGGACGTGGGCCGCAAGGGGGGCGTGTTCGGGGCGACCGACGGTCTCTACGCGAGGTTTGGGGAGGCGCGCGTGCTGGACACCCCGCTCGCCGAGTCGGCGATCGTCGGGGTGGCGATCGGCGCGGCGCTCAACGGCATGCTGCCGATCGCGGAGATCCAGTTCGCGGACTTCATCCACACTGCTTTCGACCAGATCGTGAGCGAGGCGGCGCGGACTCGCTACCGCTCCAACGGCGACTGGTCGGTGCCCATCGTCATCCGCGCTCCCTTCGGGGGCGGAGTGCATGGCGGCCTCTATCACTCCCAATCGATCGAGGCCTTCTACGCGCACGTACCCGGCGTCAAGGTGGTCGTGCCGAGCACGCCGGCCGACGCCCACGGCCTGCTCAAGTCGGCGGTCCGCGACCCCGACCCAGTTCTCTTCCTGGAGCACAAGAAGGTGTACCGGCTGGTCACCGAAGAGGTGCCCGACGGGGATCACCTGCTGCCGATCGGTCCGGCCGCCGTCCGGCGCGAGGGCGCCAATCTCAGCTGCTTCGCGTGGGGCTTGATGACCCACTACTGCCTGGAGGCGGCCCAGCAGCTCGAGGCCGAAGGCGTCAGCGTCGAGGTCGTCGACCTGCGGACCCTGGCGCCGCTCGACCGCGACACGATCCTCGCCTCCGTGCGCAAGACCAGCAAGGCGATGGTCGTCCACGAAGACAACCTCACCGGCGGCTTCGGCGCGGAGGTCGCGGCGATCATCTCTGAGCACGCGTTCGAGGACCTCGATGGGCCGGTGGTCAGGGTCGCGGCGCCGGACATCCCAGCCATGCCCTTCAACACGCCGCAGGAGGAGTTCTTCATGCCCAGCCCGCAGAAGATCGCGGAGGCGATGCGAACCCTTGCCGCGTACTAGGCAGCCCCGTCAGCCCCATCGGCCGGCTACGCCGGCCACTTCCCCGCGAGCGGCGAAGAGTTTGCCTTCAATAACTCAGGCCGAGTACGCGATGCGGCGCGAGTCCGTCGCCGCCGGCATGCAGGCGGCGGGTCTCGACGCCCTGGCCGTCTTCTACCCGGCCCGCGTCGCGTACCTGACCGGCTTCCACCACATCCCGACCGAGCGGCCCATTGCGCTGATCGTCGGCTCCAGCGGCCAGTCGTCACTGATCGTGCCGGCGGTGGAGAAGGAGCACGCCGAGTCCGCCACCGCGGTCGACCAGGTACGCATCTACTTCGAGTACCCGGGCGCGGAGCATCCGATGGAGACCGTTTCCGAGGTGCTGACCGAGATGAACGCGCGGTCGCACCGCACCGGCGCCGACCACGACGGCTATGTGCCCTACTGGGGCTACCGCGGCCCTCGCCTGAGCGACCTGACGGGAGCGGAGCCGGTGGACTCCGAGATGATCGTCGAGTCCCTCCGCCGGGTTAAGTCCGAAGCCGAGCTGTCCTGCATCCAGCTCAGCTGCGACTGGGCCGTCCGCGGGCATCGCCGGATGCAGGGAGCGATCCAGGCCGGCAAGACGGAGATGGAGTGCTACACGCCGGCGGCCACCGAGACCCTGTTTGAGATGGTCCACGAGATGCCGGGCTGGCGACCGCGTGGCAATGACGACAGCGGGTTCATCGCCATGTTTGTCGCCGGCCGCTCGACCGCCATGCCCCACGGGTTCGTCAAGGGACACGGCATCCAGCCGGGCGACGTCCTCGTCAGTGGGGCCGGCGCCAACATCGACGGCTACCGAAGCGAGCTCGAGCGGACGATGATCGTGGGCGACCCCACGCCCGAGCAGGAGCGCGCCTTCGGCGCGATGCTCGCGCTGCAGTCGCGGGCGATCGAGGTCATGGCGCCAGGCGTGACCGCGGGTGAGGTCGAGCTCGCGACGGTGCGGCTCGCGGAGGAGCTGGGCGTGGCCGGCAACCTGCGCCACCACGTCGGGCACTCGATCGGGCTCGAGGGCCACGAGGCACCCTTCCTCGACCGCGGCGACGACGCGGTGCTCGAGCCCGGGATGGTCTTCACCGTGGAGCCGGGCGTCTACGTCAAGGAGCTGGGCGGTTTCCGGCATTCGGACACGGTCGTCATCACGCCGGGAGGAAGGCGTGTCATGACCGACTACCCGCGCGAGCTCAAGGACCTGGTCGTCTAGCTCTAGCCCGCCACCGCGACATCCGTATGGCGGATCCGGCTGCTCACGACGTGCAGCACCGGCACGCCTGCGTGGACGCGATGGCGGACCCGCTCCAGCGAGACCACGGCGGGGCCGGGTGGCCATTGCCCGCGATGGAGGAACACGCGCTTGCCAACCCCAAACACCAGTCGTCGCCGCAAGGCGAAAGCCTTGTGAAGGCCGTATGGGTTTGGCGGTGATCTATTACTCTCGGACGGTCGATGGACGGTGAATCGGTAGCCCGGCGGGGCCGCAGGCCGGGAGACCTCCGCGTGGTGGTTCGCCGGCCGGCCAAGCTCCCCCGCACGCTGGGCGCCTCGGCGCTTTTCGCCGCGTGCTACGGCAACGTTGGCTCGAGCATCTACTACGCCCTCGGTGTCACCGCCGCCTTTGCCCTCGGCCTGACCCCCGTCGCGCTCATCCTCGCGGGCTTCATCTTCGTCACCACGGCGCTCAACTACGCGGAGGGCACCGCAGCCCTACCCCATGCGGGGGGCAGCTCGAGCTTCGCGCGCAGGGCTTTCAACCAGCCGATCGGATTCATCGTGGGCTGGGTCCAGCTGCTCAACTACACCGCGACCGCATCGATCTCGGCGTATTTCGCCATCGGCTACCTCGGTGTCTTCGAGAAGTACAGCCCGATCTTCCACGAGCTCCGATACAACGACTTCGCGCACGTTGGCGCGACGGCGGCCCTCATCGGTTTGCTGATCATCGTCAACGTGATCGGGATCCAGGAGTCCAGCCTGCTCAACCTCGTGCTGGCGTTCGTGGACCTCATCACGCAGCTCGTCCTCGTCATCCTCGGCTTGATCCTGCTGCTCAACATCAGGACCGTCATCAGCAACGTGCATCTGGGAATCGCGCCGACCTGGGGCAGCTTTCTGGCCAGCGTCTCGATCGCGATGGTCACATACACCGGCATCGAGACCATCTCGAACCTGTCCGAAGAAGCCAAGGACCCCGGGCGCAACGTCCCGCGTGCCACGGTGTGGGTGATCGTCGCCGTGCTGTTCGTCTCGGCGTTCCTGCCCACGATCGGCATGAGCGTCTTCCCCGTCTACCTGGATCCCGGTACCGGTCACTACGTGACCGACCTGGCTGTCAAATACAAGGAAGACCCCGTGGCCGGGATCGTGAGCAACTTCGTCCAGCCACTTGCCTTCTGGGCCGGAATCTGGGTCGGCATCCTTGCGTTCACCATCCTGGTCATCGCCACCAACGCCGGGCTGATCGGCATCTCACGGCTCAGCTACTCGCTGGCCGGCGTCGATCTCCTTCCGAAGCGATTCGCGAAGCTCCACCCCAAGTTCAAGACGCCGTACTTCTCGATCATCGTGTTCGGGATCGCGGCCGCCGTGCTGGTGCTGCCCGGCATCATCGTCCACAGCGCCGAGATCGACCTGATCAGTGCCGTCTACTCGCTCGCGGCCACCTTCGCGTTCTGCTCTGCCCACCTCGCGGTGATGCGCCTACGCTTCATCGAACCTGCGTTGCACCGCCCTTACCGGATGCCCTGGAACATCAAGTTCGGTCGTGACAGCATTCCCGTGCTATCTCTTGTCGGGGCTCTCTTCATCGGCACCGTCTTCACCCAGCTCATGTTTCAAAACATCTCCAACTCGACCCTGATCTTCATGAGCTGGCTCGTCCTCGGCGTGCTCACGTATGTCCTGTACCGGAGGTATCGCCACGAGCCGTTGTGGGAGCCGTTGGAGGTGCCGCCGCCGCGAGAGCGTGAGGTGGAGCACGTGCCTTTCGAGAGCTTGCCCCGCAGCGCCCGCTATCGGATGGGCCGGCGCGAGCGGATCGCTGCCCACGCCGCGCGTCGAGTACACGTCCATGAGCGCCATCGACCAGGATGGCAGCTCGAGCTGGAGCTGTTCTTCGCCCGCCACGGCGCGGTGCGTGGGGTCTTGATCGTCCTGGTCTTTGCGGCGATCAGCGGGCTTGCGATCTTCGTCGACCTGTCGCAAAACGATCCGACCGGGCCGAACATCGGATGGTCGCCCGGCCTGGTCGCGGTGGCGTTCCTCGCCGCCTACGTCCTCAACCGGAGCCACGCCGAGGAGTAGCGAGCCAGCGCACTCGGGTCCCGTGGGCCAGGCTCGTGCCCAGCAGCTCGTCGTCGAGCCGGACCTCGAAGCGCGCTGCGGCTTGCTCTCCAGGCTCGAAGCTCAGGTGAAAGACCCCGCTTCCGTGGAGCGCGGCGGCGAGCCGCTTCCGCTCCGCCTCGCCGACGTACTGCATGAACACCGAGTGAAAGACCACGGTCGCGACCCGCGGGTCGGTGCGTGCGAGCTCGCGCTCCAGGAAATCCGCCGCCCCGACCTTCTCGACCTCGACTTTCATCCGGCCGGCGATCTCGATGGCGCCGTCCAGCGTCGCGAGGCGGCCAAGCTGGTCGGCCCAGACGAATGAGCGCAGGGTCAGCGCGCCCTCGTCCGACGTGGGGTCGATGGGGTTGAGGTCGCAGCCCTTGCGCTCGACGACGGCCGCGGCTCGATTCATCGGCGGTGGCACCTCGTACGAGTGCGTGAAGCGGACCGGCGAGGTGACATCGCCCCAGGCGCCTTTGGCGGATTCGTACCGGTAACTGTCCCAGAGCAGGTTGAGGCCGGCGCTGGCGCCGATCTCGAGGAGGCGAAGCGGTCGCCTGGTCCGGTGCGCGACCTCGAGAAAGCCGCCGAGCAAGGCGGCGCTGCGGCCCACCTCGTTGGTCTGGCAGCCTCCGCCGAGCAAGGCTCGGACCTTCGGATGGCGGTCGATGAGCGCTTGCCTGAAGACCGGCCAGGTGGTCGACGGCTCGCCATCGCCGCCGGTCGACGGGTAATGGCGGGCGAGCTCGGGCAGGTCGTCCTCGAGGACGAGACGGTGGACCACACCCATGAGTCGCAGGGCAAGCGCGGCTCTGCCCGGCTCCTCTTCGAAACCGCTCAGGACCTGCCACACCGGTCCCTCCACCTCCAGGTCGTCGGCGGCGGATTCCAGCAGCGAGGCGTAGAACGGAGAGTCGAGCTCGGCGCACCAGGCGGCCTGGCGCCGCAGCCTCTTCGAGAGAACCTCAATCGCGTCCGGCAAGCGCGAGCTCCTGCTTGCGGTTCTCGTATCCCTTGTGGGACGGCCGCGCAACCCGATACCAGGCGAGCGTCTCCGCCAGCGCGTCTTCCAGCGCGGACGGTTCAAAACTCAGCTCTTTGCGAGCGCGGCTGATGTCGTAGCCCGCGTGCCGGCGCGGGTCTGGACCATAGGGGCTGGCCCCGTCGGGGAGCTCGGCAAACGGGATCGGATGCATCCGCGCCGTCACACCCAGCGCGCGAGCAATGCCCTCGATCAGGTCGCGGAGGCTCACGTTCTCGAACGCGGCGTTGTAGGCCTTGTGGGTGGTGTCCTTGCGCACGTCGCAGGCCAGCGCGCAGGCGAAGCCGATGTCTTTCACCCAGGCGAGGTTCGCGCGCTGCTCATAGGTCTCCGCCGGGACGAGCAGCGGCCCGCCGTCGGCGATGCGCTCGATGTACGCGGCGATGCGAAGCGTGTGGTCCCCGGGTCCGAACACCGCGGGCGGCCGGACCACCGTCCACGGCAGCTCGGGGTGCCGCGTCAATAAGGTCTCGCACCATCGCTTGCCGTCGAGGTATTCGAGCGCGTCGGGTGGATCCCCAGACAGCGGCACGAAGTCCTCCTCTCGCGCCGGCTTGCCATGCAGGTCCGGGTACACGCCCGTGGAGACGAAGACATACCTGGTGCCCTTGAAGTTGCGAGCCACTGCCTCGATCTCGGGTGACTGGAAACACGCGAGGTCCAGCACCACGTCCGGCTCTGTCTGCGCGAGCGCTTTCGCCAGCTGTGCCTCGTCGCCGCGGTCGAAGGCGACGTAGCTCGTGAAGGTGCCGAAGGGCCGGTCCTTGCGACCGGCGGCGATGGTTTCCACACCGCGACGCATGAGCTCCTTGCACGCGGCGACGCCGATGAAACCGGCGCCGCCGATGACGAGAGCTCGCGTCACCTCATTAGAGGTCGCGGGTCACGAAGTCGACGTCGATCCCTTCTTTCTCGCGCAGCCTGCGCGCCAGCTCGGACGCCAGCACCACCGAGCGATGGCGTCCGCCCGTGCATCCGAACGCGACGACCAGGTGCATCCGCCCTTTTTCCTGGTAGAGCGGCAGGAGGTCCGAGACCATTCTGTGCACGTCGTCGAGCAAACGACTCGCCGCGGGTTGCTTCAAGACGAACGCCGCCACCTGTTCGTCCCGACCTGAGAGATTCCGCAGCTCCGGCACCCAGTACGGGTTGTCGAGGAAGCGGGCATCGATCAGCAGCGCCGCGTCGGAGGGCGCACCGTTCTTGTAACCGAAAGCGAGGCATGTGATGAGCGGTCGCTCGCGACTGCGGAGATGCGCCGCGAGCTCCTGTCGCTGGCCGGCTTCGATCCGATGATGGGCTCGTTCGTATGTGCCACCGGGATGGCGGTCGTCGTCGCCGTCGTGCACGAGGACGTATTTGATGGCGCGGCGGTCAGCCTCTCTAAGCAGCTCGGCGCCACCGTCGCTCGCTCCAAGCACGAAGTCACCTTCGGCGATTCCGTCGAGCTCATCGATGCGCTGGAAGCCAGCGTCGATGAACGCGGTCATGGACTCTTCCAGCTGCTCGCGATCACAGGCGCCGACGACGACGAGCCTCACAGCGTTTCCTTCAAGCGCGCCGCAAGCCTTTCGGGGATGCCGAGCTGGACGATCTCGCCGACCGGAGCTTCGCGAATCGCCTGCACCGAGCCGA
Organism: Candidatus Dormiibacterota bacterium; assembly: GCA_036506195.1. Lineage (GTDB taxonomy): Bacteria > Chloroflexota > Dormibacteria > Dormibacterales > Dormibacteraceae > 40CM-4-65-16. Next base: position 8,002 of record DASXSD010000103.1, read on the forward strand.
AGTGTCTCAGCAGTGCGCGCTTACGCGCGGGCCCGATGCCTTCCACCGAGTCGAGCGGCGACGTGAGCGCTTTGCGGGACCGGACCTTTCGGTGATGCGTGATCGCGAACCGGTGCGCCTCGTCGCGGACGCGCTGGACGAGGAACATCCCCGGCGAGTTGTGCTCCTGCACGATGGGCTCGGCGCGGCCAGGAGCGAAGATCTCCTCGCGCTCTTTGGCGAGCGCGAACGTCGGAATGTCGGCGTAGCCGGCCGCCTCCATCACCTCGAGCGCCGCGCTGAGTTGGCCCTTCCCGCCATCGATCAGTATCAGGTCAGGCCGGGTCGTGAAGGAGCGGTCACCGACGATGTCCGCCTCCTCGCGGCGCTGCGCAGACTCGAGCCTCTCGAGCCGCCTGCGCAGCACCTCCTGGAGCATCGCGAAATCGTTGGGCCCAGGCATGAACTTGATCCGGAAGTGGCGGTAGTGGTCGTTGCGCGGCCGGCCGTCTTCGAACACGACCATCGAACCCACGGCTGAATCGCCCTGGATGTTGGAGATGTCGTAGCACTCGATGCGCCTCGGTGGGCTCTCCAGGTCGAGGGCCTCGGCGAGGGCGGCCAGCATCGGCTCGGTGCGACTGCGGTCGTAGTCGGCCTGGATGCGGATCTGCTCCAGCTCCTGCTTCGCCGTCTCGGCCAACTGCGTCACGAGGCCGCGCTTACGGCCACGCTGGGGCACCTCGAGCGTCACCGGGCGGCCTCGCTTCTCGCTCAACCATCCCGTGATCAGCTCCGGTTCGTCGACGGCGCCGGGGAGGACGACCGTGCGCGGCACGTGCGTCGCGCTCGAGTAGTACTGGAGCATGAAGCCGCGCAGCAGCTCGGGCTCGGTCGCGTCGGCGGCGCCATCGAGGGCGTGGCCGTCGTGCCCCACCATCTTGCCCTGGCGTACGTACGCGACCTCGACGAAGACCTCGTTGCCGGTGCGTGCGTAGGCGACGATGTCCTGGTCGTCCCGGCCGCGGGTCAGCACCTTCTGGCGGTCCGCGATGCGCTCGATCGAGTGCAGCTGGTCGCGATAGCGCGCGGCGTTTTCGAAGTCGAGCCTGTCCGCGGCGGTCTCCATCCTATCCTCGAGCTCGCGCACGAGGAGGTCGGAGCGGCCTTCCATGAACATCGCGACCTCGTTGATTCGCGCCTTGTAGTCGTCGGAGGTGATGCGCCGCTCGCACGGCCCCGGACAGCGCTTGATGTGAAAGTCGAGGCAGACCTTGCCTTGCTTGAAGATCTCGTCCGAGCACGTCCGGAAGGGCAGCAGCTGGCGGATCGACTTCACGGTCGAACGCAGCGACTGCGCCGATGTGTAGGGCCCGAAGTACAGGGCGCCGTCGTTCTGGACGCGCCGCGAGTAGTGGACGCGTGGGAACGCCTCGGTGACCGGCAGCTTCAGGTAGAGGTAGTTCTTGTCGTCCTTGAGCCGGATGTTGAAGCGCGGCCGGTAGTTCTTGATGAGGCTGTTCTCGAGGACGAGAGCCTCGACCTCATTGGCGGTGGTGATGAACTCGAAGTCGGTGGCGCGCCGTATCAGCTCCGATACGCGCGCCGTCTCCGCGTAACCAGGGGTGAAATACGAGCGCAGGCGGTCGCGCAGGCGCAGGGCCTTGCCGACGTAGATGACCTGCGTCTTGCTGTCCCGGAACATGTAGACGCCAGGGCTGTCGGGAACGGCCCGCAGCCGTCG
>DASXSD010000104.1:0-10667 GCA_036506195.1 Candidatus Dormiibacterota bacterium
CCCACCCCGATCAGGCGCACCGGCCGCGACTCCACGTGCGACTTCTCCAGCGCCGAGCGGGCGGCGCGGAAGATCGTCTCGACGTCGTCGGTCGGGCTCGTCCGGCTCACCTGGCGGCTCACGAGCCTGAAGTCCGGCAGCTTCAACTTCACGTAGACGGTCCGCGCGCGGACTCCGTCCGTCTTCAGCCTCTCCGTCACGCGGTCGGTCAGGTCGCGCAGCGCACGCTCGAGCTGGCTTCGGTCGCTGACGTCGTCTTCGAAGGTGGTCTCCGCGGAGATCGTCTTGGCCGGCCTGCTTCCATCGACCGGCGTCCGGTCCCGACCCTGGGCCAGCCGCTGCAAGACGGCGCCGTTCGTGCCCAGCGCCTGGACCAGACGCTGGGTCTCGTAAGCCGCCAGCGCGCCCACTGTGCGCAGGCCCATCGCGTGCAACCTCTCCTCAGTCTTCGGACCCAGGCCCGGGATCACGCCCACGGGGAGCGGGGCCAGGAAATCGGACTCGGTGCCCGGGAGCACGAGCACAAGGCCGTCGGGCTTGCGCGTCCCGCTCGCCACCTTGGCGACGAGCTTCGACGTCGCCGCCCCGACCGACGCGGTCAGGCCGGCCTCGGTGTGGATCTGGAACTTGATACGCCGCGCGACATCGTCGGCGGTCGAGGTGCCGTGCCGGGTACGGGCGGTGACGTCCAGGTAGGCCTCGTCGAGCGCGATGCCTTCGACCAGCTCGGGCGAGGTGAAGCGGCGAAAGATCTGGTGCACGACGCGGCTCGCCTCGCGGTAGCGCGCGCCGTCGGGCGGCACGACCGTGAGCTGAGGGCACACCTGAAGCGCCTCGTGCAGCGGCATCGCGGAGCGCACGCCGTACGCGCGCGCCTCGTACGACGCACCCATCACGACCGCGCGGCGCGAGCGCCCGGCGACCGCGACCGGGATGCCGCGCAGCTTGGCGTCGTCCCGCTGGTGGACGGACGTGTAGAAGGCGTCCAGATCGACGTGCAGGATCGTTCGCGGCCAGTTCTCGGGTCTCGCCATCGTTTGAGTGGCGCCAGTCTGCCACAAGAAGTTGTGGCTGACGGTGGGTTCAGGGGCTCGGGGTAGCGCCCAGGGCGGCGACCACGTTCGAGAAGACGTTGGAGAGCTGGTTGCCCATGGTCAAGAGGATGACCAGCGTCAGGATCGCGACCAACACGATTACGCCGCCAAAGGCGAGCACGGTGACCAGGATCGCCGCCGTGGCGGCGCCGCCTCCACGGGCAGGCGGAGCCAGCGGCCGCAGGGGCACCCAGGCCTGGCCGTTCCAGCGCCACCTCCTGTCCGGCGAGACCGCTGATCGCCACTGGGCGCCGTCCCACCACCAGAAACCGTCCGGCGAGAAGGTCGTCGGGCCCCGGCCCTGCGGAGTGGACCCCATTTACCGCTAGACGATAATCCGGGCTGTGAGGGTTGTCATTTGAAAGGAGTGATCCTGGCCGGCGGTACGGGCAGCCGGCTGCACCCGCTGACGCGAATCACAAACAAGCACCTGCTTCCGCTGTACGACAGGCCGATGATCAATTACGGCATCGAGGCCCTTGTCAGCGCCGGCGTGGGCGAGATCATGCTCGTCACCGGCGGAACTCATGCGGGCGAGTTCCTGCGCCTCCTTGGCAATGGCAACGAGTTCGGCATCGAGCGTCTCTTCTACGCCTACCAGGAGAAAGCGGGTGGGATCGCGGAGGCGCTCGTACTGGCCGAGAAGTTTGTGGACGGCGATCGGTGCGTCGTCCTTCTTGCCGACAATGTATTCGAGCACTCGCTGCGCCCTTGCGTGGAGGCCTTCAGCATGCAGAAACGTGGGGCGCGCGTGGTCCTGTCGAAGGAGACTGACCTCGAGCACCTTCGAAACCTTGGCGTCGCCCAGCTCGATGGGGACCGGCGCATCGCGCGCATTCTCGAGAAGCCGAAGGAACCGCCCAGCGAGTTTGCGGTCACGGGCGTGTACTTCTACGACGAAACCGTCTGGAATGTCCTGCCCAACCTGAAACCCTCGGGACGCGGAGAGCTCGAGATCACTGACGTCAACAACTGGTACCTCGACCGCGGGTGGATGGAGTACGACATCCTCGAGGGGTTCTGGGGCGATGCCGGCGAGTCGATCCAGGCCTACTACGCGGTCGGCGACTTCGTGCGCTCCCATGGCGTCAACAAATAGACATGAGCATCGAGGGGGTGGTCGTCAAGGAGCTCGTCACGCACGACGACGAGCGTGGATTCTTCCGTGAGGTCATCAGGGAGACCGACGGCTTCTTCGAGCACTTCGGCCAGTGGAGCCACTCGCTCATGTACCCCGGGGTGACCAAGGCGTGGCACATCCATCAGCACCAGACCGACTGGTGGTATGTGATCGGCGCCCTGAAGGTTGCTTTGTACGACACGCGCGAGGGATCGCCGACCAAAGGCCAGCTCATGGAGCTGGTGATGGGCGACGCGTCGCCCGCGTGCCTGAAGATCCCGCCCGGCGTGGCGCATGGATGCCGGGCGCTGGAGCTCACGCATCTGCTGTATGTGACCTCCAGCGTCTACGCGCCTGACGACGAAGGCCGCATCCCGCACGACGACCCGACCATCGGCTACGACTGGACGGCGGGTCCTCCCATCAAGTGAGCCGCACGGTCCAGCGACTCCTGATCGCCGGAGCCGCCGGGTTCATCGGCTCGAACTTCGTCCGCCATCTCCGCCGGAACCGGCCCGAGGTCGAGATCGTCGTCCTCGACAAGCTCACCTACGCGGGCAATCTCGCCAACCTCGTCGCGTTCGAAGGACAGCCGGGCTACAGGTTCGTGCATGGCGACATCTGCGATGCCGATCTCGTCGAGTCACTCGTGGCGGAGGTGGACGCGATCGTCAACTTCGCGGCCGAAACGCACGTCGACCGCTCGTTGATGGACCCTTTCGCATTCATCGAAACCGACGTGAGGGGAACCGCCGTGCTTTGCGAGGCCGCGCGCAACAAGGGCCACAAGCTGTTCCTGCTGGTGAGCACCGACGAGGTGTACGGCCACGTCCCCGAAGGCAGGTCCGCCGAGAGCGATGCTTTCCGCCCGCGCAGCCCCTACTCGGCGAGCAAGGCCGCGGGTGAGCACATCGCCCAGGCATACGCGCAGAGCTTCGGGCTTCCACTCCTGGTCACGCGCGGGTCCAACACCTACGGTCCGTACCAGTATCCCGAGAAGCTGGTCTCGGTCCTGGTCACGAACGCGATCGACGACATGCGCCTGCCCCTCTACAAGGACGGTTCAGCGGTCAGGGACTTCGTCTACGTCGACGATCACTGCCGGGCCATCGACCTCGTCCTGCGCGAGGCGCCGCTGGGCGAGGTCTACAACATCGGCACCGGGACGGAGACGAGCGGTCTCCAGGTCGCTGAGACGGTGCTCGACATCATGGGCAAGCCTCGGAGCCTGATCCAGTTCGTGGCCGACCGGCCGGGCCACGACTACCGATACGCCATGGACATCGGCAAGATCACGGCGCTCGGTTGGGAGCCGCGGGTCACGCTGGCGGCGGGGCTCGAGCGAACCGTCCGCTGGTACCAGGAGCACGAGGACTGGTGGCGGCCGCTGAAGTCAGGCGAGTACTGGGAGTACTACCGGCGCAACTACAAACCGTTGGTCAGCTAGAAGGCTGCTCGATCAGGCGCCACTCGGCGCCGTCCCACCAGTAGCGCCCGTCCTCCGACCTGAGTGCACCCGGCGGAACATCGCGCGACGTGTCGCGCCACGCCTGGCCGTCCCACCAGTAGCGACCGTCGCTCGACACGTGCAGCGCCGTGACGCCGGCGAGCTGGCCGGCGGGGCGCCGTCGCGACCGCACGAGCACGAGCAGGATGAGGCCGGTGAGGAGTGCGAGCACCACCACGCCTCCGAGCACGTACGCTGCGGTGGTCGTGATCCGTGCCGGGTCGGACAGGATCGAGCGCGCCGACTCCGGCCACTTCGACGGAGGGATCGTGTAGGGCGGCGCGGTGTCGAACTGGCGGTGGGTCTGTCTCGACGCTGCGTCGCCAAGGTCGTCTGCGGTGGAGACGAGCCCGACGAGGAAGTAGTCATTCCCTTTGACGAAGGAGACAATGTCGGCATATGCGGGCGAGGACGGGTCCTCGAAGTGCACGCCGTAATACGCATCGATGCCGCTGACCGAGATCGCGCGCTTGTAATACGTGTCCGCCTTGTCGAGAGCCTCCGACATGCCCAGCCACTTCTTCGCGCCGGCGCCGCCGGTGAAGGCGATCACGACCTCCAGCAGGAGGTGCTGCGACGTCTCCTGGACCCAGGTCCTGCCGAAGCCCGTGACGAATCCGTCATCGTGGAGCGCCTTCCGCGTGACCGACGGGTCGTCGGGACCGAGGAAATCGACGTACTCATCCGCGCCGAACTCGCCGTCGAGCGACACCGCCTGGGAATTCACCTCGTAGCCGGACTCCGGCGGCTCCGCCAGCAGGGTGTCGAGCGTTGGCGAAGGCGTCGGCGCGGCAAATGCCGTCACCGGATACAGGGAAATCGCCGCGAGGGCGGCGGCGACGATGAGCCGGAGGACTGCGACCTCAGGCGGTTGGCGGCGCGGGCGCGGACTCACCGGCTCCGGCCATCGGGCGCCACCTCTGTCCATCCCACCACAGTGCGCCATCGCTCGACCTCTGGGCTGAGGGCGGCACCTCGTGCGCCGCGTCGCGCCACGTCTGGCCGTCCCACCAGTAATTTCCGTCGGCCGACATCTGGACTGGCGCGCCCATCGCGCCTGGCATCCCCGCCATGGCGGGCGCCATCGCGCCGCGGCGCCGCATCGTCAGCACCAGCACCGCCACCACGGCCAGCACGATCAGGATGCCGACGATGCCCACGGCGAGGATCGGGAACGCCCCGCCGCCGCTCGAGGCGTTTTCCGGCCACTGCGACGATGGGATCGTCTCCTTCGGCGCCGAGTCGTACTGGGTCCTGGTCTGCTGCGTCGCCAGGCTCAGGACGTCGTCCCTGGTCGACACGAAGCCGACGATGAAGACGTCGTTGCCTTTCACGAACGAGAAGACATCGCCGATCGTGTTGCTGGACGAGTACTTGAAATGGCCGCCGTAGTAGGGCGAGATGCCCGTGATGGAGACGGCGTGGTCGTACGTGGGGTCCGCCTTGTCGCCTGCCTCCGCGGAGATCAGCCAGCTCTTGGCGCCCTTGGCGCCCGTGAAGGCGATGACCGCCTCGACCAGCGCGTGCTGCGAGGCCTGGTGGATCCAGGTCATCCCGTAGCCGTCGACAAAACCGTCCTTGTTCAAGGTCTGCTCGATCTGGCCGGCCTTCGAAGAGTCGCTCGCCTGCGCGTAGTCGTGGGCGGTGAACTTGCCGTGGAACGGCGAGGAGGTCAGCTCCGTGTATCCGCTTGGCGGCGCCGTGAGCAGCGCGTCGAGGGTTGGAGACGGGGTTGGAGAGGCGGACGCGGAGACGGGTCCGAGGGCGAGAAGCGAGATCGCGGCTGCGTAAATCAAGCGGTTCACGCGCGACATCTTAGCCGTGGGTTGCGGAATTCCTTCCTGGCTATCGGAGGCTTGCGGCCTGAGACGTGAGGGGGACGGGTCGCCAGGTACGGCCGTCCCACCAGTACCCGCCATCCCCGCTTCGCTGCGCGAAAGGCGGAGCCTCGCGGGCGCTCTCGTGCCACGCCCGGCCGTCCCACCAGTGGCTTCCGTCGGGCGACAGCTGGACGGCCATCGATCGGGGCGCCGACCTCCAACGCATCCACCTCAGGAACAACCCGGCCGCGACGGCCAGCACGCCGATGACGAAGATGACCGCCAGCACGTAGGGCACCACCCCGGAGATGTTCGGGAGAGACACAGAAGCTGCCGCGGCCGGGGCCGGCCTGGTCGCGTTCTCGGGCCACTGGTCGGTGGATATCGTCGAGGTGGGTGCGGCGTTGAACTGGCTCGTGGCCTGGGCGGTGGCCAGCGCCAGGACGTCGTTCTTGGGCGAATAGAACCCGACGCTGAACAGGTCGTTGCCTTTGACAAACTCGAATACGTCGCTGGTCGTGGCGCCGGAGACGAAGTGCCCGCCGTAGTAGGGGTCGATGCCCGGGAGGGGGTTGGATTTCTTCCACGCGGCCTTCGCCTTGTCAGCCGCCTCCTCGTAGCTGAGCCAGCTCCGAGCGCCCGCGCCCCCGGCCAACGCAATCACGAACTCGACCAGGACCCGCCGGGTCGACTTCTGGGTCCACGTCATGCCGTAGCCGTCCACGAACCCTGCGCCCTTGAGCGCGTGCTCGGCCTGGACGGCCGCCTCGCCGTAGTGGCTCGCGTACTGGGCTGCCGTGAAGCGGCCCTTGATCGGCGCCGTCGCCACGGGCAGGTAGCCCGCCGGCGGCGCGAGCAGGACCTGGTCCAGGCTGGGCGACGGGGTGGGTGAGGCGGCGGCCGCGCCGAGCGGAAACAGCGCCAGAAGACCGACCGTGACCCCGAGCCGTAGTCGCATTTTCACGATCGAAATCCTATCGGCTGGGACCGAATCTTCCACCCATTCCACGCCAGTACCAGTGCAAATACCGAGGGAGCCATTCCAATAGACGAAAACGGCTCTGGCCGGCGGTTCGGTCGCGCCAAGTCGTCGGCACCTCAGCGACTCGCAGCCCCAGCCGGTAGGCCTTGACCGTCAGCTCGAGGCCCAGCTCGAATCCGCCCCGGGACTCGATCGTGACCTGGTTGAGGAGGCGCTTGGAGTAGAGCCGGAAGTTGCTGGTCGAGTCGTGGATCGGGAGGCCGCCCAGCCAGTGCAGAGACAGGCCCGCCATCCGCGACATCGTCCGCTTGACCAGCGGGCCACCGACCTGCCTTCCTCCGCGCATGTAGCGCGAGCCGGCCACGACATCGGCGCCGTCGCGCGCGAGCCTGTACATCGGGTCGATGTCGGCCGGGTTGTCCGAGCCGTCGCCCATCGTGATCAGGACGAAGGGCGCCCGCGCCGCCCGGAGCCCGGACTTCATCGCGTTCAAGACGCCGCGCCCAAGGGTGTTCCTGTGCAGGCGCACCTCCGGGAGCTCGGCCTGCAGTCGCTTCACCACCGGGACCGTGCTGTCCTCCTCGAAGTCGTGCACCACCAGGACCTCCAGGGGCCTGGTCTTCGTTTGCTCGACCACGCCCCGAAGCGTCGGCACCACGTTCTCGCCCTCGTTGTAGACGGGGATGACGACGCTGAGCGCCGGGGTCGTCAGATCCGGCCGGCCGAGATCTCGTCGCGGATCCAAGGGATGACCTCATCGAGCACGTCTTCCAGGGGCGTGCTGGCTTCGAAGCCCAGCACTTCGCGCGCCTTGAGCACGTCCGGGACGCGCATCTGGACGTCGTGCTCATAGGGCGCATCGGAGACCAGGTGCAATGTCCGGTCGCGACCGTGAACCTTGCGCCAAACGATCTCCGCGAGCTCGCGCACCGTCGTCGAGCGCGCCGTCGAGAGGTTGAAGTCCTCGTTGAGGGCTCGCTCCGACTCCATCGCCAGCCGGATCCCCACGGCCAGGTCGCCGCCGTAGGTGTAGTGACGGACCTGGCTGCCGTCGCCGAGGATGTGCAGCGGGTCCTGCCCTTTGAGGACCTTCTGCACCAGGTCCGGCACGACATGGCTCATCGCAAGCTTCACGTTCCCGCTGCGCACGTCGTGGTCGCGCAGCGCGCGGCGCTCGCCGATCCCGACGCAGTTGAAGGGACGCAGGATGGTGAAGGGGAGGCCGTACTGTTCGTGCGCGCCGAGGGCGAAATACTCGGTGGCGAGCTTCTGGAATCCATAGGTCGAGCGCGGGGGAGGGCTGGTGAGCTGCGCGCCTTCCGGAGTCGGGAAGACCGAAGCTGACTCGAAGACCATGCTGCTCGAGATCACCGTGATCCTCTGGAGCCGTCCGCCGCGAAAGGCGCTCAGCGCCGCGTCGAACGTGGACGAGGTGATGCGCTCGTTCTCCGCCAGCAGGTCGTAGGCGAACTCGTGGAAGTAGGAGATGCCGCCGATCATCGCGGCGCCCGCGACCACCTGGTCGCAGTCGCGCGCGAGCCGGCTCAGGAGCTCGGTGTCCTTGGCGTCGCCCTCGACGAGGCGATAGCGAGGGTCGTTGTCGAACGTCCGCCGGACGGGACCGTACTTACTGAAGTTGTCGACCCCGACCACCTCGTGCCCGGCCTGCAGCAGCTCGGCCACCAGGTACCCGCAGATGAACCCAGCCGCGCCGGTGATGAGAACTTTCACGCGTTGAGTTCAGACTTTGCGGGATAGTCCGGACTAACTCGACACATGGGACATGCCCAAACCGCGATAGTCCGGACTATCGCCAACGAGAGGCGAATGTCGCGTTCCCTCTCATAACCGGATGGGACCCGTGATCCCCCAGATGTCGACGACCTCCCGGCCGTCGAGCTCGAGGCCGCGATACGCGCGGTGCGGGGCGCCGACCACGATGAGCTCCGAGTCGCGCAGCACGGTCTCGAGCGGCTCGAAGGTCGGGTCGGCGATGTACGGGTCGGTGCACATGACCTTCGCGCCCTTGAACTGCGCGAGCTTGCGAAGCTTGTAGCTGAGAGAAGCGCGTGGGTCGTCGGACTCCCCCTTGAACGCCATGCCGAGAATGCCGACCGTGCGGCCGAGGAGTGGCCGCCTCGAGTTGAGGGTGTCGACTATGTAGCCCGGTAGGCCCTCGTTGACCTGCATCGCGGCCTGTCCCATCGGGAAGTGGTCGGCCGTGAACGCGGAGAGCTGCATCGTGTCCTTCAGCAGGCATGGTCCCGCCGCGAAGCCGGGGCCTGGCAGGTCTTGGGCGCGCGGGTAGTCCTGGCGGATCGCGTTCAGGACGCGGCTGTAGTCGAGGCCCGAGCGGTTGACGATCTGGAAGAACTGATTGGCAATCGCGAACTTCATGTAGCGCCAGGTGTTGGTCAGCAGCTTGGCGAGCTCCGACTCGAGCGGCGTCGTGCGCACGACCGACACACCAAGCCGTTCGAACAGCTGCTTCGACTTCTCGAACGCAGAGTCGGAGTTGACGCCGACCAGCTGGGGCAGGGTGCGCAACTCCTCGAGCGCGTGACCTTCGGCGATGCGCTCGGGGCAGAAGGCGACCTCGGCGTCGATGCCGGCGGCGCGGAGCCGGCGCTCGACCGTCTCGGTCGTGCCTGGATAGACGGTCGAACGAAGGACGACAAGCGAGCCGTTCTGAAGATGCGGGGTCAGCTCGTCGAGGACCCGCTCGAAGATGCGCACGGAAGGATTCATGAACTCGTCGATCGGCGTGCCGATGACGAGGATCACGGTGCGCGTGCGTCGCAGCATCGCCGGATCGCGCGACAGCTCGAGGCGGCCCGTGGGCAACAACCTGGTGAGCAGCGCCTCGGCCCCGCTCTCGCGGAACGGCACCTGGCCGGCCTTGACCTGGTCGATCTTGCGCTGGTCGATGTCGTTGATGCCGACCGTGTAGCCGCAGTCGGCCAGCGACAGCGCGAGCGGAAGGCCGACGTGCCCGCAGCCGCCAACGATCACCAGGTCGAGGTCGCTCATTTGGCGGCCAAATTATGATCTGCGGGCTCATGAACTCACCCCGGAAGGGCGGTGGTCGCCTGTCCGTGCTGCTGGACATGAGACCGCTTCAGGGCCCGAGCGGCAGCCGCGGGGTCGGCGCTTACGCGCGAGGCCTGCTCGGCGGCTTGATCCGGGCAGGGTTCGACCGCAACCTCACGCTTCTTCTCGATGTCGCCTTCGACGAGCCGGCGCTCCCCGCCGGCCGCTACCGGCTGGTGGGATGCCGGCGCCGCAACCACGGCCAGCTTGCGGCGTATGAGGACGCGGTCGCGTTGACGGCGGACATCCAGCGCATCGACCCGGACGTATATCACGCGATCGACTTTCATCTACCGGGGAGGTGCCCGTGCCCGCTCGTGGTCACGCTGCACGACCTGATCCCCTGGGCGTGGGGTGGACCGCGGATGCGCGGCGAGCGGCTTCGCTACCTGGCCGCGTTCAGATTCCTGAGGCGCGCCGACCTGGTGATCGCGGTTTCCAAGGCGACCGCGGAGGATGCGTTTCGCCTGCGCGTCGCTGCCCACAAGCGCGTGCGGATCATCCCCGAGGCCGCGGATCCCATCTTCGCGCCGAGGGATGGCGCGGCCGAGCGGGTCAACGAGAGGTGGGGGTTGGAGGCGCCATACCTCCTGTTCGTGGGCGCGCTCGACGCGCGGAAGGATCCGAGCTCCCTGCTCCAGGCATGGGAAACCGCGCGCGCGACCGAGTCCGCGCTTCAGCTGGTGATCGCGGGCGAGCCCGGTCGCCAGGCTCCGCCCGCCATGAGCGGCGCCGTCCAGCTCGGCCGCGTCGACGATGACGCCCTCGCCGACCTCTACTCCGCCGCGGCATGCCTGGTCTTCCCGAGCCGGTACGAAGGCTTCGGCCTGCCATGCCTGGAGGCGATGGCCTGCGGGTGCCCGGTCGCCGCGTTTCGCAACTCGAGCCTCCCGGAGGTCGTGGGCGACGCCGGGATGCTGGTCGACGACGGCGACGCGGTCGCGCTGGGCGAGGCGGCGGTGGCGATGATCCGAGAGCGCGAGCGCTGGAGCCGTGCGGGAATCCAGCGCGCCCGGAGGTTCAGCTGGGACAGAGCCGCCCGCGAGGTGATCTC
>DASXSD010000105.1:0-3882 GCA_036506195.1 Candidatus Dormiibacterota bacterium
TGCGCACGGCCCGCAGCGCGATCGCGCCGCGGCTGCCGACGGCGCCGGTCCGCGCCACCTGCGCCCCCAGCTCCGGCATCTCGACGTAGTGCGCGACGTCCTCGAGCTTGCCGCGAACCACGTCGGCGACCAGAACGTGGATCGTGTTGGAGCCGATGTCGAGCGCAGCCAGTCGCATTCAGTAGCCACTCTAGAATCACGGCGTTGGCCAAGAGAACGCGGATCGAGCGCGACTCCATGGGTGAGATGGACGTTCCGGCCGACGCGTACTACGGCGCCTCGACGCAGCGTGCGGTCCTCAACTTCCCGATCTCCGGCCAGCCGTTTCCCCGACGCTTCATTCGCGCCCTCGGCATGGTCAAGCGAGCGGCCGCACAGACCAACCGCGAGCTCGGTCTGCTGCCACGCCGGCGGGCCCGCGCGATCGCGGCTGCCGCGCAGGAGGTCGTCGACGGCAAGCTCGACGACCAGTTCCCGATCGACGTCTACCAGACGGGGTCCGGAACCTCAACCAACACGAACGCCAACGAGGTCATCGCCAACCGCGCCACCGAGATGCTCGGTGGTGAGCGTGGCTCGAAGCTCGTCCACCCCAACGATCACGTCAACATCTGCCAGTCCTCGAACGATGTCATCCCGACCGCGATTCAGCTCGCGGCCGCGATGGCGATCCACGAGGAGCTGATCCCGGCGCTGGAGCGTCTGCAGCGCGCGCTCGAGGTGAAGAGCCGGGAGTTCTGGCCGGTGGTCAAGACCGGTCGCACGCATTTGCAGGACGCAACTCCGATTCGCCTCGGCCAGGAGTTTCGCGGCTACGCAGGACAGATGGAAGAGTCGACCCGGCGCGCACGCGCGGCTGTCGACGAGCTGGTGCGCGTGCCGCTGGGGGGCACCGCGGTCGGCACCGGCCTCAACTCCCATCCTCAATACGCACGTCTCGCCACCACCCGTCTCGCCAAGGCGACACGGCTGCCCGTCCGCGAGACCACCAACCACTTCCACGCCCAGGCGACCCTCGATGCCCTCGTCGCGGCCCATGGCGCGCTGCGCACGATCGGAACAAGCCTGTGGAAGATCGGCTCAGACATCCGCCTCATGGGCACCGGGCCCGTCGCGGGACTGGGCGAGCTGCGTCTGCCCGAGACCCAACCAGGCTCGAGCATCATGCCGGGCAAGGTGAACCCCGTGATCATCGAATCGCTCCTGATGGTGATCGCCCGCGTCTACGGCAACGACACCACCGTGGTCGTGGCCGGCCAGGCCGGAAGCATGTTCGAGCTGAACGTGATGATGCCGGTGGCTGCGATCGCCATGCTCGAGTCGATCACCCTGCTCGCGGCGGCGGTGCGCAACTTCAGTGAGCGCTGCGTCGAAGGGCTGCAGGCGACGGACCGCGGGCCCGAGCTCGTGGAGCGGAGCCCGATGCTGGCCACCGCCCTGAACCCGGTCATCGGATACGACGAGGCCGCGAAGCTCGCCAAGGAATCGATGCGCAGCGGCCGCTCGATCCGCCAGCTCGCGCGCGGATCCGGCGTTTCCGAGAAGGAGCTCAACAAGGTGCTGGACCTGGGCAAGATGACCAAGCCAGGCCTCGAAGGACCCGGCGGAGGAGGTTAGGCAGTGCCTTGAGCGCGCTGCCTTGAACATGGAGCACCCGCTCCTTCGCTTCCGCCTCGCCTTCACGCTGCTCGCGATCGTCATCGCGGTCGGCACCGGCGGCTACATGCTGATCGACGGTTGGGACCTTCCCGATTCCTTCTACATGGTCATCACGACCATTGCGACCGTCGGCTACGGTGAGATCCATCCCCAGGGCGTACCCGGACGCCTCTTCACCTCCGGCCTCATCGTCTTCGGGGTCGCCACCATGCTCTACGGCTTCGGAGTCTTCGCGTCGCTGCTGACCGACAATGCATTCGGCAATTACCGGAGGGAGAGACAGTTGCGGCGAGACCTGGACCAGCTGCGCGACCACTTCATCATCTGCGGCTACGGCCGGATCGGCACGCAGATCGTGGCCGAGTTCGAGAACCACAAGGTCCCCTACGTCGTCATCGACCAGACGGAGGAGGCGCTGGAGCGCATCCGGGCCGAGCGCCGGCTGCACATCGAAGGCGATGCCTCCAACGAAGAGATGCTCAAACAGGCCGGAATCGAACGTGCGCGTGGGCTCATCTCAGCGGTGGACTCCGACGAACGGGCCGTCTACATCGTGCTGGCCGCGCGGGCGTTGAATCCCGACCTCTACATCGTGGCCCGAGCCGGGCGCCCGGAATCGATCCGGCGCCTCGAGCTGGCCGGCGCGACGCGGACGATCTCCCCTTATCTCATGGCCGGGCACCGGATGGCGGAGCTGGCCATCCGCCCGGCGATGGTGGACGTGCTCGAAGGCCTGCACCACGGCGAGGCGGGCATCGGCGTCGAGGAGATGGTCGTCACCGCGGGTACGAAGGCGGAAGGTCATACGCTCGAGGACGCTGGCCTGCTGGCTTCAGACGCGGCGCGGGTGCTCGCCGTCCGGCGCCGCGACGGCACCGTCAACGTCAACCCGGCGGGGGACCTGCGCCTTGATGACGGCGACCTGGTCATCGCCCTCGGTACCGAAGACCAGCTGTTCGCGAGCGCTTCCAAGCTGAGGTAGTCGCAAGCGGGCGCAGCCCAAACATCGGCTTAGAGTGATCCCGTGAAGAGCCTCGAAAGGCGGCCTGTGCTGGTCGCGGTGGCGTCCGTCGTCATCGGCGTCGTCCTCGTGCTGGCCAAGCTCGTGGTCGGCCTTCTCACCGGCAGCCTGGGCATCTTGAGCGAGGCGGTGCACTCGCTGTTCGATCTCGCGGCGAGCACCTTCACGCTGCTGGCGGTCCGTACCGCGCGCAAGCCGGCGGACGCCGAGCACCCATACGGGCACGGCCGGGCGGAAAACCTCGCCGCGTTCGCGGAGGGAATCCTGCTCATCGTCACGGCGGCGGTCATCACCTTCGAGGCGGTGCGCCGGCTGGTTGTGGGCGGGCCACCGATTAACCCTGCCGGCTACGCGTTCGCGCTTCTGATCGGGACGCTCGTCATCGAGACCGGACGCGCCGTCGTCCTGCGGCGCGTCGGGCGGACGGTCTCGAGCGAGGCGATGCTCGCGGATGCCACCGACCGCGGCGCCGACGTTCTCGCCAACGTCGGCGTGCTTGTCGGTCTTCTAGGAGTGCGCGCCGGGCTGCAGTGGGCCGACGCCGCCGCGGCGCTTCTAGTTGCGGTGGTCATCTTTCGCGCCGCGGGGCTGCTGGCGTTGCGATCGGGCGATATCCTGATCGACCGCGCCGCCTCCGGAGCCGAAAAACAGCTGCGCGAGGCGATCCAGGACGTCGACGGGGTCCGCGAGGTCCGATCGGTGCGGGTCCGCCGGTCAGGCCCGAACCTGATCGGCGACGCAAGCATCGCGACTCGCCGCATGCTCTCCGTCGAGGCTGCGAGCGCCCTTGCCAACGACGTGAAGGCGCGTGCCGGCTCGGTCTTGCCTGGGCTCGACCTCGCGGTGGCCGTCGAAGGGCAGGAGCGGCAGGGGGACCTCGTCGAGAGGATCCACGCCGCGGCCGCACGCAACGGCGGCGTACGCGACCTGCACAACGTGACGGTCGAGCGCGAGGCGGATGGATCCCTCCACCTGACGATGCACGCCAAGCTCCCAGGTGAGCAGACGCTGGAAGCGGCCTCGCGCACGAGCCGCGCCCTGGAGCGCGCAATCCGGGCCGAGCTGCCAGATGTGACGCGCATCGACGTCCACCTGGAGCCGATGGAGCCCGATGTGGTTCCAGGGCTGGACGTGACCGCTCGCAACGCGCAGCTCGCCACGCGCATGCGCCAGATCGTGGAGTCGCATCACGGCGTGAAGCG
>DASXSD010000106.1:0-7429 GCA_036506195.1 Candidatus Dormiibacterota bacterium
ATCTGCTGTCAATCTCCTATTGCCGGATGGACGCCATCGACCAGGTGGTCTTGAACTCGAGGCTGCACTACCTCGGGATGGCGGCGCGAAGGATCGAGCCGATGCTGAAGCTCGCCGTCCTCACCTGCATGGACGCGCGCATCGACGTGTCTGCCCTACTCGGGCTGCGTGCCGGTGACGCGCACGTGATCCGCAACGCGGGAGGACGCGCCACTCGCGACGCCATCAACGCGTTGGCGATCTCGCAGGCGGTCCTGGGCACACGCGAGATCATGGTCATGCACCACACGGAGTGCGCACTGGGACGGTTCAGCGAAGCCCAGCTGGCGGAGCGGATCGCGACGGCGACGCATCACCATTTCACCGATGTCCTGGGTTCCTTCGTGGACCCCATCAAGGCAATTCGCGAGGACGTGGAGCGCTTGCGTGAGCAGACGAGCCTTGTCCACCGCGACAAGATCCGGGGCTTCATCTACGACCTCGACGCCAACGCGCTGGCGGAAACGGCCTAAGCCCGAACCAGCTCCCGCACCTCGCGCAACGGCATCTGCTTCAGGGGCAGCGAGAAATGGAACTCAGTGCCGTCCGCGCGCCTGCTCTCAAACCAGATCCGCCCACCGTGCATCTCCACGATCTGGCGGGCGATGGGCAGGCCAAGGCCCGTGCTTCCATTCCTGCCCACGAACAATGTGCTGTCGAAATCGGCCGGCATGCCTGGCCCCTGGTCTTTGACCGTGACCGTGACGTGGTTGGAGTCGAGGCTGCTCTTCACCATGACCTCGGTTCCCGCGGGCGAGTACTTCATCGCGTTGCCGAGCAGGATGGCCAGCAGCTGCGACAGCTTGTCGCGATCCGCGGGCACCAGGCGCACCGAGGGGTCGAGGTTGACGGCGACTGAATGCTGGGGGTTCTCCTTGCGCACGTCCTCGACGGTGCTCAGGATGACCTCGTTGACATCCACCTGGGCGAGCTTCAGCGCCGACTTGCCCGCCTCCATCCGGTCCAGCTCCACCATGTCGGCGAAGGCCTGGTCCAGGCGCTCAGCATCGTTGTAGATGTCGCTCGCAAACGCTTTGACCTTGTCGATGTCGAGGTCCTCGGAGTCCCGGATCAGCTCGCTGAAGCCCTCGATCCCGACAAGCGCCGTCCGGAACTGGTGGCTGATACGGGTCAGAAACTCGAGCTTCAGCTTGTTGAGCCGCTCGAGCACGGCGAGGTTGGCGAGCGCCGTGTTCTCCGCTTCGCGGATCAGGCGCCGGCGCCAGCGGTCCGCGATCACCACGACGGGGAACATCGACGCGTAAAACAGGGTCAGGCCGATGGCCAGGACGATGTAAAGCTGCTGCAGCTCGCCGTTGATCGCTGACTGCACCGGCGCGTACGGCAGGTAGAGCTCGAACGCTCCGCTTGGCTCGGAGTCGCCCTCGAACGTAAGGGGCACGTAGACCTCGATCAGGGGCCCTTCGAGGTCGTCGCCCGCGTTCTCGGGCGAATGGCCGTCCGTGATATCGGCGCTGGAGTGCCCCTCGAGGGCCTCCGCAAGGTCCTCCTCGATCTCAAAGGTCCGGTTGATCAGCGCGTGGTTGTCGGAGTAGAGGACAGTGCCGTTGCGGTTCCAGATCTTGAGCCGGCGCACCTCGTTGCTCACCGCGGCGCCCTGCAGCCGCTGGTCGATGGCGGCGATCTCCGGATCGCTGAGCCCGCTCCTGAGGATCTGGGCGCTCAGCAGCGGCTGGATGCCTGCCTGGGCGATGAGGGCCGCGCTGGTCCGCGCCGAATCGAGGTAGCGCTGCTGGACGTCGAGGTTGAGCTCGCGGCCGATGACGAAGCCCAGCGCGACGACCGGCACCAGGGCCAGTAGACCGAAGCGCGCCAGCGCACCGAGTGAGTTGGTTCGGATGGATCTCGTGGCCGGATTCTGCCATCCCGAGGCCCCATCCGATCCCCGTTAAGTGAGGAATTGATGCCGGCCTGGCCAGGAGCCGTAAGCTGGGTCGGTGAGCCGCGGCTTCCGGAGCTCCGACACGACCCAGGCCCTGAGCGAACAGGCGATCGCGGAGGCGATCGACAAGATCGTCCATGGCGCCGGGGAGGCCGAATCGCCCCGAGCCGACGGCCGCTGCCTCGACTGTGGCGCCGAGATCGGCGCCGAGCGCCTGGAGGCTCTGCCGGGGGTCGTGCGCTGCGTCCGGTGCCAGACCTCCTGGGAACGGGACAACCGCGCACGCTGACAATCTCTTGACGATTTCGAGTTTCGTTACTCGGATCGGCGGGAGCGTTGTTCTTCTCATGGGCGAGAGGCTGTCTAGACCCACCGGCAGATTCCCGTATGGGCGAGATCGAGCGGCTTCCTAGGGAACCGTACTCGTATCCGTCGCCGGAGGCGGCGTCGGAGATCTGGAGCAGATGGCGAGCCAGGCGACGTCGAAAAATCGTCACCCGAATTGCCGTCCTGCTCGGCTTTGCCGTGCCAGCCCTGGCGGTCGCGCCGTCCTACGTGGCTTACGCGGCGTCGCTTCCGGATGTCGTGCAGCTCTCCAACGATGTGCCGGGAGACTCCATCGTCTACGCGTCGGACAAGAAGACGGTCCTGGCCGACCTCCACCCGGCCGGCTACCAGCATTACCACGAGTCGCTGGACTCCATGGGCAAGTTGCTGCCGGCCGCGATCATCGCCATCGAGGACCGCAACTTCTACTCCGAGCCAGGCGTAGACCCCGGCGGCATCGCTCGGGCGGCGATCGTTGACATCAAGGCGCGCGACACCGTGGAGGGCGCGTCCACGATCACGCAACAGCTGGTCAAGATACGGCTGCTCGACAGCTCGCCAACCATCCAGCGCAAGATGACCGAGGCGTTGCTCGCGTTCACTGTCGAGCACCGCTACTCGAAGGCCGAGATCCTCGAGATGTACCTGAACAGCGTCTCCTTCGGCAACAGCGCGGTGGGGACCGCTGCCGCTTCGCAGATCTACTTCCACAAGAAGACGCGAGACCTCGACCTCGCCCAGGCGTCGATGCTCGCGGGCCTGGTCAGAGGCCCGTCCCTTTACAGCCCGTTCCAGAGCTGGGAGTTCGCCAAGGCGCGGCAGCACGAGGTGCTCGCCGCGATGGTCGACGCGGGCAAGATCTCGCAGGCGCAGGCAGACGCGGCGTTCAAAGAGGACATCAGCCCGCCCAACCACATGTTCAAGCCGGCCAACAACATCATCGCGCCGGGGTTCGTGAACTATGTCGCCCAGCAGCTCATCAACAGGTTCGGCGCCGCGACGACGTACGGCGGGGCGCTCAACGTCTATACGACGCTGAACGTCCAGCTTCAGAGCATCGGGCAGGCTGCGATCTCCGGCACCCAGTCCAACCTCGCGTGGCGAAACGTTCAGCAGGGGGCCCTGGTGGCGATCGACCCGAACACGGGCGCGATCATCGCCATGGTCTCGTCGGCCAACCCGAAAGCCAACGGAGGCCAGTACAACCTGGCGGTGTGGCCGCCGCGCAACCCGGGTTCCTCCATGAAGATCTTCACTTACACGGCCGCGATCAACAGCGGCCGCTACACGATGACGACGCCCATCGAGGACGAGCCGTTCCGCTACCAGGACCCTGGCTCGCTGAAGATCTACGCGCCGCAGAACTACGACGGCCAGTACCACGGCACCTGCCAGCTCCAGGTATGCGTCGGCAACTCGTTCAACATCCCGGCGGTCAAGGTCGAGCTCGGCGTGGGCGTACCCAATGTGGTCGAGATGGCGCGCATCATGGGCGCGGGGCCATGGCAGCAGCACTCCAATGGATCGTTCACCAATAACGACGGCACCAATGACTTCGGCCCCTCGCTGACGCTCGGCGGCTACGGCGAGACGCCGCTGCAGATGGCGACCGGCGCCTCAGTGCTCGCCGCGAAGGGTGTCCTGCACCAGCCGTTCGCGATCGCTCGCGTCGAACAGGGCGGGGGCACGATCTACGAGCACCAGGACAGCTCCAAGCAGGTCCTCGACCCGAAGGTCGCCTTCATCATGAGCACGATCCTGTCCAAGGACTCCAACCGGACCGAGATTTTCGGCGCGAACTCGCTGCTGAACATCCCGGGTTGGCGAGTCGCGGTCAAGACCGGGACGTCGGACAGCTTCGCCGACGCGTGGACGGTCGGCTACACGCCGAAGATCGCGGTCGCGGTCTGGATGGGCAACCCCGACTGGCGGATCAAGATGACCGAGGGCTCGGACAGCTACTACGTGGCGGTGCCGGCCTGGCATGCGTTCCTCGAAAAGGCACTGCCTTTGCTCGGCACGGTCGGCTGGTACACGCCGCCGCAAGGCCTCGTCTACGCGTGGGACAACTACTACCTTCCGGGCACCGCTCCCGATTCGCCGCCCGTGACCGACCAGCCTTCACCCTCGCCCACCGGCGGCGGCCACGGCAGGAAGAAGAAGCACTAGCTCAGCGGACGGAGCGGATCCGGGAGACGAAGATCGTTCCCAGCGTGAAAAAGAGGATCACGCTCCCGAACGCCACGCGGTAGCCGGAGTTGGGCGCGACGTTCTTGTTGAAGTGGTCGATCAGCCCGCCTTCGATCGCCGGGATCAGGCTGTTTGGCAGCGTCTGCGCCACGTGGAAGAGTCCCATGTCCTTGGCGGCTTTGGCACGATCGGGGATCGTGTCGCAGGCCAGCGCCCAGTCGACCGCCAGGTACAGCCCGTAGCCGATTCCATAGAGGGCACCCAACGCGAGCACGATCTCCTGCTGGGTCGGATAGAAGGCGATGAAGTAGAGCGCGACCACGATCTGCATGGCGCCGGCCGCGTAGACGAAGCGTTTCCGGCCGTAACGGTCTGACGCCGACCCGCCCCATATCCCGGGGATGATCATCGCCGCGAAGGAGACCGCGAGCCAGATCGAAGTGAACTCGTCGGTGTTGGCGACGTGCACTACGTCGCGGAAGAACGACGACAGGAAGAACACGACCGCGGCCACGCCGGCGGTGACCATCGTCCGCGTGAAGATGACCCATCCGAAGTCGCCAGTCCACAGAGGCCGCAGGAAGTCGTAGATGGCCGCGAGCAGAGGCTTGCTGGGGAGGCGCTCGATGGGTCGCCTGCCTTCGGTCTGCGCGGCCCAGAGCACGGGCAGCAGGGAAAGCGTGAGCACGATGCCCATCACCAGCAGGCTCAGACGCACCTGGTGCATGCCGGCCAGCACCGCCGTGGCCGCAAATCCAAGCAGCGCACCGCCCTGCTGCATGCCCGCGAGAAACCCGCTTGCCTTCCCGAACTCGTCGTCCGGGACGATGTCGGGGATGATCGCGTAGTAGGCGGCCGCGGCCCCGTTGAGGAAGATCTGCGCGATCACGTGGCCGATGACGAACTGCGTGTACGTGTGCGCGGTGCCCATGACGAACAGGCCGACGATGCCGAGCAGCACGCCCGCGACCATGAACGGCCGGCGGCGGCCGAAGGGAGTCGTGAGCCGGTCCGACCAGGTGCCGACCAGTGGTGGCACGGTGATCGCGAAGAAGGCGCCGATCCCGGTCGCGTATCCGATGTAGGTGTTGAAGTCGTTCGGGTAGAACTCGCGGACCTCGCTCGGCAGGACCACCAACGGATAGGGGAGCCAGGTGAAGGAGAGCCCGAGGTAGAGGCTCGCGAGGGCGGCGTGGCGCAGGTTGTTGAACCGGATCACCGGGAGGACTTCGACCCCGGTCGCTGCGGCCACGGCGCGGCCAGCGTAGCTGATAACGTGTTCGGCTATGCGGCAGCCTCAGCGGATCCTGACCTGGCGACGGGCGGTCGATTTCGCGGGCTGCAACAGCTGCCTCTGTAGCTAGTCCGACCCACGCGATTTCGGACTAACTCATCAGGAGGCAAACATGAGCGTTACCGACGAGCTCGTCCGCAACAACGAGTCTTACTCGAGCTCCTTCAAGAAGGGCGACCTTCCGCTGCCGCCCGCCAGGCACGTGGCGGTCGTGGCGTGCATGGACGCACGCCTCGACGTGCACAAGATCCTCGGCCTCCAGGAGGGCGACGCCCACGTCATACGCAACGCCGGCGGCGCGGTCACGGACGACGCGATCCGCTCGCTGGCGATCTCGCAGCGCCTGCTCGGCACCAAGGAGATCATCCTCATCCACCACACCGACTGCGGCATGCTGACCTTCAAGGACGACGACCTCAAGAACAAGATCGAATCCGAGACCGGCGTCCGGCCGGCATTCGCGCTCGAGGCGTTCAGCGACCTCGATGACGATGTCCGGCAATCGATCGCTCGCATCAAGGCGAGCCCATTCGTCCCCAACCAGTCGAACATCCGTGGCTTCGTCTACGACGTGCGGACCGGCAAGCTGAACGAGGTGGGCGCCGCCGTCGCCGTCTGAGAACACCAGGCGCCCCGGGCCATCGAGGTCCGGGGCGCCACGCTCCTGGTGGCTCTCTGGTCGCTGTCTGCGCGGGCAAACTTGACTTGTGGTCCGTAGCGTCGCACCGCTCGTCGCCGTCGTCCTGCTCGGATGCTCAGGAGAAAGACCAGGAGGCATACCTCCGCACTCCGCGGACCTCGTGGCTGTGATGATGCAGGTGCCGCATGGCGCGTGGATGACCGGCGAAACGCCCGACACTGTGCGTTCGAAGGTCGAGCAGGCGGTTGCGGGCGCGGCCGCGCGGAAGCAAGTGGCCGTCCTGGTCGCCTATGCGATTCCGGGGCGCGACTGCTCCGGATATTCGTCGGGAGGGAGCCAGGACAGCCTCCAGTACCAGGCCTGGATCGATGGCTTCGCGCAGGGAATCGGCAGCGGCAATGCGATCGTCATCCTCGAGCCCGACTCGCTCGGGCTCCTGCCTTCGAATTGCGGAACCTCGAGTCGAGACGCTGAGCGCTACACCGAGCTCAACGATGCCGTCGACCGCCTCTCCAGGCAGCCCAATGCCCGTGTCTACCTGGATGGCACGCACAGCCACTGGTTGAGCGTGGAGGACGCCACCAGGCGGCTCGAAGCCGCCGGCGTAAGGCGGGCGCGTGGCTTCTTTCTCAACGTCTCGAACTAC
This sequence comes from Candidatus Dormiibacterota bacterium, assembly GCA_036506195.1. Lineage (GTDB taxonomy): Bacteria > Chloroflexota > Dormibacteria > Dormibacterales > Dormibacteraceae > 40CM-4-65-16. Next base: position 7,040 of record DASXSD010000106.1, read on the forward strand.
CAGACCACGAGTGAGCTGATCGCTTATGGCCGATCGATCTCTGAGAGGCTGGGAGGTGCTCATTTCGTCATCGACACGAGCCGCAACGGCCGGGGACCGTGGTACCCGACCCACGCCTATCCGGATGCGCAGGACTGGTGCAACCCGCCGGGACGCGGGCTGGGAATCCGGCCGACGGCGAACACAGGCGTCGAGCGTCTCGACGCCTATCTGTGGGTGAAAGTGCCCGGGGAGTCAGACGGTTCGTGCAACCGGGGCATTGCGGGCTCTTCCGTCGATCCCGAGTGGGCGGCCATCACCGGGGATGTGAACTTCGTCGATCCGCCGGCGGGCCAGTGGTTTCCGCAGCAGGCGCGGCAGCTCGCCGAGCTGGCTGATCCGCCGCTCTGA
>DASXSD010000107.1:0-4969 GCA_036506195.1 Candidatus Dormiibacterota bacterium
AGGCCGCCCGCGAACGCGGCGGCAAACGCGATGTGCATCGGGGGCTCAGCCCATCGGATCCGGGGCGGCATCCGGCCAAGGCGCCTCACCACGATCGAGCCCAGCCCACCAAGCAGGCCGAGATACTCGAGCCAGTGGAACGCCGCGGCGACGAGGTCAGGCTGCGGCGGCGATTGTCCCTCCGCCCAGCACTCGCGAGCCCGAGTAGAGGACCGCTGCCTGGCCGGGCGCGGCCCCGAGGAACGGCTCGCGAAGCGACAGGCGCCCGCCTTCGAAGACGGCCGGAATCGCCGGCGCGTGGTAGCGCAGCCGCGCTTCGCACGCGAGCGGCTCGGTGGCGGCGCCGTCGATGAAGGTCACCTCTTCGAGCTCGATGTCCTGGACGGCAAGCTCCTCCCGGCGGCCGACGACGACGGTGTTGGATGGCGCTTCGACCCGGAGCACGTACCACGGCCCCGGCTCGGCGAGGTCGCCGAAGCCGCTCCGCTGGCCGACCGTGTAGAGGGCGGCTCCGCGATGGGTGCCGAGCCGGCGACCCGTCGAGTCGACGACCTTACCCGCACGCACCGGCAGCCGGGACGCCAGGTAGCTCGCGGTCTCGCCCAGGGGGACGAAGCAGATCTCCTGGCTCTCGGCCTTGTTCGCCACCGGTAGCCGGAATTCGCGCGCGTGCTCGCGGACCTCGCGCTTGGTCATCGCGCCGAGCGGAAACCTGAGACGTGAGATGCGCTCGCGGTCGAGGTGATAGAGCATGTACGACTGGTCCTTCGCGGCGTCGATCGCGGCGTGCAGCTCAGGCCCCTCCGGACCGGCCACGACGCGGGCGTAGTGCCCGGTCGCCATGCGGTCGAAGCCGAGCTCGATGACGCGCGACAGCATGAGGTCGAAGCGGACGAAAGCGTTGCAGCGGACGCATGGATTCGGGGTTCGACCGGCGAGGTAGGCGCGATGAAAGGGCTCGATCACGCGCTCGCCGAACTCCTTCTCCAGGTTCCAGCAGTAATAAGGAATGTCGAGCAGCGCCGCCACCCGGCGCGCATCCTCGACCGCCCCCAGCGAGCAGCAACCGCCGTGTCGCGCCGCTTCCTCCGAGTCGTCGCGCGGCCACTGCTGCAGCGTGACCCCGATCACATCGTGACCCTGCGCCTGGAGCAATGCGGCGGCGACGGACGAGTCGACGCCGCCCGACATGGCGACGGCGATCCTCATCTCCTGCTCGCCCCGATGTGATTGGCCACTACCTCTGCATCCTCTCCTACACCGTAGAGGACGGCGGACTGCGCCTTGCGCTGGAAGTGCACGCCCATGAAGTACAGGCCGGGAACGTCGCTGCGTCCCTCCTCCTGGATCGGAAAACCCATCTCGTCGAAAACCGGCAGCTTGACCCAGCCGTAATCTGGCCTGAATCCGGTGGTCCAGATCACGGTCGTGATGCCCTCGCCGTCGATGTCGAGCTCCTTCCTGCTCGTGATCGCCATCGCGGCCGGCACCCGCCAAGGCACCTCGAGCCCGCGCTTCTCACAGAGTGTCTCGACCCACTTCATGAACGACCGCGCCAGGTTGTCGCCGAACTCGATGCTCTGGGCGAGGTCGTCCGCGAAATACATCTTTTGCTCGTCGGCGCCGGCGTAGCGGCCGAGAAGCTCGACGCCCATCGCATGCAGGGTCCTGTAGTGGAGGTCGTGACCGCCGCCGTGCCCGGTGGTCAGCGGATTGCTCAAGAGGCGGGCGGCGGGTGACGGCAGCTGGGCGAGCGTGCGGTTCCAGAAGCCCGACTCGATGATCCACCAGACCGCGTCGTGCCCGCCCATGCGGCGTGGCACCCACGGGGCCCGGCCGCAAGCGATGAAGACCTTGCGCCCGGCCTCGTGCAGCTCCTCGGCGATCTGGCATCCAGTCTGCCCGCTGCCGACGATCAACACCGCACCGTCCGCAAGCGCTTTCTCGTTGGTGTATTCCTCGGCGAGCAGCTGATCGACGCGCGCCGGGATCAGGTCCGCGCCGGGCGGCCTGTGGGCACGCTGGTAGCCGCCAGAAGCGACGACGACGGTCCGCGCGCTGAGTGTGCCGCCAGGAACTTGCAGCAGGAAACCGTCGCCGTCCGGCTGCAAGGCGGTCACCGGGCAGTCCTGTTTGACTGGGGCCTCGAACGAGTCCGCCCAGCGCTGGAAGTGCTCGACGAGCGCGGCTCGATCCATGAACCCGTCGGGATCGGCTCCCGCGTACGCGCCGCCCGGCAGCTGCACCGACCAGTTGGGTGTGACGAGGCAGAACGAATCCCACCGCCGGCTGCGCCACGTTTCAGCGACGCGCCCAGCCTCGAGGACCACGTGCTCGACGCCCAGCTGCTTGAGGTGCCAGCTGGTCGCCAGCCCGGCCTGTCCGGCCCCGATCACGGCGACCTTGACGTCCGTCGTCACAGCGGATAGTTAAGGCCATGCGGCTGAGCTCCGGCTGCTAACGCTTCAGATCAGTCGTCGAAGACGTGCCAGCAGATGGAGCTCCTGCGTTGCTGATCATCGAGAACCAGTTCACGGATGGCGGCGGGGAGATGCTCTCGCTGCCACTCCCGCTCCCTGGCACGAGCTTGCGCAGCGTCCTCGGCGGGGACGCATGCGCCGGCCGCCCTGATCGCGTACGCCGCGGCGCCAAGGTCATGGGCGGCCACGTGAGGCACCGCCGCCGCCTGGCCGGCCGACAGCGCGGCGAACTTCTCTGGATCGGCCATCCCGCGCGCTGCGGCATTCGCCTGGAAAGCCAATCGGCGTGCGTCACCCATGCGCACCTCACCGCGGATCCAGGCTCGACCGGCATCGATTGCGTCCCGGGGCCGGCTGTCACGTGGTTGACGATCCTCGAACAGATGCAGCACGTGCTCGGCGCACGAGAGGGCCCAGTCAGCTAACAGTCGGTGGTGTTCGTCCGTCAGAGTGCCCCCGCGCCGGATGGTGATCAGCCGAGGATCACGCTCTTTCGGGAGTATCGGCACTTCCCATTGGCCCTCTTTAGAGCAGGCTCTCTATCGCTTCGACGAGCCGCGGGTCTTCAGGCGTGACCTTGGATCGAAAACGGCGAACCGCGTGACCCTCGCGATCGATCAGGAATTTCTCGAAGTTCCACGCCACGTTCCCCGCCTTGCCCGCATCGTCCGGAATCTCGGTGAGGATTGCGTACAGGGGATGCTGGTTGGGTCCCCTAACGTCGAGCTTGCTGAACAGAGGAAACGAAACGCCGAAGTTGACGCTGCAGAACTCCTGGATCTGCTCGGCGGTGCCTGGCTCCTGGTGGAGGAACTGATTGCACGGGAATCCGAGCACCGTGAAACCGCGGTCTGAGTAGCGGTCGTGGAGCGCCTGCAGTCCCGCGTACTGGGGGGTGAACCCGCAGCGCGACGCCACGTTCACCGCGAGCACGACCTTGTCCGCGTAGGCCGCAAGGCTTTCCGGCCGGCCGTTCAGCCGGGGCAGCTCGACTGTGTGGATCGATCGTGACTGACTGACAGCCATCATGAAATTAAAGGCGACTCACAGGCCCGATATTCCTCTCAGGCTTACTCGACCAGGTCGCCTTCCGCCGGCTCGACCTTCACGCCCCGCGATTCGAGGTACTCGACGCCGCGGTCCAGCTCGTCCGGCTCACCGGACACCTCGAGCAGCACCCAGCCCTGGTCGCGCGTCACGTCGGCGCGCCGGATGTTGGTCACGATCTCGAACTTGCGTCCGAGCTGGTAGATCACTGGCTCCTTGACCAGCGATGGACCGAAGATCAGCTTCAGCCGGCGGCGCCCCATTGGCGCGATCTTAAGCTCGGATCGATCCTCCCGCCACAGCCGGCACGATCGAGATCTCGTCGTCCGCCCCGACCCTTTCCTGGAGCCCGGACCCGAGCCGGACGTCCTCGTCGTTCAGATAGACGTTCACGAACTGCCGCAGCTCCCCGTTCTCGTCCAGGAGCCGGTCGCGAAAGCCCGGATAGCGCGCGTCGAGCGCGTCGATCGCCGAGGCGAGATCCGCGGCCTCGACCGGCACCGTCACCTGGCCGTCGGACAGGCGACGCAGCGGACCGGGGATTCTGAACTGCGCCATGTCTAAATAGTCACCTTTTCGCGAAACGACTTCATGGTCGGATCTATTTCGACCCGCTTCGCGTGTCCGTTCGCCGAGGCCAGCACGTCGGCCGTTTTCAGGCCGTGGCCGGTCACGTACGCGACCACAACTTCGTCGCCATTCCAGCGCCCGGCGCGCGCCAGCTTGGCGAGGACGCCGATCGTCACCCCGCCGGCGGTCTCCGTGAAGATCCCCTCCGTCCGGGCGAGCAGCCGCATCGCATCGACGATCTCTTGCTCCGTGACCGCCTCCACCACGCCCCCGGTCTCGCGCGCGATCCGGTTGACGTAGACGCCGTCCGACGGGTTGCCGATGGCGATTGAGCGCGCGATCGTGTCGGGCTTCACGGGCAGCACACGCTCAGGCGTATCGGACACAAACGCGTTGTAGACCGGCGCGCATCCGAGCGCTTGCGCCCCCGTGAACGCCGGCACTCGATCGCCGCGGACCAGCCCATACTCATGCAGCTCGGCCGCCGCCTGGCGGTGACGGACGAACTGGCAGCCGCTCGCGATCGGGATGATGATCTCGTCCGGCAGCTTCCATCCCAGCTGCTCCGCCGTCTCAAAGGTGAGCGTCTTCGAGCCCTCGGCGTAGAAGGGCCTGATGTTGATGTTGCAGAACGCCCACGGCGTCGACTCGAGGAGCTGGCTGCAAAGGCGGTTGACATCGTCGTAGTTGCCGCGCACCGCGACGACGTTGGGGTCGAACACGCCGATGCTCGCGACCTTCGCCGGCTCGAGGTCGACGGGGATGAAGACGAAGCACTCGAGCCCCGCGCGCGCCGCGTAGGCGGCCACCGCGTTGGCCAGGTTGCCCGTCGACGCGCACGCGATGGTCTCGAAACCGTGCGCCCGTGCCCA
>DASXSD010000108.1:0-17990 GCA_036506195.1 Candidatus Dormiibacterota bacterium
GTGCGCTACTTCTACCTCTTGCGGTCGCCGGACACGACGATCGAGTTCGACCTCGAGCTTGCGATCACGCAGGGCAATGAGAACCCCGTGTACTACGCGCAGTACGCGCACGCCCGGCTGACGAACATCGAGGGTGCGGCCAGCGAGCGGCATCAGCGATTGCCGGAGAGCGCAGACATCTCCTTGCTGACGCAACCGTGGGAGCTTGACGTGGCGCGACAGCTCGCTTTCTGGCCCGATGTGGTCGAGGACGCCACGCGCATGCTCGAGCCGCACCGCATTCCTTATTACGTGCACGACCTCGCGACGGCGGTCCATCGCTTCTACCACGCGGGCAACGCGCAGAGCGAGCATCGCGTGGTGGTCGACGACCCCGCCTTAACAAGGGCAAGGCTGGAGCTATGCCGCGCCGGGCGTCACACTTTGAAGACCGCGCTCGAGCTCATGGGCGTCAGCGCGCCAGAAAGAATGTAGGTAGGAGGCACAGGCCTTGGATGTGACCTGGCTCGGACACGGCTGCTTCCGGCTTCGCGGGCGAGGCGCGGCCGTGGTCACCGACCCTTACCCTCCGGCGATCGGGCTGAAGCTCGGACGGATGGACGCCGAGGTCGTGACCGTCAGTCACGAACATGACAACCACAGCTACACGCAGGTCGTGCGCGACGGCGCGTACGAGATACGCGGGCCTGGCGAGTACGAGGTCGCGGGAGTAAGCGTGATCGGCGTCCCGACCTACCACGACTCGGAGAAGGGCGCCAGGCACGGTCGCAACACCGTCTACCTGATCGAGATCGACGACGTGCGGGTCTGCCACCTGGGCGACCTCGGGCACAAGCTGGAGGACGCGGAGGCGGAGGCGGTGGCATCGCCCGATGTGCTGCTGGTGCCGGTCGGCGGCCGCTCGGCCATCAACGGTGCGCAGGCCGCCGAGGTCGTGCGCCAGCTGGAGCCGCGGTACGTGGTGCCGATGCACTACGCCATCCCCGGCCTGAAGCTGGAGCTCGACCCCCTCGACCGCTTCCTCAGGGAGATGGGAGTCACCGCGTCCGAACCGCAGCCGAAGCTGTCGGTGCAGAAGTCGTCGGTCAGCGAGTACGAGACCAAGGTGGTTGTCCTGGAGCCGAAGGCGGAGGTAAAGGTTTAAGGACCAGCCGTCTCCGGTAAAATTTGAAAAACCGCCAGGAGGGTCCTCTATGTCGAAGTACGTTTTCGTGACCGGCGGTGTCGTCTCCTCCCTGGGCAAGGGCATCACGGCGGCCTCGATCGGCAACATCCTCAAGGCCCGTCACCTGACCGTCTCCCTGCAGAAGCTCGACCCCTACCTGAATGTCGACCCTGGCACGATGAGCCCCTACCAGCACGGCGAGGTGTTCGTCACCGATGACGGCGCGGAGACAGACCTCGACCTCGGGCACTACGAGCGGTTCGTCGACGAGAACCTGACCGTCGCCTCGAATGTCACGACGGGGAAGATCTACCAGGAGGTGATCGCACGCGAGAGGCGCGGCGACTACCTCGGCGCCACCGTGCAGGTGATCCCGCATGTCACGAACGTGATCAAAGAAAAGATCCTACGCGCCTCCAAAGACCCGCAGGCCGATGTGGTCGTGGTTGAGGTAGGAGGCACCGTGGGCGATATCGAGAGCCTTCCGTTCCTGGAGGCGATCCGGCAGCTCAAGAACGACCTCGGCCGGCAGAACGTGTTCTACGTGCACTGCTCCCTGGTCCCGATGGTGCGCGGCCAGGAGATGAAGACCAAGCCCACCCAGCACTCGGTGCAGGCCCTCCGCGCGATCGGTATCCAGCCCGACGCGATCATCTGCCGCTCCGAGCTGCCGATCGACAACGACCTCAAGGAAAAGATCGCGCTGTTCACCGATGTGCCGCGCGAGGCGGTGGTGTCGGTTCCCGATGTGCAGTCGATCTATGAGGTGCCGCTCATGCTCGAGGCGTCGGGTCTCGGCAAGGTGATGGCCAAGCACTTCGAGCTGGACGAATCGACACACGTCCCCGACCACACCCAGTGGATCGAGCTCGTGGAGAGGATCAAGCACCCTCGCGCGACGGTGCCCATCGCGATCGTGGGCAAGTACATCGCGCTTCCGGACGCGTACCTCAGCGTGATCGAGTCGCTGAAGCACGCCGGCATCTACCACGACCTCGGCATCGACATCCGCTGGGTTTCATCGGAGAAGATCGATGCGGGGGACACGTCGCCGCTCATGGGAGTGGCGGGCATCGTCGTGCCGGGCGGGTTTGGATACCGCGGCATCGAAGGCAAGGTGCAGGCCTCCCGCTACGCACGCCACAACCGGATCCCGTACCTCGGCCTGTGTCTGGGCATGCAGTGCGCCGTGATCGATTTTGCGCGCGAGACGCTGGACGCCCCGGACGCCAACTCGACCGAGTTCGCCGCGTTCACCTCGACACCGGTCATCGACCTGATGCCTGAGCAGCGGAACGTCGATCAGATGGGCGGTTCGATGCGGCTCGGTCTGTACCCGTGCAAGCTGCTGCCGGGTTCGCGAGCGCACAGGGCGTACGGCGAGGAGGTCGTCTACGAGCGTCACCGTCACCGCTTCGAGTTCAACAACGAGTACCGCGAGGTGATGGGCGAGGGCGGGATGGTCTTCAGCGGGCTCTCGCCGAACGGACGGTTGGTAGAGATCGTCGAGCTGGCCGACCACCCGTGGTTCGTGGCGAGCCAGTTCCACCCCGAGTTCCGCTCGCGGCCGAACCGCCCGCACCCGTTGTTCCGGGACTTCGTCAAGGCCGCGTTCCTCCAGAGCGGCGACCAGATGGAGCTTCGGCCGGCCGAGCTGCTGGAAGAGACCGAGACCCCCTAAGGAACCCGAATGGAGCAGCACAGGAGCGGGATACCGTCCTTCGAGGCGCGCGGCGAGCTCTCGCTCGAGCTCCTGCACATCACTGAGGCGACCGCGCTCGCGTGCGCCGGCTTCCTTGGCAAGGGCGACGCGGAGGGCGTGAGCAGCGCGGCGGGCGAGGCCATGCGCCGCGCCCTCGACCGTTCGGGCATCGCCGGCACGGTCGTCCTCAGCCCGCGGCACAACGCCGCCCTCCCCCAGGGCTCGACGGTCGGGGGCGGGGAGCGAACGGTCGACCTCGGCGTCTACCCGGTCGAGGGCGCCAGCCAGGTCGCCCGAGGCCACATCAACGCGGTCTCGATCCTGGTCGCCGTCGAGCCTGGAGGCTTCGCCCACCTGCCCGCGGTCTCGCAGATGGAGAAGTTCGTCGCCGGCCCGGGCTCGCGCGGCGCGATCGACCTCGACGACCCGGTCGCCGACAACCTCCGCCGGATCGCTTTCGCGCGCGACGCGCGCGTCCAGGACCTGACGGTGGCCATCCTCGAGCGGCCTCGCCACCAGGAGCTGATCGCCGAGGTGGCCGCCGCGGGAGCGCGCATCCGGACGCTGGAGGAAGGGGATTTCGCGAGCGCGGTCATGGCCGCCATCACCGGGACGGGCATCGACGCCGCGATCGGGATCGGCGACCTCCACGCGACCCTGATGGCGGCGTGTGCCGTGCGCTGCCTGGGTGGCGAGTTCCTGGCGCGCCTCGTGCCGCGCAACGACGAGGAGCGTGCCCTGGCCGGCGACTCCGCCTCCCGCGTCTACGGCATGACAGACATGGTCTCGGCGACCGACATCGCGGTCTCCATCACCGGAGTGACGGGCGGGCCGCTACTGCCAGGTGTCGCGTTCGGGAGCGGCTACGCCGAGACGTCGTCGCTGGTCATGTCCAGCCGGCACGCCACCGTGCGCCGGCTCACCACCAGCCACCACCTGGCCGGCGGCAGCCTCTAGGCGGGCGGATTAGCCGCCGTTCTCAACGGGTATCTAATAAGCGGTAACCCATTGAGCCAGAACGACCCTTACGTGCCCCCGCAGAGCGGCCAGTACATCCCCCCGCCACCTCCGGCGTACCAGGGCGCCTCGGACATCCCGCCCGAGTCGCCGTACCACTACTCGCCCGCGCCAAGGAGCTCGAACACGAGCGTGCTCGGCTGGCTGACGTCGGCGCTGCTGGCGATCTGGGCGGTCGTCAAGTACGGCCTCATCTTCCTGGTCAAGATTCCGGCTTTCGCGACTCTCTTCTCGGCGCTGGTCAGCGTTGGGGCGTACGCCATCTTCTACGGCCCGTGGTTTGCGGTCGCGCTGGTCTTGATGATCTTCGTCCACGAGATGGGGCATGTGGTCGAGATCCGGCGCCAGGGCATGGCGGCCACGGCGCCTGTGTTCATTCCCTTCCTGGGCGCGGCGATCTTCCAGCGTGAGCACCCGACCAGCGCGGTCAACCAGGCCAAGATCGGGATCGCAGGCCCCATCGCGGGCACGATCGGCGCCACGGCCGCCTTCCTGCTGTACGGGTCGACCCAGAACCCGATCTTCCTTCTGGCGGCGACGATTGGGTTCTTCCTGAACCTGATCAACATGCTTCCGGTGTGGCAGCTGGACGGATCATGGGTCCTGGCGCCGGTCTCGCCGTGGTTCCAGGTCGCCGGCCTGGCCGCGATCGCGGTCCTGGCCGTCGTCTTCCACTTCGTCAGCGTGCTGTTGATCATCATCGCGGTGCTCGGCATCCAGAGCGCCCGGGCGGCCTTCCGCAACGCGAAGAATCCCTACTACACCTCGGTTCCAGTCAACGCTCGGCTTGCGCTGTTCGCCGCGTGGCTCGGGCTTGTTCTCTATCTCGGCGTGATGACGCTACAGGCCGAAAGCGAGTTCCTCGCCCTCGCTCGGTAAACTACCCCCGGAGTAACCCCTTGAAAGCACAGATTCATCCCACCTTCTACGAAGACGCGGTCGTCACCTGCGCGTGCGGAAACACGTTCACGACCGGTTCCACGCGCAAGGAGCTGAAGACCGAGATCTGTTCCGTCTGCCACCCCTTCTTCACGGGCACGCAGCGGATCGTGGACACGGGCGGACAGGTCGAGCGGTTCCGCAAGCGGGCTGCTAAGACCAGAGCCTAGATGGCAGTCCCGGAGCCGACCGGGGCGGAGACGGTAGAGAGCGGTCCCCCTCAGACCGGGGTCGCTCCGCCACCCGGGTCAGCTCCCCCAGCGGCGCTACCGGTAACCGACAGTCCCCATCCGACCGTGTCCGCTGCGCGGACAGGGTCACCTTCCCCGGCAAGCGGGGAAGGGAAGGAGCCCTTCTTCTACGGCGGACAGGCCGTGATCGAGGGCGTGATGATGCGCGGCAAGCGTCATTACGCGGTCGCCGTGCGGCTGCCCAACACAAAGGAGATCGTGGTCGATCGCGGCGAGCTCAAGGCCCCCATCTACACCAACCCGGTCTGGAAGCTGCCGTTCGTGCGCGGGTTGGCGCTGATCGGCGAGCAGCTTCATCTCGGCATGAAGTCGCTCATCTGGTCGGCGAACATGAACGCGGGCGCCAACAACGTCGAGATCGGCAAGAAGGAGATCACCGGCTCGGTGGCGATGGCCGGTGTCTTCGCGCTCGCGCTTTTCATTGGCTTGCCACTGTTTCTCGCGGGCCTGGCGGTCCAGCGCAGCTCCAGCTTTTGGTTCGTCGTCGTCGAGGGCGTGATCCGCGTCGCCCTGGTGCTCGGCTACCTGCTGGCGATATCGCTTCTGCGCGATGTCCGCCGGGTGTTCCAGTACCACGGCGCCGAGCACAAGACGATCAACGCGTTCGAGTCGGGATGGCCCCTCGACGTGCCGTCTGTACGCCGCGCGAGCACCCTGCATCCGCGCTGCGGCACGGGCTTCCTGCTCGTGGTGCTCGTGGTCAGCGTGATCGTGTTCAGCATCGTGGCCGTCTTCCACCCCAACCTCTTCTGGCTCGTCATGAGCCGGGTGCTCGCGATTCCGATCATCGCGGGCGTGGGCTTTGAGCTCATCCGCTTCATGGCGCGCCACCGCTACAACCCGATCGTCAAGGTCGCGTTGCTGCCGGTGCTCGGCACGCAGAAGTTCACGACCCGAGAGCCGAGCGACGACATGCTCGAGGTCGCGATCTGCGCTTTCAACAGCGCCCGCGAGGGAGAGGAGGCGACCGCGGGAGCGGCGGCGTGATAGACCGCCTCGAATCGATAGCGAAGCGTTATCGCGAGATCGAGCAAGAGATGGCGCGGCCCGATGTTGCGAGCGACCACGAGAAGCTGACACGTCTGGCGCGCGAGCAGCGCTCCCTCCGCGAGATCGTCCAGGCATATGACGAGTACCGCCGCGCGCGCAACGAGCAAGAGTCGGCGCGCGAGCTGCTCCGCCACGAGAAGGACGTCGAGATGCAGGAGTACCTGCGCTCCGAGGAGCGCAAGGCCTCAGAGCGTCTCATCGAGCTGGACGAGAAGTTGAAGGTGCTGCTGCTGCCCAAGGACCCGAACGACGACCGCGACGTCGTGGTCGAGATCCAGGGCGCCGAAGGCGGGGATGAGGCGGCCCTCTTCGCGGCTGACCTCTTCCGCATGTACGCACGCTGGGCGGAGAAGAAGAACTGGAAGGTCGACGTCGTCGACGCTTCGCCGACCGGGATCGGCGGCTACGACAAGATCGAGTTCGAGGTCCACGGTCACGGCGCGTACTCGCAGCTGAAGTACGAGGGCGGCGTGCACCGCGTGCAGCGGGTGCCCAAGACGGAGGCGCAGGGACGCCTGCACACGTCGGCGGCGACGGTTGCCGTCCTGCCTGAAGCCGACCCGGTTGAAGTGGAGCTGAAGCCCGAGGACCTGGACATCAAGGCGTCGACCTCCACCGGTCCCGGTGGGCAGAGCGTGAACACGACCTACTCGGCGATCCGCATCACCCACAAGCCGACCGGGCTGGTGGTCAGCATCCAGGACGAGAAGTCCCAGCTTCAAAACAGGGAGAAGGCGCTGCGCGTCCTGCGGGCGAGGCTTTACGACATGAAGCTTGCCGAGCAACAGGAGGCGATTGGAGCCCAGAGGCGCGGCATGGTCCGCTCGGGAAACCGCTCAGAAAAGATCCGCACGTACAACTACAAACAGAATCGGGTCACCGACCACCGGATCAACCTCACGCTGCATAAGCTCGACCAGGTCCTGAACGGCGATCTGGATGAGATTGTCGCGGCGCTGTCCGCCGCTGAGCGAGCCGCGCAACTCAACGGCGGCGGCGAAGCCGCGGCCTCTTGACCATCGCTGAGGTCCTTAAGCTCTCCGCCGACTATCTCCGGAAACATGGTTCTGACTCGTTCCGCCTCGACGCCGAGCTCCTGCTCGCGCACGCGCTCAAGCTTCGCCGGCTCGACCTGTATCTGAGGTTCGACCGGGCTCTCAGCGAGGCGGAGCTGAGTGCGTACCGCACCCTGGTCACGCGGCGGGCGAATGGCGAGCCGGTCGCGTATGTGGTCGGGCACAAAGAGTTCATGGGACTCGACTTCGAGGTCACGCCCGACGTGCTGGTGCCGAACCCGGACACGGAGGTGCTGGTGCAGCGGGCGGTGGCCATCGCACGGGATATGGAGGGACCGATGCGGGTCGCTGACGTGGGAACAGGTAGCGGCTGCATCGCAATCTCCGTTGCGCATTACGCGGGGAACACCGAGGTGTGGGCCTCCGACATCAGCCGGGAGGCGCTGGAGGTGGCGGCCCGGAACGTGGCGCGTCACGACCTGGCCGCACGCGTCCACCTCGAGGCCGGCGACCTGATGCAGCCGCTTGGTGGCGACTTCGACCTGGTGTGCGCGAACCTTCCCTACGTGGCCGCAGGTGCGAGGCTGCCCGTGGAGGTCGTCGCCCAGCCGTCCCGCGCGCTGTACGCCGAAGACGGCGGTGTGGCGCTTGTCGGCCGGCTACTCGATGAGACGCCGGCGCGCCTGCGTCCGGGCGGGCGCGTCCTGGCCGAGCTCGACCCGTCGATCGTCTCCACGCTCGCCGAGCGGGCGTCCCGCGGCTTCGCGGGCTGGCGGTTGCACCGCGACGCGGGCGGCCACGAGCGCGTCCTCGAAGCATGGTCCTGAAGCCGACCCTCGAAGGTTTCCAGAGGGCGGCCCAGCTCGTGCGCGGCGGCGCTGTGATCGCCTTTCCGACCGACACGGTTTACGGGCTCGGCGCCAGCGCCGACGACGAGGTGGCGCAGAAGAGGATCTACCAGATCAAGGGCCGCCCCGTCGGCATGCCGCTGATCCTGATGGTCGCCGCGGAATCGCAGCTCGAAGGCCTGGTCCACGTCGACTCGCGCGCGGAGGCCATGATGCGGCGGTGGTGGCCGGGGCCGCTAACCCTGATCCTCCACGCTGTGGGCGGGGGCACGCTTGGCGTGCGCATCCCGAAACATGAGGTGGCGCTCGGGCTGCTCCGCCACTCGGGTCCTCTGATGACGACCAGCGCCAACCTCCACGGCCGCGAGCCGGCGATGAACCCCGCGGAAGCAGAGCTCCTGACTGGCGTGATGGCAGTGGTCGACGGCGGCGTCGCGCCTGGCGGCACGGCGTCGACCGTGCTGGATCTCACCGGATCCGAGCCGCATGTCCTCCGAGAGGGGGCGATCCCGACACCGGAGCTGCTCGGACCCCCGCCTCCGCGGGCCGGATAGGATCAGGGGCGTGAGGACAAACATCACCACGATGTCCTTTCGCGCCCTCGACCATGAGGACCCGGACGTCGCGCAGCTGATCCGCAACGAGTTCAAGCGCCAGTCGGAGACCCTCGAGCTCATCGCCTCGGAGAACTTGACGAGCCCCGCCATCCTCGAGGCGCTGGGTACGCTGCTCACCAACAAGTACGCAGAGGGATACCCGGGCCGGCGCTACTACGGAGGCACGGGCGAGGTCATCGACAAGATCGAGACTCTCGCTGTGGAACGCGCCAAGGAACTGTTCGGCGCCGACTACGTGAACGTCCAGCCGCACTCCGGCTCACAGGCCAACGCCGCGGTCTACATGGCGGTGTGCAAGCCGGGCGACCGTGTCATGGGCATGGACCTCTCCGCGGGCGGTCACCTCACTCACGGGAGCCCGGCCAATTTTTCGGGAAAGCTGTACGAGATCCACTCGTACGGCGTCGACCGGGAGACGGAGAGGATCGACTACGACGCGGTCCAGAAGCTGGCCGAGGAAGCGCGGCCGAAGATGCTCCTCGGCGGTTTCTCGGCGTACTCGCGCGTCGTCGACTGGGAGCGCATGCGTCAGATCGCGGATTCGGTCGGCGCGACCTTCTTCGTCGACATGGCGCACGTCGCGGGCCTCGTGGCCGGTGGTGTGTATCCGTCACCGATTCCGCACGCTGACATCACCTCGACTACGACGCAGAAGACGTTACGAGGTGCGTGGGGAGCGATCATCCTCTGCCGCAGCGACTGGCAGAAGGCGATCGACTCGGCCGTGTTTCCCGGCACCCAGGGAGGCCCGCTGATGCACGCGATCGCGGCCAAGGCGGTCTGCTTCGGGGAGGCGCTCAAGCCCGAGTTCAAGGACTACGCCAAACAGGTCGTCGCCAACGCGAAGGCGATGTCGAATCGGTTGCTCGAGCGCGGCCTTCGCCTGGTCAGCGGCGGCACCGACAACCACCTCATGCTGATCGATCTCCGGCCCCAGAAGCGCACCGGCAAGCAGGTGCAGGACATCGCGGACACGGTGGGCATCACGCTGAACCGGAACTCGATCCCCTTCGACGACGCGTCGAAGTTCAACCCGAGCGGGGTCCGGGTGGGCACGCCGCTGGTGACGACACGGGGCATGCGCGAAGCCGAGATGGTCGTGATCGCGGACTGCATCGCCGACCTGGTCGAGCGCATCGACGATCCGGCCACGCTGGACTCGGTGCACGAGCGCGCGCTCGAGCTGTGCCGGAAGTTTCCGATCCCATATGCATTTGATTGAGTAGCGACTTCTTCAGCGACGAATCGCTGAGCAACCTGACCGAGCACCTGCTGCCGGGGCTGTGGCCGTTCATCGTCGCGCTGGTCGTCTGCGCGCTCATGGTCCCGCTCGCGATCTGGCTGTCGAGGCGGTACGGCGTGCTGGCGCAGCCGGGCGGCCGGCACGCTCACACGCTTCCGACACCGCTGCTCGGTGGCCTGGCGATGTGGGGAGGATTTGCCGTCGCGTGGCTGCTGTTCATGCCCCGCGACTTTGCGACCCTGGGCGTGCTGAGCGTCTCGTTTCTCGCCATGGCGCTATTGATCGTCGACGACAGGCGCGGCATGTCGGCTCCCCTCAAACTTGGGATCCAGGTCGTCCTGGCGCTCATTGCCGTGCTGGCGTTCGGTGCTCAGATCAACTTCGTGAGCCTGCCGGGGGGAAACATCATCGCCTTCGCCCTGCCGGTCGCAGTCGCGGTCAGCGTCTTCTGGCTCGTCGGGATGCAGAACACAGTGAACTTCCTCGACGGGTCCGACGGGCTGGCGGCCGGCGTCGTCGCGATCGTGGCGATCGTCCTCATGCTGGCCGCCGGCCAGAAGAAACAGGTCGACGTCGTGGAGCTCAGCGGTGCCCTCGCGGGCTGCTGCGCAGGCTTCCTGCTGTTCAACTTCCCGCCGGCCCGCATCTTCATGGGTGACTCGGGGGCGCACTTCCTCGGTGTCGCGCTGGGGATGATCTCCATGCTCGGGGTGGCAAAGGTCGCGGTGGCTTTCGCCCTCGCCGCGCCTGTGCTGGCGCTTGCGGTGCCGATCGCGGACACGGGCTGGGCGATCCTGCGCCGACGGCGCCGTGGCGCGTCGGTCGCGACGCCGGACCTTCTCCACCTCCACCACCGGCTGCAGGCATTCGGGCTGGACCCGAAGCAGACCTGCTACGTCTTCTACGCGGCGAGCGCCGTCCTGGGCGCGCTTGGGCTGACCCTTTTCGGGCACGGACGGATCCTCGTGGTGGCCCTGGTGGCGGCTGCGGTGCTCACATCGACCGTGGTCGCGGACCTCCTGCAGCACGCCGGCTGGCGCGTGCCCGCGCCCTGGCTCCGCCGCCTGCTGGCCCAACGCGGCTCCGGGTAGGATTTAGCGCGGGTATGGCGTCCAGCCCGAGCCCAGGGCCGACCGGCGCCGAGCTGATGGGACTTGGCGCTCTCCTGGCCGGCGCAGTCGTTGCGCCGATCGTGCTGGGCATCGTCCTCGACGGAGCCCTTCGCACCTCGCCACTGTTCATGTTCGCGGGCCTGGTCGTCGGGATCCTCGCCTCCATTGGAGTGGTGTACGTGAGGTACGTCAAGCGCTACTGGTGAGACTGAGGGGAGTGACGGGACGCGCGATGATCGGCTGCCTGGCGGCGGCCGTCGTCTTGCTCGTCGTCCTCGCCCTTGCCGGTGAGGTGCGCGCAGGCGCGGCCGTGGCGCTCGGCCTGGCGCTCGGGTCGGTCAATGGACTTCTCGCGCAGCGCGCCGTCGACGCCGGGATCAGCGTCCGCCTCTCCAGCCTGCCGCGGCTTGCATTGCTCACAGTTGCGGCGATCGGCGGGGGCCTGCTCATCGGCCTCTCCTACGCCTGGCTCGTCATCCTGGGTGTGGCCGGCGCGCAGCTCGTGCTGGTCGCGGTGGCCGCGAGGTCGTTGCTCAAGCGATGAGATTCCTTGCCGACGAGCAGCCGCCCGTCACCCATCCGACGGTCGACCTCGGTTGCGGCACGTGGTGCACCCTCAACTACGACAGCGTGATCTCAAGCGGTATCGCGATCCTGGTCACGATCATCGCCGCGATCCTGATTGCCCGTTCCATGAACTCGAATCGACCCAACCGCGTGCAGGCGCTGGCGGAGTGGGCGTTCTCCTACGTGCGCCGCACGAGCAACGAAAACGCGCCCGACGCATCGACCTTCGTGGTCCCTCTTGCGGCCACGATCGGCTTCTACATCCTGGTCGCAAACTACCTGGACTTCCTGCCGATCACTCTTGTTCGGGACGTCCACCCGGCCAACACAGACGTCAACCAGACGGCATCGATGGCGGCCGTGGTGTTCGTGCTCTTGCACTGGTACAACATCCGGCTGCGAGGCTTCAAGGGCTACCTTCTCTACTACACGCGGCCGCACGAGCTGCCGGTTTGGGCGCGGGCGATCTTTGTTCCTCTCAACATCATCGAGGAGGTAGTCAAGCCGGTGACGCTGTCACTTCGGCTCTTCGGCAACCTCCTTGCGGGGCTGCTGATGCTGTACGTGATCGGGCTGCTGCTGCCGCCGATTCTCGCGACTCCGGTGGTCGCGATCTGGAAGCTCTTCGACGTGCTGTTCATCGGGCTCATCCAGGCCTTCATCTTCATGCTCCTGACACTGGTCTACTTCGGACTGGCCCGCGAGGGCTTCGAGCAAGAGCATTCACACTAAGGAGGGATTCATGGACCACCTAGCCGCCGCGATGATCGCCTTCGGGATCGCCCTCGGTGGAGGCGCGATCGGCGCCGCCATCGGCGACGGTCTCGTCGGCAACGCAACCATCAACGGTGTCGCTCGGCAGCCAGAGGCGCGCGGTCAGCTGCAGGGCATCATGTTCATCATCATCGGCCTGGTCGAAGGCATGTACTTCATCAACCTCGCGTTCGGGGCGCTGTTCGTGTTCTCCCTGGGCGCCAAGTGACCCATCCGTTTCTCGCGGAAGCCGGCGTTCTCACCCTGAACGGCACGTTCATCGTGGAGACGGTCGGCTTCATCCTCATGCTGCTCTTCCTTTCCTACGTGCCGCTGCCGTTTCTCGGCATCCCGAAGCCGGTCTTCCCTTGGATCATCTCGATCGCGGAAGCACGGCAAAGTGAGATCACGGCGAAGCTCACGGAAGCCGAGCAGGCAAGGACCGACGCTGAGGCCCGGCTCAAGGACGCGGACGGCAAGCTTGTCGAGGCGCGCAAAACGGCGGACACGATCATCGAAAGCGCGAATCGGTCTGGTGATCAGCTGCGCGCTGACCTCAGGCAGAAGGCCGAGGCTGAGTATCAGCGAATCGTGGAATCGGCGCGACGCGACATCGAAGCCGAACGCGAGCGGGCTCTGCAGACGGCCCGCAACCAGGTCGCCGGGCTCGTCGTGGCAGCGACGGAGAAGGTCATCGGGGAAACGCTCGACGACAGCAGGCATCGCCAGCTGATCGACAGGGCCATCCAGGAGGTCGCGAGTGGCGACGGCCGCGGCTAAGAGGTATGCGCGGGCGGTCTTCGAGCTCGCGCAGCAGGACGGCACCGTCGACGAGTGGGCACGCAGAATCGTGAAAGTCCGCGAGCTTTTCGCCGACCCCGAGGTGGCCGCCGTGCTGAGCAACCCGACGATCGCCATGGGGGCGCGCGAAGGGCTCGTGGCGACGGCGCCGAAGCTGTTCGACGAGGAAGCGACGAACCTGGCGTGCCTGCTCATCGAGTCCGGCCGAATCGAGGATGCGCCGGCGATCGACGAGGAGTTTCAGCGCCTGGCGGACGATGCCGCCGGCCGCGTGCGGGCCACGGTCACGACCGCTGTGAAGCTGGAGAGTGAAGATCGCGACCGGGTGGCCCGCGAGCTGTCGAAGCGGCTGGACAAGGACGTGAAGCTCAGCGTGATCGTCGACCCGCGAATCCTGGGGGGACTGAAGCTGCAGTACGGCGACCGCATCGTCGACGCGAGCGTCGCCACCAGGTTGGAGCAACTGCGCCGCCGGCTCGCGGCCTCGTAGGAGAAAGAAGTGGGCATCAGCACCAAAGAGATCTCTGAGGTCATCAAGGAGAGGTTGAAGGACTTCGACGCCAGCCTGGTCTCCGCCGACGTGGGCCGCATCGTCGCAGTGGGCGATGGCATCGCCCAGATCTACGGCCTGCAGAACGCGATGTCGGGCGAGCTGCTCGAGTTCCCGCACGACACGTACGGGCTAGCTCTGAACCTCGAAGAAGATCAGGTTCGCTCGGTGATCCTCGGTGAGTTCGGCCATCTGCACGAGGGCGACGAGGTCCGGACCACTGGACGCCTGCTCGAGGTCCCCGTCGGCGACGAGCTGCTCGGCCGCATCGTTAACCCGCTCGGCGTCCCGCTCGACGACAAGGGCCCGATCAAGACCAGCAAGACGTTGCCCCTGGAACGGATCGCCCCGGGTGTCATCACCCGTAAGCGAGTCGACAGCCCCGTGCAGACGGGCATCAAGGCGATCGACACGATGATCCCGATCGGCCGCGGCCAGCGCGAGCTGATCATCGGTGACCGCTTCACCGGCAAGACGACGGTGCTGCTGGACACGATCATCAACCAGAAGGGCAAGGACCTCTACTGCATCTACGTCGCGATCGGGCAGAACGCGGCCTCCATCGCGCGGGTCGCGGCGACCCTCGAAGAGAACGGCGCGATGGACTACACGATCATCGTCGCCGCATCGGCGGCGGACCCGGCGTCGCTGCAGTACATAGCTCCGTACGCGGGTTGTGCCATGGGCGAGTACTTCATGGAGAGCGGCAAGGAAGCCCTGTGCTGCTACGACGACCTCACCAAGCAGGCCTGGGCCTATCGTCAGCTTTCGCTGACGCTTCGCCGGCCGCCCGGCCGCGAGGCATACCCGGGCGACGTCTTTTATCTGCACTCGAGGCTGCTCGAGCGGGCGGCCAAGATGAACCAGGCTCGCGGTGGCGGCTCGTTGACGGCGTTGCCCGTGATCGAGACCCAGGCCAACGACGTGTCCGCCTTCATCCCGACGAACGTGATCTCCATCACCGATGGCCAGATCTATCTCCAGGCAGACCTGTTCAACGCGGGTCAGCGCCCGGCCCTCAACGTGGGCATCTCGGTGTCGCGGGTGGGCGGTGACGCGCAGACGAAGGCGATGCGCCAGGTCGCGGGCAAGCTTCGACTCGACCTGGCCCAATACCGGGAGCTGGCTGCATTCGCGCAGTTCGCCAGCGACCTCGACACTCAGACCCGCAACCAACTGGAGCGAGGCGCGCGCCTCACTGAGCTCCTAAAGCAGGACAAGTACCAGCCGGTGCCGCTCTCGGAGCAGGTCGCGGTGCTGTACGCGGGCACGCAGGGCCACGCCGACAAGGTTCCGGTCGCGCGCGTGCGCGAGTGGGAGGCCGGATTCGTCCGCTTCCTGAAGAGCGAGCGGGCAGGGATCCTCGAGGAGATCGACAAGCAGAAGGCGCTGGACGACCACGCTTTCGCGCGCCTGAACGCCGCCGTCTCGACCTTCAACCACCAGTTCGGCATCGAGGGTTACAAGGACGAGCCAGATCCCGCGAAGGCGGCGGAAAGCCCGAAGAAGGAGACCAAGCCAGATCCCGCCAAAACGCCAGAGAGCGCCAAGAAGGAGACCAAGAGCTAGTTGCCCGCATTCCGCGACATCGTCCGCCGCATCGACTCGATCAAGAACACGCAGAAGATCACCAAGGCCATGCAGGTCGTCGCGGCGACGCGTCTCCGCAAAGCTCAGGCCGCGGTGCAGGCGACGCGACCTTACGCGGACAAGATGATCGAGGTCCTGCAGACAGTCGGCGAGCGCGCGACCGAGTACAAGCATCCCTACCTCGTCCGCCGGGAGGGCAAGCGCGGGGTGATGATCCTGGTGACCACGGACCGCGGCCTGTGTGGCGCCATCAACGTCAA
The DNA here is from genome assembly GCA_036506195.1 of Candidatus Dormiibacterota bacterium. GTDB lineage: Bacteria > Chloroflexota > Dormibacteria > Dormibacterales > Dormibacteraceae > 40CM-4-65-16. The sequence goes on from DASXSD010000108.1 coordinate 15,482, forward strand.
CAACATCCGGGCTGCGACGCGGTACATGAACGAGCACTACACAGAGCAGCAACGTTACGTGACCCTGGGCCGCAAAGGCCGAGACTTCCTTCTGCGCTTCCGGAGAAACGTCATCGCGGAGGTCAGCAACCTCCCCGACCGGCCGAGCCAGGCGCAGGTGCTGCCTGCGGTCACGGTGGCGCTCGAGGAGTACGCGAAAGGGGAGACCGACGCCGTGCTCCTGTGCTTCGCGAAATGGATCTCGACGATGCGGCAGGAGCCGGAGATCCGCGTCTTGATCCCGGCTGAGATCCCCAAGCGGGAAGGGGATCAACAGGGACCCCGCGCCGACTACATATATGAGCCAGAGCCGGAGGCGGTGCTCGACGGGCTCCTGCCGCGCTACGTCGAGACCCAGGTTTTCCAGGCCGTGCTCGAGAACAAGGCCAGCGAATACTCGGCCAAGATGATCGCGATGCAGAACGCGACTAACGCCGCCGGCGACCTGATCGACGCGCTGACCCTGTTTGCGAACAAGGTCCGGCAAGCCGGAATCACCACCGAGCTGATGGAGATCGTGAGCGGCGCCGAAGCCGCGAGCAGCGCGGGATGAGGGAGGAGCGTTGATGGCGAAAACAAAGCCAAAAGCAGCGAAGGCTGACGCCAAAGCGGAAAAGAAAGCCGCGCGCGAGGGACGGATCAGCCAGGTCATCGGCGCCGTCGTCGACGTCGAGTTCGACGCCGGTGATCAGCCCGAGCTGTTCGAGGCGCTGGAAGTCACGGTCGAGGGACGCAAGATCGTGCTCGAGGTCTCGTCCGACATCGGCGACAACGTGGTGCGCTGCATCGCGATGGATGCCACGGACGGCATCCGCCGCGGTGACCCGGTGCACGCCACGGGCGCCTCGATTTCCGTCCCTGTGGGCGTGGAGACGTTGGGCCGCATGTTCAACGTCATCGGCAACGCGATCGACGACGAGCCGACGCCGGAAGGGACGACCAGGTGGCCGATCCACCGACCGGCGCCGCCGATTTCCGAGCAGCAGGCCAAAGTCGAGATCCTGGAGACCGGGATCAAGGTCATCGACCTGATCTGCACCTTCGCGAAGGGCTCGAAGATCGGGCTGTTCGGAGGAGCGGGCACGGGCAAGACCGTGATCGTGCAGGAGCTCATCCGCAACATCGCCTACCAGCACAAGGGCCGCTCGGTATTCGCGGGAGTGGGCGAGCGGACGCGCGAAGGCAACGACATGTACGTCGAGATGCAGGACGCAGGGGTGCTGCCGCAGACGGCGCTCGTCTTCGGCCAGATGAACGAGCCACCGGGTGCGAGGGCGCGCGTCGGACTCACGGGCCTGACCATGGCCGAGTACTTCCGCGACGAGGAGGGCGCGGACACCCTGCTGTTCGTCGACAACATCTTCCGCTACCTGCTCGCGGGATCTGAAGTCTCGGCGCTGCTGGGCCGTATGCCCTCCGCAGTTGGCTACCAACCGACGCTAGCGTCGGAGATGGGCGAGCTGCAGGAGCGGATCACGTCAACTCGCAAGGGATCGATCACGTCGGTGCAGGCGGTCTATGTCCCGGCCGACGACTACACCGACCCCGCGATCCAGACCGTGTTCGCCCACCTCGGCGCCACCCTGCGCCTGGAGCGCTCGCTGGTCGAGATCGGCATCTACCCGGCGGTCGATCCCTTGGGATCGTCGAGCCGGTTCGTCGAGCCGTCGGTCGTGGGCCAGGACCACTACGACGCGGCGCAGGGCGTCAAGCGGACCATGCAGCGCTACAAGGACCTGCAGGACATCATCGCCATCCTCGGCATGGAGGAGCTGTCGGAGGACGACAAGCTCGTGGTCACCCGAGCGCGTAAGGTCCAGCGGTTCCTCTCGCAGCCGTTCAGCGTCGCGCAGCGCTTCACCGGGCGCGAGGGCAAGTACGTGCCCATCCGCGAAACGGTGCGCGGGTTCAAGGAGATCCTCGAGGGCAAGCACGACGACCTGCCGGAGCAGGCCTTCTACATGGTCGGGACGATCGAAGACGCACACGCACAGGCAGACGAGATGCGCAAGCGCGAGGGTCGCTGAGCGGTGCCCTTTGCTCTTAGGGTGGTCAGCGTTGAACGGAGCCTCTTCGAAGGTGACGTCGACTTCATGATCGCCAACGGCGCCGATGGCGAGCTTGGCGTCCTGCCCCACCACGCGCCGCTGATGACGATCCTCAGACCGGGCACCTTGACCATCCGGCACGGCGGTGAGGAGGAGCAGCTGCTCGTCGGCGGAGGCTTTCTGGAGGTGCTGCCCGACCGGGTGACCGTGCTCGCAGACGTTGCCGAGCACGCGGACGAGATCTCGGTTGCCCAGGCCGAAGAAGCCAGGCGGCGGGCGCAGGAGAAGCTCGCCGGCACGCTGACGGCGTCCGAAGAGATCGAGTTCTCTAATGCACTTGCGCTGGCGGAAGCGAGGCTTCGCCTGGCCCGAACCCGGCGCGGGTAGCTACGTTTAGCTCCTGATGGGAGCGAGCACGCGGG
>DASXSD010000109.1:0-14712 GCA_036506195.1 Candidatus Dormiibacterota bacterium
CACGGCGGCCGGCTACGGCGATTCCGAGCTTCGCATCGCGCCGTGGCTCAAACGCGAGCCCGGACGCTTCTTCCTCGCGACCAAGACGGGTGAGCGAAAAGCGGGCGCCGCGCGCGAGCAGCTGCACCGCTCGCTCGACCGTCTCGGCGTCGACCACGTCGATCTCTGGCAGCTGCACAGCCTCGCCGACCCGATCGACTGGGACACGGCGCTGAGCCCGGGCGGGGTGATCGAGGCTGCGGTCGAAGCGCGCGAGCAGGGATTGGTCCGGTTCATCGGCGTCACGGGTCACGGGGTCCAGATCGCCGCCGGCCACAGACGGTCGCTGGCTCGATTTGATTTCGACTCAGTCCTCCTCCCCTACAACTTCGTGACCATGCAGGAGACGTACTACGCCAAGAACTTCGAGGCGCTCCTCAGCACGTGCGCCGTACGCCAGGTCGCGGTCCAGACGATCAAATCGATCGCGCTGCGGCCGTGGATGGGACGCGACCACACGCGGACGACCTGGTACGAGCCGCTGGAGGAGCAGGCGGCGATCGACCTGGCGGTCTGGTGGGTGCTCGGCCGTCCGGGTGTGTTCCTGAACACGGTGGGCGATGTCGACCTGCTTCCCCGGGTGCTGGACGCTGCATCTCGCTTCGATCGCCGGCCGAGCGACGAAGAGATGGCGCGCATGATGGAGCGCGCGCAGCTCGAGCCGATCTTTCCCTGACCCAGGGTCGGGGTATCAGCCCTTGAGGCTGCCCGCCGTCACCCCCTGGATGAAGAAGCGCTGGAAGGCGATGAACAGCGCGACGATCGGCAGCACGACCAACGTGGACGCGGCCATCAGCAGGTTGTACGCCACGTCATGCGACTGCCTGTAGAACTGCAGGCCGATCGACAGCGGGTAGATGCTCTCGTCCTGAAGGAACAGCAGCGGCGTCAGGAACTCGCCCCACGCCTGCACCGCGGCGAAGATCACCACGGCGGCGACGGCAGGTCTCGCGAGCGGAAGGATGATGAACAGGAAGACCTGGAACTCGTTCGCGCCGTCGATCCGCGCCGCCTCGGAGATCTCGTTGGGCAGGCTCAGGTAGAACTGCCGCATGAGGAAGATGAAGAACGGGCTGCCGAAGAACGCGGGCACGATCAGGGGCAGGAACGTGTTGATCCAGTGGAGCTTGGCGAAGATGTCGAACAGGGCGACGATCAGGACCGGGAACGGAAGGAAGATCGTCGCCATGCAGATGGCGAAGAGAAAGTCACGGCCTGGCCACTTGATGCGTGAGAAGCCATACGCGATGAGTGGGTTCGAGATCGCGGCACCCACCGTGACACCGGTGGTCAGGATGATCGAGTTGAGCAGGAACGTGCCAAACGGGATGTAGGTGACGGCCTTGTAGAAGTTCCCGAAATCGAAGACCTCCGGGATCAGGGTGGGCGGGAAAGCCGTGAGCTCGGCGGTCGTCTTCACCGCCGAGTTGAGCATCCAGTAGAACGGCAGGACGAAGAAGAGGCAGGCAATGACCAGGCCCACTCGCACCCACAGGCCCTTCGGGATCAGCCGGTTCAGAAGTGGCGCGCGTGGAGTCGGAAAGTGCGCGACGGTCAGCTCTGCGAGTTGGGCCTCTCGTGCTTCCCGAGCTGTGGCCATGCTACGCCCCCTCGTAGTGGACCCACTGGTTGGACCACTTCATGATGATCAAGGCAAGCACGATGCTGATCAAGAACAGCACCCAGGCCATGGCTGAGGCATAGCCCATGTCGCTGTACTGGAACGCGTTCTTGTACAGGTAGAAGACGTAGAAGAGAAGCGAGTTCTCAGGCCCCGCCGTGTACGCGGCCCCGCCGCTGGTGCCACCGACCAGGATGTAGGCCGGGGTGAAGATCTGGAGCCCGAGGATCGTGCCGTACAGCAGGTCGTACAGGATCACGGGCGTGATCAGCGGGACCGTGATGTGCCAGAAGCGACGCAGCGGGCCCGCGCCCTCTAGCCGGGCCGACTCGTAGAGCTCTGTCGGCACGGCCCGTAAAGCCGCCAGGAAGATGAGCGCGGGCCCTCCCGCGCCGAGCTGGGCCAGGATGACGATCGAGATCTTGGTCCACCTCGCGTCGCCCAGCCAGTTGATCGTCGGCGCGTGGAAAAGGCTCAGGAAGAAGTTCACCAACCCGAAACCGGGGTTGAGAAGGACGATGAAGATGAAGGTCAGGGCGAACAACGGCAGAATCGAAGGCAGATAGAAGGCCGCCCGGTAGATCGCCACCTCTCTGACTTCCTGGTTCATGAGCATGGCGAGCACGATCGCCACCACCAGGCCGATCGGAACCGCGAGCGCCGTGTAGTAGAGCGTGTTGTACAGCGACTGGAAGAAGAGTGGGTCGCTGAGCAAGTGCTGGTAGTTCGTGAAGCCGACCGGAATCGCGTCGCCAAAGCCCGAGTACTGCTGAAAGCTCAGGTAGAGCGAGTAGACGATCGGATAGATCGTGAAAGCGAAAAATCCGATGATCCAGGGCAGGACGAAAGGAGCCGCTGTGCGCAGGTTGTGCCAGTCGGTCGACGACAGACGCAAGCGGCGGGGAGCGGCGATCATCATCGCCGCTCCCCTCTGACTCCGCACTTCATTGCTGAGTCAAGTCGCAAAGGAAACTCTTAAGGCAGGGGACAGTACTGCTTGAGCTTGTCGTTGGTTGCGCTGGCGGCAGCCGCAAGCGCTGTCGCGGGGTCTTTGGTGTTGCGGACGGCAGCGTCTTGCGCCGTGCTCAACTGGTCCCAGTAAAACGCTCCCACGGGCAACGGCGGCCGGCTGTGCGCCGCAGGAAGCTGCTTCTGGAAGAACGCGTGGTCGCCGGGGAACAGGCTCGCGTCCTGGTCCAACGACTTGATAACCGGCGTGTGCTGCGTGTCCTTGACGTATTGCCGCTGGCCCGGTTCGCCGGCGATGTACTTCAAGAAGTCATACCCGGCCTTGGGGTTCTTGGCGCCCTTCGGGATCACATCCGACCAACCGCCGGCCCACGTGGCGGGCTGGTCGCCCTGGTTGGGCACCGGGATGTAGGTGACGCCGTACTGCAGGTTCGGGGTGTAGGTCTTGATGTTGCCGAGCACCCAGTCACCGCTGATCATGAAGGCCACCTTGCCCAGCAGGAACATGTTCTGCTGCTCCGGCTGGTTCGGTGGAGCGTACGTGCTGAGGAAGGTCTGCGCCTGGCTCACGCCGAGCGACTTGGACCAGTTCCAGAACATGTCCTGGAAAGCCTTCACGATCTTGGGGTCGTCGGGAGTGACCTTGCAGGCGCTCTTGTCGAAGAAGCTGCCTCCGTAGACAAAGCCCCAGGTGTAGTGCCAGCCCTGGTTCCACCACGGGATGAAGCCGACCTGGGTGTACTTGCCCGAGGAGTCCTTCTTGTTGACCTTGTCCGCCATCGCCTTGATGGTGGCAATCGTGGGCGGACCCTTGGCCGGGTCGAGCGCGCTCAGGTCGGTGACGCCTGCTGCCTGTAGAACCGTCTTGTTGTAGTAGAGCGCGCGGGTGTCGGTGTCGAAGGGAAGCGCGTACGGCTTGCCCTTGAAAAGCGCCTCCTGCCAGGCGAAATCGACGTACTGGCTGGCGAGGTCGGCCGCTCCAAACTGGCTCAGGTCTTCGAGCACGCCTGCGGCGGCGCGCTCGGCGACGGTGAAGCGGTCGAGCATATAGACGTCAGGTCCGGTGCCGCCGCGGACCGCGGTGGTCAGCTTGGCGATGTCGGTCTCCGAGCCCGGGACCTGGACCATCTTTACGCAGCCCACCGAGCTCTGAGCGTTGTAGGCGTTGACGATCGTCCTCAGGCTGTCGGAGTCGGGCGGCGTGTGCGAGGTCCAGAACGTGACCAGGCTCGTGCCCGACTTACACCCGGCGAGCGGAGGTCCCGACTGCCCACCGCCCCCACCGCAGGCGGTGACCACGAGTAACGAGAGAATCATCAATCGAATCCCTCGTCCGGGAAGTAATGCCATTGCGTCCCACCTCCGTCACTGACGATCCCCCGCGCCTTCTTCCCGGCATGCCGTTCCGCACCAACCGGGGCGAGAGCGCGCCGGCGCGGGGCTACCTTTACTCCCCACCGAGGAATATCGACCTGCTGCGCGGCGATGTCAACTTGTCGCCTCGATCTCCCGCGCGACTGCCTGCTTCCTCGGCGTGGCCGAGGCTAGCACGGCCAATATGACATGTCAAGATCGGCCAAACAGCCATAACATGTCATAAGGCATTCGCCTCCATGAGCCAGCACCGCCACCTGCTTTATGAGCGCCTCTACTCGTATGTAGTGGACGAGATCCGCAAAGGCACCCTGCGCAGCGGCGATCGAGTCCCGTCCGAGAAAGAGCTTGCGCGCGCGCATCGAGTCAGCCGAATCACTTCGATGCGGGCTCTCCAGAACCTCCAGCGCGCGGGCATCGTGGAGAGGATCCGCGGCAAGGGCACCTTCGTCGCCCACGATGCGGAACGATTGGCCGCCTTGTCGCACGACGGCCGGGAGAGGCCGCGGCGCGACCGGCGGTCGACGTTGCAGATCGCCTTCCTTCTGCCCGACGTCTCGCTCGCATACGGCCTCGAGCTGTTGAAAGCAGTCGAGAAGCACGCCGGTGAAGCCGACTTCAGTGTGGTGGTCAGGCGAACGCTCGGCCTCCAGGACATCGAAGAGCAGGCCATCGACAGGTTGGTCCGCGGTCGGTCAGTCGACGGCCTGATCGTGTTCCCGGTCAACGGCGAGTTCTACAACGCGAGCCTGCTCAGGCTTGCGCTCGCGAAGTATCCTCTCGTGCTCGTCGATCGATACTTGAAGGGCATCGCCGCGACCGCCGTGTACACCGACAACGCGACCGCTGCGCGAGAGCTCACCGGATTCGTGCTCGATCGCGGCCACGCCGAAGTGGCATTCGTGTCCTCGCATCCTGAACACACCTCAAGCATCGAGGACAGGCTCGATGGGTTCAGGACCGCGTTCAGCGAGCGTGGCCTCGGTCTCGAGGGACAGCATCTGCTGACACGTCTGACCGGCGTGATCCCATCAGCCGGCGGAGGGACCCCAGCCGACCACGCTGCGATCGAAGCGTTCGTCAAAGAACACAGGTCGGTCACCGGCTTCGTCGCGTCTGAGCACTGGATGGCGCTCTTGCTGCACGACGCGCTTCGCCGGCTAGGACGGCTTCGGCGGACGACGGTGGTCTGCTTCGACTCGCCCCGCGATCCGCTGGTCGAGCCGCGCTTCACGCACATCCAGCAGAACGAGCGCGAGATGGGCTGCAGGGCAGTCGACCTGCTGCTCGCGCAGCTCGACGGCCAGCAGACAACAAGCCAGTCGATCGTCCCCTACGAGCTGGTGAACGTCTCCGACTGACCCTTCCTGCACCGCCCTGATCACCCGCAGGCGCTTCCTGGCAGGCCTGGGAGCAGCCGCTCTCGCCCTCGGCGGGAGCGCGCTATGGCTCGCGCGCGGCCGTCCCGTGTCCGTGATGCCTCGCGCCGACCAGGTCGCGGCCGACGTCCGGTCAGAGTTTCTGAGGGGGTGGAACGCGTACAAGAGGCTCGCCTGGGGCCATGACGAGCTGAAGCCGCTGTCGGGGAGCTACCGGGAATTCTTCCACCGTGATCATCCGGTCGGTCTCACGATCGTCGAGGCGCTGGACACGCTGTACGTGATGGGCCTCGACAGCGAGCTGGACACCTCGGTGCGGTGGATCGAGACGCAGCTCGAGCTGGACATCGATGCGCCTGTTCAAGTCTTCGAGACGGTGATCAGGGTTCTCGGCGGCCTCCTCGCCGGCCACCTCACGACCCGCAACGGGGTGCTGCTCACCAAGGCGCGGGAGCTTGCGGATCGCCTGCTCCCCGCCTTCACCCGCTCTCCCACGGGGATGCCGTACCGTTTCGTGAACCTGCATTCCGGCGCAGTGAGCACCCCCGCCAACTACGTCGCCGAGATCGGGACGAACCTCGCCGAGTTCGGCATCCTCAGCCGGCTCGTCGGCGACGACCGCTACCACGAGGTCGCGAAGCAGGCCGCCCGGGCCGTCTACGACCGCCGCTCCGCGATCGATCTGCTCGGGACCACCATCGACGTCGAGACAGGCGGCTGGCTCGATGCCGTCTCGGTGGGCCCGCAGCCGCCCGTCGATTCCTATTTCGAGTACCTGTACGACGGCTACCGGCTGTTCGGCGATCCCGACCTGCTGACCTGGTTCACCACCCTGACCGCCGGCCTGCAGCGACGGCAGTGGGACGAGGTCGCCGGACGCGGCTGGTACCGGCAGGTGCAGTTCCAGTCAGGGACCCAGGTCAACACGTACGAGTCGTCGCTGGCCGCATTCTGGGCGGGAAGCCTGGGCGAGGCCGGCATGCGCAAGGAGGCCGACCAGGTGTTGGAGGCGTTTCGCTCGGTCCTCGACCGTTACAGTTTGCTTCCGGAGCAGATCGACTACAGCGACTTGTCGATTCGCGATCCCGGCTATCAGCTGCGTCCGGAATACGCGGACTCGTGCCTGGCCCTTTTCATCACGAGTGGCGGCTCAGACCTCTATCGCCGTCGTGCCTACCAGCTCTACCAGGCGATGAAAAGCCACTGCCGCGTGCCCAACGGCTACACGATCATCGACGACATCACCACGCGGCCTATGACGCTGGGCGACCTCACACCCGGGTACTGGTTCGCCGAGAACATGAAGTACTTCTACCTTCTCTTCGCCGAGTCGCCGCGCTTCGACTACAAAAACAACTACCTGAGCACCGAGGGCAAGATCCTGGTCGGACTCCGCTAAAGCAGATTCCGGCGTTCGGCGGTATTTTCGGCGAGCAAGCGGTACGGATAGTCGGGGGTCGGCGGGGCGCTCACCTCGTCGAGACGCGATCGCAGCTCTTCGCTCAGCGCAACGTCGGCGGCCAGGAGGTTATCGGCGATCTGCTCCGTGGTCCGGGCTCCCAGCAGCGGCGCGGCTACACCCGGGCGGTCGGCCAGCCAGCGCAACGCCACGCGCGCCGGTGGCACGCCCAGCTCGGAGGCGACGGCCTCCACCGCCTCGACGATCTTCCACGTGCGCTCGACGTTGCGGCGCGCGTAGGCCTCCACGCCCCGGTTGGGATCCTCCCCCAGTCGGGTCACGCCGGCCGGCTCTGCGTCGCGGCGGTACTTGCCGGACAGCCAGCCCTGGCCAAGCGGTCCCCAGGGAATGATGCTCAGCCGGTGCTCGAGGCACACCGGCACCAGCTCCCACTCGATCTCGCGGGCGAGCATGTTGTACTGCGGCTGGAGCGAAACCGGAACAGCCACGCCCATCTGCTTCGCCGTCTGAATCGTGCGCTCCAGCTGCCAGCCCGTGAAGTTCGAGACTCCCACGTAGCGGACCTTGCCCGCCCGCACCAGCGCATCGAAAGCCGAAAGCGACTCTTCGATCGGTGTCGCGGGATCCCACTGGTGGGCTTGATAGAGGTCGATGTAATCGGTCTGCAACCGGCGCAGGCTGTCCTCGCAGGCGCGGATGATCCAGCGCCTTGACAGGCCCTCCGAGTTGCCCGAGTCGTCCATCCGGCCGCGGCACTTCGTGGCCAGGATGATCGAGTTGCGCGCCGCCGGACGGCGGCTGAGCCAGCGCCCGATGATCTCTTCCGAGGTGCCCTTGGGCCCCGCCGGTGGATAGACGTCCGCGGTGTCGATCAGGTTGCCGCCGGCTTCGACATACCGATCGAGGATCTCGCCCGCCGCCTCCTCCGGGGCCTCCTGGCCGAACGTCATGGTCCCCACGGCGAACTCCGTCACGAGCACACCCGTCCGGCCCAACAAGCGTTTGCGCATCGTCATCCTCCCCATCCCAGGTCCGCCACGAGCTTGGTCAGGTTCGCATGGCTGATCGCCACGCTCTCCAGTGGGTCGCGTCGCGGGTTGTCCTGCTCGACAACCAGCCACCGGGTCTCGGCGTCACGGCATGCGGCGAGGATGTCCATCCAGTCCAGGTTGCCTTCCCCGACCTCGGCGTCGAACGGGTCGCCCCGATCGACGGCCAGGTCCTTGAGATGGACGAGCGGGACCCGGCCCCGGAAGCGGCGGATCCAGGCCGCCGGGTTGGCGCCTCCGAACTGGAGCCAGTAAGTGTCCAGCTCCGCCTGCAGGGCATCCTCGCCGGCGGAGCCGAACAGCGTCTCGAGCCCTGTCTGGTCGCCATATCTCTCCAGCTCGTGGGCGTGGTTGTGATAGACGAGACGCAATCCGGACAGCTTCAATCGATGCGCGAGGTCGGAGGCCTCGAGCGCGAAGCGGCGGTAGCCGTCCGCCGACCTGTATTCCTCCGGCAGGCTCGGGACGACCACGTACTCACAACCCCAATCCCCGCACTCAGCGACCACCGCGTCGAAATCCGAATGGAGGCGGTCCAGCCCGCAATGACAGGCGCAGGCGATGAGATCCGCCCTGCGCAGCTCCTCTCCGAAGCGGCCGGTCGTCGCCTGCCCCAGGCCCGCCACCTCGACCGCGCGGTAGCCGATCTCACGCACGCGCTTCAGCACGCCACCGAGCCGTTCCGGATCCTGGAGGAGAGTCCTCAAGGTGTAGAGCTGGACCGCGATCACGGCGTGGCGACGAGGCCCGCGTCTTGCGGAAGCAGCGGCGGCCGGCGGCACGTGCTCGACACCTCGATGTGACGGCCGGCCGCACTCGACTCGACGATCGAAAGCAGGACGTCGAGGACGTGATACGCGAGCTCTCCCGACGCGCGCGGGGGCTCACCCCTACGGATCGCCTGTGCCATCTCGATCACGCCAAGACCGCGGAAATTCCTCGCGCCGTCTGTGTGGTCGTACTGCAGCCCGACCTCTCGCCAGGTCGAATCCTCGTCGTTGGACCGGATCCTGACCGGGCCGCCGAACGTGTTCGGGTCCGGCACGCCCAGGATCGCATCGGTGCAGTAGACCTGCATGTTCGGGAGATCGTGGCCCCCGATTCCAAAGCTGGTCACCAGGGTCGCCTGGGCGCCGCCCTCGAACTCGATCAGAGCCGCCACGAAGGTATCGGTGCTGACCTTGAACGTCTCGCCTGCCCTCGGCCCGCGGTCGGCCCTTCGTTCCGGATAGAGGATGCGCGACATACCGGTGACGCGCTTGACCGGTCCCAGCAGACAGACGAGCGTGGTCACGTAGTAGGGCCCGACGTCCAGCAGCGGACCGCCGCCCGGCTCGTAGAAAAAAGCCGGGTTGGGATGCCAGTTCTCCGGGCCCCTGTTCAGCATGAATCCGGAGGCGGCCAGCGGCTTCCCAACCTTTCCTTGCGCCGTCAACCACAGACACGTCTGGATCCCGGCTCCGAGGAAGGTGTCGGGTGCGCAGCCAACGCTGAGGCGGCGTTCCGCGGCGACCTCGAGAACACGTCGACCGAGCTCCCTGGTCGTGGCGAGAGGCTTCTCCGTGTAAACGTGCTTGCCGGCGGTCAGCGCGGCCAGGCTGATCTCGGCGTGCGCGTTGGGGACGGTCAGGTTCACCACCAGCTCGACGCGTGGATTCACCAGGAGCTCGTCGGTCGTGCCGGCGCTCGGAACACCGAACTCCGCGGCGCGCGCCCGGGCCGTTTCCAGGTTCTGGTCGGCGCATGCGACCACCTCGACGTCCCCTGAAGCGCGCAGGTTGGACAGGTACGGCTTGCTGACCGTTCCGCAGCCGACGACACCGACTCCAAGCCGGTCGCTCACTCGCGCCTCACCGGAAAGACAGGCTAACGTTCTGGCTGGCATGGGGACAGCGTTGGTCACGGACCTCGAAGCGAAAATGGATCAGCTGATCGCCGCGATCGAGCGAGCGAGCGCGCCGCTCGAGCTCTCGGCGCACATGGTGCGGGGCGCCCCGGTTCCTTTCGAAGAAGCGACCCGCGGTGACTTCAGGCCATTTCAGGTGGGCGATCGGTGGGGGCCGCCATGGAGCACCACCTGGTTTCACGTCCGAGGTCAGATTCCGCCCGAGTGGTCCGGTCAGCCTGTGGTGGCGGTCTTCGACATCGGCTTTGAGGGCCGTCACCCGGGGTTCACGTGCGAGGCGCTCGCCTGGCGCGACGGCAAACCATGGCGTGGCGTCGACCCCAAACACCGCTGGCTCCCGATCTCCGCGTCGGAAGTCGACTTTTACCTGGAGGCCGGGGCGATCGCGACCGCCGTCGTCTCCGGGCCCGCCGATGCTCCTTCGATGATCGCCTTGCGCGAATCCCCAGATCCCGTGTTCGTGTTTCGCCAGGCCGAGCTTCGCATCCAGGACCCGGCCGCCCGCAAGATTGCCCTCGACTTCAAGACGCTGTACGAGCTGGCGGTGGTGCTGCCGGACGGCGACCGGCGGACAGAGGTCCTGGAGGCGCTGACTCGGTTCGCCGGGAACAACGATCCGGTCGAGATGGAAAGAGTCGCCTCTCGACCGTCGACTTCGGCGCACAGGATCACCGCGGTCGGGCACGCCCACATCGACACCGCCTGGCTGTGGCCGCTGCGCGAGACGCGCCGCAAGTGCGCACGCACCTTCTCGACCGCGCTCGCGCTCATGGACGAGTACCCGGATTACCGCTTTGCCTGCTCGCAGCCGGCGCAGTACGCGTGGATGAAGGACACCTATCCGTCGATCTTCGAAGGGATCCGGCAGAAGGTCAGTTCCGGGCAGTGGGAGCCGGTGGGCTCGATGTGGGTCGAGGCCGACTGCAACCTCCCGTCCGGCGAGGCGCTGGCCCGCCAGTTCCTCCACGGCAAGCGATTCTTCATGCAGGAGTTCGGCGTCGACACGCGCGAGCTGTGGCTGCCGGATGTCTTCGGCTATCCAGCGTCGCTGCCGCAGCTGATCGCCGAGTCGGGTGGCGAATATTTCCTGACCCAGAAGCTTTCCTGGAACGACACCAACAAGCCCGCCCACCACACGTTCATGTGGGAGGGCATCGATGGCACCGCGATCTTCACGCACTTCCCGCCGGCGGACACGTACAACGGCGACTTCAGCGCGACGCAGATCGTGCAGAGCGCCGCCGACTTCAAAGACCAGGACCGCTCGTCGCGATCGCTCTATCTCTATGGGTGGGGCGACGGAGGCGGCGGGCCCGAGCCCGACATGCTGGAGGCCGCGCATCGGCTGCACAGCATCGAAGGCGCGCCCCAGGTCGAGCTGGGCCGAGCCGCGGATTTCTTCGCGCTCGCGAAGAAGGAGGCTAATGACCTCACAACGTGGGTCGGCGAGCTCTACTTCGAGCTGCATCGAGGGACCTACACCTCCCAGGCACGGACGAAGCGACTCAACCGCCGGGCCGAGCAGGCGCTGCGCGAGGCCGAGATGTGGTCGGTCGCGGTCGGCACCGACTATCCGCGTGAGCTTTTCGATTCCACCTGGAAGCGGTTGCTCATCAACCAGTTCCACGACATCCTTCCCGGATCGAGCATCGACTGGGTCTACGAGGACGCCGAGCGGGAGCTGGAGGCGGTGGTCGAGGTCGCCGGTGGCGTGATCACGACCGCCCAGTCGAAGCTCGCCCGCTCCGGCGCCAACCTGACGGTTTTCAACGTCAACTCGCACGCGCGCCGCGAGGTGGTCGAGGTCGATTCCGAGCCAGTCCACGTCGAGGTTCCCGCGTGCGGCTGGGCGTCAGTCGACCCGACCGAGCCGGCGCAGGTCGACACCGTTTCGATCTCCGGCAGCGTCATGGAGAACGGCCTGCTGCGGGTGACGTGGGATGAGGATGGACTGCTCACGTCGATCTGGGACAAGCAGGTGGGACGAGAGGTCCTCGCGCCCGGCGCGCGCGGCAACCTCCTTCAACTGCACGACGACAACCCCAAGAACTGGGACGCCTGGGACGTCGACGCCGACTACCGCCGTCGATCGAGCGACATCACCCGGCTCGTGAAGGCCAGCGTCGAGATGAGCGGTCCGCTCCGAGGCGCGGTCCGATTCATTCGTGAGTTCGGGTCGTCGAAGATCGAGCAGCGAATGGTGCTGGACGCCGGCTCGCGGGTCCTTCGATTCGAGACCGAGGTCGACTGGCAGGAGGAGCACAAATTCCTGAAAGCGGCGTTTGGGGTCTCTGTGCGTTCACCGCGGGCGACTTACGAGATTCAGTTCGGACACGTGGAGCGCAGCACGCACGCCAACACCAGCTGGGACCAGGCGCGGTTTGAGGTCTGCGCCCAACGCTGGGCGGACCTGGGTGAGCCCGGTTACGGCGTCGCGCTCCTCAACGATTGCAAGTACGGCTACGACATCCAGGGCTCGGTGATGCGGCTGTCGCTGCTTCGCGCGCCCACGCATCCCGACCCGACCGCCGATCGGGGCAAGCATCGCTTCACCTACGCCCTGATGCCCCATCCCGGAGACTTCCGGGAAGCTGGAGTGATCGCGGCCGCGGAAGACCTGAACCACCCGCTGCGCACCGTGCGCGGCGCGCTCGCGGTGGGCGAGCGGAGATCGCTGATCGAAGTCGACACCCCTCAAGTGATTGTTGAGGCGGTCAAGCGCGCAGAGGACTCGGAGGCGGTGATCGCGCGCCTCTACGAATCGTGGGGCGGGCGCTGCCGGGCGCGGGTGCGGACGTCGCTGCCCGTCGGGCGAGCCTACCTCTGCGACCTGCTTGAACGAGGGCGCCAGGAGGTGGCGGTCCGCGACGGGGAGCTCGAACTCGAGGTGGGACCTTTCAGGATCCTGACGCTGAAGCTGGAACGGTAACCCGGCGCCAGGCCGGCCACCACGCGACGACGGCCAGGGCGATGAGCAGCGCGACCTCCAACAGCGTCCAGCGGTTGAGCCGGATGGCAAGGCTCGTGCTGTTGATGAAGGGGACCGAGATGAGCCACCCGGCGGCGATGGGCAACCGCCATCCCCACCACACCTTTTCCTCCCACACGACCCACGCGGCCGCACTGAACAGGCACAGGTCCGAGCCGTGCAGATACGGCACCACGAGCAGCGATCCCAACGCTCCGGTGGCAATCACCAGGCCGGGCGACGATCGAAGGCGGTACGCGGTGACGAGCGTGACCACAGCGAAAAGAATCCTGAGCGCCGTGGCCGCCCCGCCCGTGATCCCGAACGCGCCTTCGACCGTGAGGTTGTTCGCGCCGGTCGGCAGCTCGCCCGTGAGCTGGCTCAGGTACGCCGAGATGCCTCCCGCCCCCATGGACACGACGGCGGCGATCGCGATCAGGCAGCCGGCGGCCGCCCAGGTGGCAAAGATTCGGTAGCGGCCCGCCACCAGCAGCGCCAGCGGGACGAGCAGCGCGGTGTTCGGTTTCAGGTAGAGAAGGGCGAGCGCGATCCCCGCCGCCACGTCTTTCCGGTCGCGCGCCAACCGCATTGCGAGCACCGCGCCGGTCGCCACCAGCGGAGCCACCTGGCCCAGGTTGACCGCGTGAATCACCCACCAGGGCGCGAGCGCGGCGGCCGCGTAGATCCATCGCTCGAAACCTCGGCTCTGGGACGCCCACACCAGGGCAGCGGCGAACGCGACAAGGTTGGCGATCGCCCAGACCCAGTACGCAACCCAGTACGGGAGCGGCGTCAGCGGCGCGGTCAGCCAGGCGTCGGTGGGAGGGCTGAGGAACGGCTGCGCGATCTGCTCCGGGACCAGCTGTTTCTGCGCGACGGCGACGAGGTCCTGGTCGTAGATGGCAGACCATCCGTGATGAACACCCACCAGCGCCGCCGCCAGGTAGGTGTGAAAGTCGATGCCGATCGGCTCGTACCGATTCACCACGTCCAGCAACAGCGCGACGAGCACGACGATGAGCGCCGCGGGCGCCCATAACCGTTTAGAGATTCTTCAGCTCCACGATCTCGCCTCGCTCCGCCGAGGCGTACGCACCGAGTATCAGCTTCAACACGTTGATGCCCTCGACCTCCGTGTTGAGCGGCCGCCGGTTCTCATGCAGACAGGCGATGAAATCGACGACCTCCAGCGCATACGTGTCCGGCTTCGACGGGCCGGCCTCCTGGACGACCGTCTGCTGACCACCGAGCGCCTTGAAGAAAAGCGTGCGACCGTCGCTCCAGAGGCTCCCCTTCTCGCCGACCACCGAAAATCGTTCCGTGCTTCCGGCCGGCTCATAAGCCCACCCGGTCACGATCGACCCGATCGTGCCGTCGGCAAACTCCACCAGGACGTGGGCCGTGTCCTCGCCCTCCATGAAGGACAGTCGATGTCGGCTCAGCATCGCCGCGACCCTGACCGGAGCGCTGTCGACGAGATGCAGGAGCAGGTAGTTCGGGTGATACCCGGTGTCGATCAGCTCACCGCCGCCGCTCGTCGCGCGCGCCGCCCGCCAGCCAAGCGTCTCCGCGGTTACGTTCAGCGCAAAGACGTCGGTGGTGCGAGCGGCGTAAACCTTGCCAAGCCTGCCCTCGCGAATCATGGCATGCGCGGTCGCGACTGTCGGCAGGAACAATTGATTGTGTGCGCACATCAGGGTCACGCCGGCGGCGGCCACCGCTTTCGTCACGGCGTCGCCCTCTTCGAGCGTCAGGCAGAGCGGTTTCTCACACAGGATGTGCTTGCCGGCGGCGGCCGCCGCCACGATGGCGTCCTTGTGCAGGTGATGCGGAAGGCAGATGTCGACCGCGTCGACGTCCGGCGAGGCGATCAGCTCCCGATAGTCGCTGAAGACCTGGAAGCTTCCCAACTCCTTGGTGTGGGTGCGCGCACGTTCGGCGTCGACATCCGCGATCGCGGTCACCCGGGCCTGATCGGCCGCCAGAA
>DASXSD010000110.1:0-41259 GCA_036506195.1 Candidatus Dormiibacterota bacterium
AAGTCGCACGCAAGACGCTCGACGAGCTGGCGCGGGAGTACGACTCGCTGGACATCGTCGCGGTGCTGCTGGCATGGGACGCGGAGACCGCCACCGGCCGGCCGCGCGTGCCCAACGACCTGGTCGCCAACGCGTGTCGCACCTATCCGGAGACCTTTGTCGGGTTCGGCAGCGTCGATCCTTTGAAGGGCGGTCGCGCGGTCGACGAGCTCGACCGGATCGCCGAGCTGGGCCTGAAGGGCGTCAAGCTACATCCCAGCCTGCAGGCGTTCGCTCCCAACGAGGAGCAGCACTGGCCGCTTTATGAGAAGTGCCAGGAACTGGGTCTCATCTGCCTCTTCCACACCGGCACGAGCGGCATCGGCGCCGGCCAGCCAGGAGGGCAGGGCATCCGCATCGACTTCGCGCGGCCGATCTGGCTGGACGCGCCAGCGGCTGCGTTCCCCGACCTCAAGATCATCGCCGCGCACTTCGGCTACCCATGGCACCTCGAGCTGCTGGCCATGGCGCTGCACAAGACCAACATCTACATCGACATCTCGGGCTGGGCGCCGCGCTACATCCCCACCGAGGTGATGCGCGACATGAAGGGCCGGCTGCAGGACCAGTTCGTGTTCGGCAGCGACTACCCGTTCATCCAGCCGCAACGGTGCCTGGACGAGCTCAAAACCCTCGACATCCCGCCCCCTGTTCTCGACAAGGTTCTGGTCGGAAATGGCAAGCGGCTACTCGGGATTGCCTGACTTGTAAATCCCCACTTGACAGCTGGCAACTCGCCCGGCCATTGTGCGGGCGTGTTCGCCCGCACCGCCGAGCAGCGACGGCGCGTCCTGCTGATAGAGTCCGACCTCCTCCTCGACGACGTCGAGACGCTGCGCCTCGAAGACCGGACCGAAGCACCATTCCGCCTGCGCGAGGCGATCCGCGCCCTGCAGATCCGTCTCGGCCGCAGGAACCCGCCGCTGCCGGCGGCAACGCTCGACGCGGCCCACGACCTCGTCTTCGCGGTCCAGCAGCGGCTCATGGCGGCGAATCCGCGCAATCCGCGACCGCTTCGCCATCTCGGCCGGCCGTCGGGCCAGCCCATCCTGACCCCCGTTCGCGAAGACCGGAAATGGAAGGTGCTCACCCTCCCGCCGCCCACGAGCGACGGTGAGGACGGCGCCTGGATGGAGCTCGTCGAGTCGACCGTCGAGCGGGCCTGGGACAGGTGGTGTTACGCCCAGCAGCAGGCGGTGCGCGCGGCCCGGCTCCGCGCAAATCCGCAGGTCGCCCTGGCGGTCGCGGCGGTGGCGTGGGACAACTACTGGGCGCTGCTCCAGGACGCCGAGCGAATCAAAGACGCGATGGGCCCGCGGCATGCTGGAGGAACTCTCGGAGCTCGCCGGCGCTGACCGGCGCGTCAGACGTGCGAACCCGGGTCGCGAAGAGCTCCAGGAAGCGACGCAGTCCGACGTCGTCGAGCATCGTCGCCGCCTCGATGATCTCAGCCGCCGCGTCGTGCTGGTTCGGATCGAGGACCCGGCTCAGGCTGTCGGCGAAGTCGTCCGGAAGCTCGCTCATGCCCTTACGGGGACAATTAAACCCGTGCAGCCCGTCGTCATCGGCGATGTGATCTGGGAACCGACTCCCGAGATCGTCGAACGCAGCCGGCTCAAGCGATTCATGGACCTTCATGGGATCGAGACGTTCGCCGAGCTGCTCGAGCGTGCCGACCACGACATCGAGTGGTTCTGGGACGCGGCGATCAAGGACATCGACATCGCCTTCTATCGCGAGTACGAGAAGGTCGTCGACCTCTCGCAGGGCAAGCCGTGGGCGAAGTGGTGGGTCGGTGGGCGGATGAACATCGTCCACAGCTGCCTCGACCGCCACCGTCACGGGGAGCTTCGCGACAAGACCGCGATCATCTGGGAGGGCGAGCCGGGCGACGTCCGCAAGCTCACTTACGGCGAGCTGGACAGGCAGGTCTCCCGTCTGGCGGGCGCGCTGCGCCGGCTGGGCGTGCAGAAGGGCGAGCGGGTCGGGATCTTCATGCCCATGTGCCCGGAGGTCGCCATCTCGGTCCTCGCGGTGGCGAAGATCGGCGCGGTCATCATCCCCCTGTTCTCGGGCTACGGCCCGGAAGCGATCGCGACGCGGCTGCGCGACGGCGAGGCGAAGGTTCTCATCTGCGCGGACGGCTTCTATCGACGCGGCCAGGTCATCCCCATGAAAGAGACGGCCGACCGCGCGCTCGTCTCGTGCCCAAGCGTCAAGAAGGTCATCGTCCACCGTCGCGTCGTGCGCGAGATCCCGTGGACGCACGGCCGGGACGAGGTCTGGGAGGTGCTTCTCGAGGATCACCCCGAGAAGGCGGCGACCGAGGAGCTCGACCCCGAGGACCCGATCATGATCATCTACACGTCAGGGACGACAGGGAAGCCGAAGGGCACGCTCCACGTTCACGGCGGGTTTCCCGTCAAGACCGCCCAGGACATGGCCCACTGCTTCGACATCGGCGCGAGCGACGTCGTGTTCTGGTACACGGACATCGGCTGGATGATGGGGCCCTGGCTCATCTTCGGCACGCTGCTGTTGGGCGCGACCATGCTGCTGTACGAAGGCACGCCGGACCATCCCGCAGCGAATCGGCTGTGGCGGATGGTCGAGCAGCACAAGGTGACCGTGCTCGGCGTGTCTCCCACTCTCGTGCGCGGACTGATGACCCACGGTGACGAGGTGCCGGCGCATCACGACCTGTCGAGCCTGCGCATCCTTGGCGGGACCGGCGAGCCGTGGAACCCGGAGCCGTTCCAGTGGTACTTCAAGCAAATCGGAGGCGGCCGCGCGCCGGTCATCAACTACACCGGCGGCACCGAGGTCGCAGGCGGCATCCTGTGCGGCAACGTCATCACTCACCTGCGGGCGTGCTCGTTCGCGGGCCCGGTGCCGGGGATCGCCGCCGACGTCCTCGATGCGGACGGCCGCTCGGTGCGCGGCGAGGTCGGTGAGCTGGTCATCCGCAACCCGTGGCCGGGCATGACACGCGGCTTCTGGGGCGACCGGCAGCGTTATCTCGACACGTACTGGAGTCGCTTCGATGACGTCTGGTTGCACGGCGACTGGGCCTATGTCGATCCGCAGGATTCGCTCTGGTACGTGCTGGGCCGCTCCGACGACACGATCAAGATCGCGGGCAAGCGACTGGGGCCGGCCGAGGTGGAGTCGATCCTGGTCGGCAACCCGGCCGTGGCGGAAGCGGCCGCGATCGGCGTCCCCGACGAGCTGAAAGGCGAGGCCCTGGTTTGCTTCGTGGTCCTGCGCCCCAACGAGGAGCCGAGCGACGCCCTTGCGACGCAGCTCCAGGACCTTGTGTCGGGAGCGCTCGGCAAGCCACTGCGGCCGAAGGCGGTTCACTTCGTGGGCGACCTCCCGCGCACGCGCAACGCGAAGATCCTGCGTCGGGTGGTGAGGTCGGTCTACACGGGCACCGACCCCGGCGACCTGTCCTCCCTCGAGAACCCGAGCGCGCTGGCCGCGATCGGCGCGACGCGAGACTAGAAGGAGAGGACTTTGTCCGCTTCCATGGTCAGCCGGACGAGGTCAGGCGGCGTGATGTACTTCGCGTTCGGGGTGAGCATCTCCGGCAAGACCCCACGGGCCTCGGCACACCCTTTTCAAACGTAGACGGGGACCTCCTGGTCCAGGCACTTGTCGAGCAGGTCGCGCAGCGGAGGCACGCCGATGCCGACGACGTTGGCGATGACGTCCGGCTTGACCAGCTCGGCCGCATCGCCGGCCAACGCGATCGCGACCTCAGTGCCGCCCGGTCGGGCGCCGTTGACGGCGATGTGGAAGGGGACGCTCGCCCGCGTGGGGTTCTCAGGACCGGCGGCGGTGACGATCAGCAGGCCAGACATGGCCACCAAGTATGGTCGATGACCGCTTGAGGACTAAGCGGGGCTCTTGAGGCTTACGCGCGCCGACTGGGTGCGGCTCTTGCTCCTGTGGCTGGGCGGCATCGACACCCGCCTGACGATGCTCGCGGTGCCACCCTTGGTGCCGCTGATCCACCAGGACCTGCACCTGGACGAGAAGGCGGTCGGTGCGCTGGTCTCCGGCCCGCTGCTGATCCTCGCCATCGCATCCGTCCCCGGGTCGGTGTTGATCGCCAGGCTCGGTGTCCGCGGCGCTCTCGTCGCCGGGCTTGGATCGGTCGCTGTATTCGGCGCTCTGCGTGGCTACGGGCCGAGCGAGCCGGTGCTGTTCGCGTCCACCTTCCTCATGGGCGTTGGCATCGCCGTGACCCAACCCGCGTTTCCCTCGATCGTGCGCGAGTGGTTCCCGCGGCGGATTGCCATCGCGACCGCCGTCTACAGCAACGGGATCTTGATCGGCGAGACGGTGCCGACCGCGCTGACCACACCGATCGGCGTCCTGCCGCTGGTTCACGGCGACTGGCGATGGGCGCTGGCCTCGTGGTCCGTCCTGGTCGTGCTGAGCGCGGGGGCGATCGTTTTCGCCGCTCCGTCACGTGCGTCGAGCGCGACCGCACCGGCGCGGTGGTGGCCCGACTGGCGGCAGAACCAGACGATCCGGATCGGCATCGTCATGGGGATGGCCTCGGCGGCGTACTTCGGCGCCAACGCCTACATCCCAGACTTCCTGGACCAGTCCGGTCGCCACGACCTGATCGCGCCGGCGCTCGCCGTGTTGAACGGTTCCCAGCTGTTGACTGCGCCCGCGGTCGCGCTGTGGCCGGCGATCCTGACCGGCCGTGCCGGGTTCATCGGGTCGGCGGTCCTCATGGGCGTGGCCCAGGTCGGTCTCGTTCTGACGCCCGGAGCAGGTGTGGTGGCGTGGGCGTTCGTGCTCGGGTTTTCCACCGCGCTGGCTTTCGTCGTGGTGCTCAGCCTGCCGCCGCGACTCGCGCCGCCAGGCGGCGTCGCGCGCATGAGCGCCGCCATCTTCACGATCCAGTACACGACCGCCTTTGTGATCCCGCTCGTCGCCGGCGCGCTGTGGGACCTGACCGGTCAGGCCGTGTTCGCGTTCGCTCCCGGCATGGCCGCGGCGGTGGCGATGGCGTGGGGCGCGATGTCTCTACAAAACCCCGAGCGACCGCCACGTGAACCGGGCTAGGGCAGGATCCCGACCTTGTAGTCGGCGATGATCTCGTTCGCCGCGCGCAGGCCTTCGGACGCGCCGCCCTCCATGTAGCCCTGGAAGTCCTGCGAGCAATGCTCGCCGGCGAAGTGGCACTTGCCGGTGGTCGGGTCGGGCTGCCGCGCCTTCTCGTACCCCGCGAACTGCGTGTACTGGCCGACTTTCCAGTAGGAGTAGGAACCGAGCAGGTAGGGGTTGGCCAGCGGCACATCGAGCGTCGCGCGGCCGTTCCACTGGTGGGCGATGCCGGGGAACACGGGCTCGAGCTGGCGCAGGAAGGTGCGCGCGAACTTCGCCACCGTGCTGGGATTTGTCGGATCGCCACCGAACGACGCCAGCGGAACGCCGCCGCCGGTGTAGCCGACCAGGATTCCCGTCGCGCCGTGCTGACCGCGACTGACATCCCAGGTGTTCTGGTAGCCGGTGTCGGAGTTGGTGCTCCCGTTGCCGAGGCCCCATGGACCCTGCGTGTTCCAGTAGCGGGTGTCGAACTGGAGGTGGAGCTTGGCGTTCTTGCCGTAGCCGAGCTGGGTGATCGCGGTCTGCTTCAGGGAGTCGAAGCCGGCTGCGCTGTAGTCGAGCGTCCGCAGCACCGAGAACGGAATCGCGAGGATCACCCGGTCGAAGTTGCTGGTCGTGCTCGTGCCGCCGGTCGCGAGGGTCAGATCGAAGGTGCCGTCCGCCTTGCGCGCGATCCTCGTCAACGCGGTGTTCAGCTGCACGGTGCCCGGCGCGAGGGCGGCGGCGATCGCCTTCGGGAGGCGCTCGTTGCCGCCGACGATGTGGTAGCGCTCGTCCGATTTGCCGAAGATCAGGAAGTTTCCAGGCTTGGACGAGAAGCCGAGGAGGTAGATGAGGTTCAGAGAGCTCTGCTCCTTGGTGATGTTCCCGTACTCGATGTTGTAGGCGACGTCGAGGAGCTGGCCCATCGAGCTCGAATGGCCGCCAGGGACTCGGGTCTCGATCCAGTCGTAGATGCTCATGTTGTCGAGCACCCGGCCGGCGTCTGTGAAGTTGTTGTACAGGGTGGGATAGCTGGCGGCGTTGACGTCCTTCTTGACGTTGTTCCACACCGGGTTGAAGTCGGCCTGGGCCTCGTCGTCGGTGTAGTAGTCACCGAAGAAGTAGTTGGTGTCGGTCGAGTGGACCGGCTGGGCGGCGATCAGGTCCGTCGTGGCCAGCTTGAAACGGTTCGCCAGGCCGAGGATCGTCTTGTGACCGCTGTCGATCAGCTCGCCGCAGTGCTCGCTGACCTGGCCGTTGAGCCAGGACGTGGTGTCGGAGTGCATGCGGCCACCGACCCGGTTGGAGGCCTCGTAGACGGTCGAGGTGATGCCCGCGTCCTGGAGGGTGAGCGCTGCGTTGAGACCGGCGATGCCGCCGCCGATGATGGCGATCCGGCCCTGCTGGGTCGACGGCGCAGCAAATGCAGGCACCGGCACGTTCAAGGCCGCCGCGCCCATGGTGGCGCCGGTGACCTTCAGGAAGTCCCGCCGCGTCAGACGCGCCTTGCGGATCTCGGCGATTGTGCGACCTGATCGCTCGGCGTCTTCGAAATCGCCGAACAGTTCCTGGAGCCGTCTCAGCAGCGTGCTGCGGGCCATGGACACAAACCTCCTGCGCGGGAAAGGGGAGCCCACAGTCTATGGCGCGCCCGGCGGGACATGGAATGACGTAGGCGGCTAGAGGTCGATGCCCTGGAGACCGTGCATGCCCAGGATGAGGGAGATCTCGCCGCCGTGGTGGACGTCGTGCTCGGCGACGTGCCAGATGATCCACCGGCGGTCGCGCCACGGGCGCTCGCCCTGGGCGTTGGGCTTGGGGCGCTGGAAGGTGGCGGTGAGGTCCTCCTCCGTCCATCGCTCCAGCGTGGCGCGGAGGTCGTGCCACGACTTGTCGAGGGCATTGCAGATCGTCTGCGAGTCGGGCCTGGTTACGTCGGAGTCGTCGTCCATGGAGATGAGGCTCTTGAGCTCGGCGTCGCCCTCGCCCATCCACGCGTTCCACCACCACGCGCGTGCGGCGACGATGTGACAGGCGAGCATACGGATCGACCAGAGCCCTTCGCGCGGCGCCAGAACAAGCTGGTCCTCGTTGAGTGGGGCGACCATCTTCTTGAGGAGCGAGTTGTGGTTCTCCCAGCCCGCGAAATAGTCGATGACGTGGCTCATCGCCGCTTCAGGTGGTACCAGCGGCCGGGGAAGCGATCAGGCGTCTCGCCGCCCCACGCCCGTACGACGTCCCAGTTCTGCCCAAACCGTGTCTTCAGCTCCTCGGGTGTGACCTTGGCGTTCGTGAAGAAGTTCAGCCTGGCGTAGAAGCCCCAGACGAGATAGTCGGCGCCGGGGACCGATCGCTCGGTGACTCCCTTGACATAAGCGTCCCGGCGCGACTCGGGGATGGCGTGGAAGCAGCCGAGGTCGAAGACGAGGCTGTAGCCGTCTCCGACGTTCAGCTCGTCGAGCCTGGTCACGTCGCCGACGATGAGGCGAGGGTTGACGTTTGCCGCCTGCGCCTTGGCTTTGGCTGCCTCGATGGCCCGGGGCACGAAGTCGATCGCCGTCACGTCCCAGCCGTGCTGGGTCATGTAGATCGCGTTCGTGCCGGTGCCGCAGCCGAGGTCAAGCGCCTTGCCAGGGGTTCTTTTCTGTGGACCCTCGACCAGCTCCTTCAGCTCGGGGGGCGGCACGCCGGAGTCCCAGGGCGTGAAACCGAAGCGGTACATGGCGCGGAAGAAGAAGCTCATCTGCCGATCGAGATTAGCTCGCGAGGGCTCGACGCACCAGGGCGACCAGCGCGATCGGCGTCTTTAGCAAATCGGCGGCCGTAAACCGCAGGACGCTGAAACCGGCGTCGATCAAACGATTTTGTCTTCGGTTGTCGCCGGCGAGGCTCTGCCTGTGAGTCGCACCGTCGTACTCAATGGCGAGCCGCTTGCCCGGGTAGTACAGATCCGGGCGCGCGACAAACGAACCGCTTTCGTCATAGAGCGCCACCTGCACTTTCGGCCGGGGCAGTCCGGCGAAGACAAGCAGAAGACGCAGCCGGGTCTCCATGGGACTCTCCGTGCCGGGCTCGGAGAGGTCGATGGCTTGTCGCAGGATCCGGACACCGCGACGGTGCGGGTGGGCCGCCGCCCAGGTAAGAAGATCCCTTTGGTCGACCAATCGGCGATGCGTCGCCATATTAATGACGATGACCGCCTCCAGAAGTGGTGGCCTGCGGGCCAGATCCGTGACCGTCCTGATGGCTGATGTCGCACGTAATCCTCGGCGAAGCACGACTTCACCGGGGTCAAGTTCACTCCTACGAACTGCAAGTCCGGAAAGGCGCGATGTCGAGCTGGCGACAGGGAACGTCGCTTCGATTGGAGTGCACGGCGGGGTATCTAGACCATGAAGCCATGCAGCGGTACGTCCGGAGAACACCGCGACGCCTGGGAGGCGACTCATCGCGGCCCCTAGCCTTACCAAGGGGTCATCGACGATGTCCCGCCATGCATAAATGCCACGGCTGAGGCGCCCCCAGGATGCACCTCTCAACTGCTCCGCGGTGAGGCCATACGTCTGGGCGAACTTGTGTGTGAACGCACCCATCGTCAGCTCATGCGGGACAGATGCTTTACGCGCCACGTGGCTCATCGTGGGCGGCAGCCCGGATGCACACAACCCAGGTCGTTAACGTGACTGTGCAGTCGGCGTTGTAATTGGCCGCATCGATACCCCGCTAGCGGCACAGTCGGTGAAAAGCTGGAGCGGGAGACGGGACTCGAACCCGCTACCTCAACCTTGGGAAGGTCGCGCTCTGCCAGGTGAGCTACTCCCGCTCGGCAGACAACCCAGTTTAGGTTTCTACGACCGCCTCCGCCTGCGGCGCGGCCTCGACCACCACTGACTTCACGAGCGCCGCATACTCCTCGACCAACCTGTCGGCGTGCACGGGGTCCGTGGTCGACGCGATGACGTAGTACTCCGGTCGGTCGGCGTCCGGCGCCACCAGCACCCACCCATCGTCAACGAACACCTTCACCCCATCCGTCAGATCGACCCGATCTCGCAGGTGCCGCTCCATCATCGTCCGCATCACCCGCCCCTTCACCTCCCAGGGGCAGAACTCGACCGCGGTGCGATGCGTGACAACAGGGATTCGGCTCCGCAAAGCGCCCAAAGACATCCCCGTCTTCGCCAGCATCTCCAGGACGCGCGCGATCGTGAAGATCGCGTCGAACGAGATCGCGAAGTCGGGCCAGCAGAAGCCCCCACCCCCATCCGACGCCAGCACCGCTTCCGCGTGCTGCGCCGCGCGCAAGACCGCGCCAGGCGTGAGCTTCGTCGGCACGAACCTGCCGTGCAACTGGTCGGCGATCATCGAGAACGCCAGAGATGACGACGCCGGCCCCAGCACCATCCCCGACTTGCCCGTCAACGCAAGCTGCGTCAGCACCGCGAATGCCTGGTCGTGCGACAGCAGCGTTCCCGTCTCGTCGACGATGAAGCATCGCTCGCCAGGCGTGTCGATGAACACGCCCAGCTTCGCGTTCACCGCGGAGGTGATCACCCCCATCTCCTGCAGGTGCGCCTGGAACGTCGCGTCGTCCTGCTCCACAACGACCTCGGCCGGCGCCGCGTTCAGTGGAATCACCGCGCAGTTCAGCTCGCGCAGCACTTGCGGCAGCACCATCGCCGCCGCACCGTTGTTGTAGTCGATGACAACCTTGAACGCGGCGCCGCGCACGACCTCGAGGTCGATCTTGGCCAGCATGTCCTCCATGTAGCGCTCGGTCTGCTGGTCGCGCCGCGTGATTCGCCCCATCTCGTAGTGAGACACGCGCCGGATGTCCTCGCGGAAGAAAAGTCCCTCGAGCTTGCGCTCGCTTCGCTTGTCGATGTCGAGACCGTGATCGTCGAAGATCCGGATGTCCGCGGAGCGCGGGTCGACCGGCGAGGTCTGGACGTGGACCGCCGACACGTGATTCCGCCGCGACCAGTAACGAGAGACGGGAGCCGGCAGCACCGAAAGGTCGATGACGCCGCTGCCGGCGGAGATGATGCCGGACATCAGCGCGCGCCCGATCATCCGCGCGGACCGGGTGTAGTCGCGTGAGAACGCGATCTCCGTCCCCTTGGGTGTCAAGGCGCCGATCGCGGCGCCAAGCCGCGAAGCGAACTCAGGGGTGATCTCGATGTTGATCAACCCGTTCAGGCCGTACGAGGAAAACAGGCCGCGCTTCCACGAGCCCGCCCAGATGATGGATTCGTGCACGACCGCACCCGGCTCCACCTCCTTGTTCGGCCAGATGCGTACGTTGGCGTTGACAGTCGAGCCCGCGCCGATCGTCACACCGCTGCCGATGACAGTGCCCTCCTCGAGCAAGCACCCGTTCTTCACCGTCACTGAGCGGCATACGACCGACCCACGCAGGCGGGAGTTCGAGCCCACGTAGCAGTGGTCCCAGACGATCGAGTTCGAGATCTTGACTCCCGAGTCGATCGTCGTATACGCGCCGATCACCGTCGGCCCATTCACCCATGCGCCGCCCCGCACCTTCGCGCCCGCGCCGATCAGCGCCGGGCCGTCGATCCGCGCACCGGGGAATACCTCCGCGTCCGGATGGATCCACGTCGCGTCGCCGACGCGATCGCCCGGCAGCTGGACCTTGACTCTGCCTTCGAGGCAGTCGAAATTCGCCTTCATGTAGGCGGTGTGGCTGCCCACGTCCTCCCAGTAACCGTCGGCGATCCATCCGAAGACGTGCTCGCCCTCCTTCAGCAGCTTGGGAAAGACGTCACCCGACCAGTCGGTGACCTCATTCGGTCGGAAGAAGTCGAAGACGGCAGGGTCGAGGATGTAGATGCCCGTGTTCGCGAGGTCCGAGATGACCTCGCCCCAGCTCGGCTTCTCGATGAAGCGCTGCACGGCACCGCCCTCGTCGACGACGACAACGCCGTACTCCAGCGGATTGGGCACAGGCTTCAAGACGATGGTCGCGATCGCTTTGCGCTCGCGGTGGAAGCGGGCCGCGGCGCCGAGATCGATGTCCGTCAGAGAGTCGCCCGAGATGACGACGAACGTTTCGTTGAGCTGCTGGCGCGCGAGCATCACCGATCCCGCGGTGCCCAGCGGCGAGTCCTCGACCGAGTAGGTCAGCGCGACACCCTGCTCGGAGCCGTCGCCGAAGTAGTTGCGGATCGACGCGCCCATGTACTGCACCGTCGCTACCACGTCGCGCAGCTGATGGCGGCGCAGGTGAAGAAGGATGTGGTCCATGATCGGCCGGCCCGCCACCGGCACCAGTGGCTTGGGCAAACTGCTCGTCAAGGGCCGCAGCCGAGAGCCCTCACCGCCTGCCATGACGACCGCCTTCATCCCATCCTTCCTCTCTAACTAGGATCTTATGCGCGTGTTGGACGAACTAAATCAATTCGCTTACGACCTGCTGTGGACCTGGCAGCCGCGAATCGAGGCTCTGTTTCGCGCGCTCGACCCCGAGCTATGGAAATCGACCCGCGAAAATCCGGTGCTGCTCATCCAGCAGCTCGGCGAGGAAGGAGTCCAGAAGGCCTGCGAGCGAGAAGAGGTGCGCCAGGCCTTCGACAGCGCCCGGGCGGCTTACCGCGAGTACTACGACCGCAATCCGAGGTTCATGGACGCGCAGGCGCCGCTGGCCATCGCGTATTTCTCGCTCGAGTTCGGGCTCTCGGAGTGCTTGCCGATCTACTCGGGCGGCCTTGGGGTCCTGGCGGGCGACCACTTGAAGGCGACCAGCGACCTCGGGCTTCCCCTGGTCGCGGTCGGACTTCTCTACAAGCAGGGTTTCGGCAGGCAGGAGATCGACGCAAGCGGCCGCCAGGTCGAGGTCTACTTCGAGAACCGAGGCTCGGACCTGCCCGTGCGCAAGCTCGACGGAGTCGAGGTTGAGGCACCGATAGGCGCGCGCAACGTGCGCATTGCCGTCTGGCGCGCTCAGGTTGGACGGGTGCCCCTTTTCCTCCTCGACACCGACCTCGAGGCGAACCCCAACGACCTGCGCACCATCACCGACCGCCTCTACGTGCCGGAACCGGACCGACGACTGCGTCAGGAGATCGTGCTTGGGATCGGCGGTGTCCGGATGCTGCGCGCGCTGGGCCTCGACTCCGGCGTGTTCCACCTCAACGAGGGACACAGCTTCCTGTGTGCGATCGAGCGCATCCGCGAGCTTCGCGCCTCGCGCCAGATGACACTCGAGGAGGCGCGCCTTGTCGCACGCGCGGGCATCGTCTTCACGACACACACGCCGATCGCGGCGGGCAGCGACTACTTCGACGCCGGCCTGGTGTGGGATCTGCTCGGGCCGTATCTCACGCAGGTCGGCATCTCATTCGACCGCTTCATGGACCTCGGCCGCCAGCGGCCCGGTGACCCTCGCGAGCGGTTGTGCACGACGTACGCCGCGCTGCGGCTGGCCGACCAGTCTGTCGGTGTCAGCCGGCTCCACGGCGCTGTCTCGCGCCGGCTCTGGAAGGACGCGTGGAAAGGACTTCCGGACAGCCAGGTCCCGATCGGATCGGTGACCAACGGCGTCCACATGCCGACGTGGGTCGCCCAGGACATCGCGGGCCTGCTCAGCCGGTACGTGGGCCCGGACTGGTGGGACCTGGATCCTGCCGACGGACGGTGGCATGCGGTCTACGAGATTCCCGCGGCCGAGCTGTGGGCGATCCATGGGGAGCTCAAACGGCGCCTGCTGGAGCTCGTCAAGGAGCGCACCGAGACTCCGCACGAGATCGACGTGAACGCGCTGACCATTGGGTTCGGCCGGCGATTCGCCCCCTACAAGCGCGCCAACCTTCTGCTCAGAGACCGCCCGCGGCTGACCAAGCTGCTTCGCAACTCGAGGCGGCCGGTGCAGATCCTGTTCGCGGGCAAGTCGCATCCCGCGGACCAGGCGGGCAAGGACATCGTCGCGGGCATCGTCGCGCTGGCGCGCGAGGAGCCTCGCGTCATCTTTCTGAAGGACTACGACATCGCGCTGGCGCGCCACCTCGTCCAGGGTGCAGACGTGTGGTTGAACAACCCGCGCCGCTTTCTGGAGGCGAGCGGCACGAGCGGGATGAAGGCCGGCGCGAACGGCGCCATCAACGTCAGTGTCCTCGACGGATGGTGGGACGAGGCGTACCGGCCGGAGTTCGGATGGGCGATCCCGTCGGGGGCCACCCTCGACCGGCAGGACATCGACGACGTCGCCGAGGCGGAGGGTCTGTACCGGCTGCTCGAGCGAGAGGTCGTGCCGCTCTATTACACGCGCGATGAGTCAGGCATCCCGCGACGCTGGGTCGAGATGATGAAAGCCTCGATGCGAAACGTCGTCACACAGTTCGCGGCGCGACGGATGGTGATCGACTACTTCAACAGCGCGTACGGGCCCGGCGCGCGCCGGGTCGAACAGCTTCGACTACTACCCGACTGGGGCGGCTAAACCTATGAGAGGAAACCCGGATGGTTTCCTCTCATCGGCCGGGCGCTGGGCGCCGGGCCTGCTCTCCTCCCGGTATAAGGTTCGGTCTTGACCAAGTAGCCTTCCACCGTCAACGTCTGGCGACCGAAAGGCATAGTTGCGGCCGACGAGACGTCGGCCGCCAAAGCACGGCCTGGGAGCCTACTGGCCGACTGGGGCGGCTGACGGTTTCTGTCCCGGCTCCGGCGCCTCGACGGGTCCCCGACGCTCGCGGTGGGCTCCGATCGCCGCCCTGTACAACTGCACGTACTTCAAGGCCGACCGCGACCAGGACACGTCCTCCTGCATGTCGTGCTGCACCAGCCACGCCCATACGTTGGGGTGACGGAACGTCTCGGCGGCCCTGACCACCGCAGCGAAAAACTGCCAGGGGTCGTACGGCCCAAACCGAAACCCGTTCCCCTTCTGCCCCACCGGGTCGTAGTCGCGGATCGTGTCCGCCAGGCCGCCTGTCGCACGAACAACGGGGATCGTTCCGTAGCGCAGCGCGATCAGCTGCGCGAGCCCGCCGGGCTCGAACCGCGATGGCATCCACAGCATGTCCGCCCCCGCGTAGATCCGCTGAGCCAGCGCCGCATCGAAACCAATCGCGACCGCTACCTGCCGCGGCAGCTCCGACGCCCAGCGCCGGAACATGTCCTCGTAGCGCCGGTCGCCGGTGCCGATGACCACGACCTGGAGTCCCAGCTGCAGGAGCTCGGGCATCGCCTGCTCGATCAGGTCGAAACCTTTCACGTCGTAGAACCGCGACACGATTGCGCACAGCGGCTTGTTGGAGTCCTCGAGGCCGAGCTCGACCCGCAAAGCGGCGCGACACAAGGCCTTCGCCTGCGGCGCGTCGGCGGAGTAGTGATGCGGGATGTTGGGGTCGCGCGCGGGATCGAAGATCTCGTAGTCGATGCCGTTCAGGATCCCGTGCAGCTTGTGCGTGTTTTGCCGTAGCAGCTCGTCCAGGCCCTCCCCGTACTCCGGCGTCTGGATCTCCGACGCATACCGCTCGCTGACGGTGTTGATCACGTCGGCGAAGTGAATCCCGCGGCCGAGCACGTTGACCACGTTGTCGAGGCCGGGGATGCCGAGCCGGATCAGTCCCCACTCCTGCAGACCGGCGAGCATCAGCGCTCCGAACCCGAAGACGCCCTGCGCGGAGAGGTTGTGGATCGTCAGCGTGGACGCGATGTCCGCGTACGCCTCTCCCTCGTAGACCTGCTCGAGCAGGTTCGGGATCAGTGCGCCGTACCAGTCATGGATGTGCATCACGTCGGGGAAGAACTCCAGCGCGGGCAGCATCTCGAGCACGGCGCGGCAGAAATACACCGAGCGTGCATCGTCATCGCCAAAGCCGAACATGCCGTCGCGGTCGTACAGCTGCGGGCAGTCGACGAAGTAGACAGGGATCTCGCCGAGGCGGCCCTCGAAGATCGTGGCCGGCATCTTCTCCGCTCCGAGGGGGACCGCCAGGTGGGTGACCACGGGATGCAGCTCGTAGCGTCCGATGTCGACCTGGCGGTACCTGGGGAGCACGACGCGCACGTCATGCCCCAGGTGCCGGAGCTCCTTGGAAAGCGCTGCCGCCACGTCGGAGACGCCTCCGAGCTTCGCGAATGGCGCCAGCTCGGCCGTGGCGACGAGAACCTTGAGAGGTGGCGCGTGCTCGACGTCGATCGCAGGTGCCTGCCCAGGGACGCGGAGGCCGAGCGCACCCGACGGTGGCACCACCTCGATGTCCTTCCCTTCCCTGCTGACGACCAGAGCAACCTCGAACGCGTCGCCGGGGTGTTTCCCCAGCTCACGGAATGGAATCGCGACCGCGAACGGATCGTCGACGTCCCATCGGCTTTCGGCGATGGCTCTGGACTGCGACTCGATGACACGGGCGACGGATACCGTCCCGCCCTGAGCGCGTGGCGTGATGCGAACCACATAAGCGGGCTCGAAGCCGAGCTCCGCCAGCGCGCTCTGAGGCAGCGGCAGATCGACGTCACCGTCGCCGTCGGTGGCGGGCGGTCCCCCGCAGTAGAGCCAGAACTCCATGTTCTGCGCCTCGAGGTCGGACCCGGGCCGTGGTGAGTCGATGCGGAAGTAGACGTTCTGTTCGTCGTTGCCGTAGAAGACTCGCTCGACCACCCCGGCAGGTCGGTGCAGGGCGCCAAACCCCGACCCCACGAGGTAGTAGCCGGCCTGTGCCCACGCCGGGTCGTGCCGTGACTGCGGACTGATCGAGGCCGCGGGAACCCCGCGCTCGGGCGTCGGTGCGCGTTTGATGATCGGCTGGTACAGACGGGCAGGCGCGCGAGCGCCCATCAGCTTGTAGACGTTGCGCAGATGCAGCCGGAACTGGTTGTCCCAGATGGGATCCATGCCTGAGTCGTGCTTGCGACTGAACCACCAAAACCAGTCGCTGCCCTCGGTGATGAGGATCTCCCGCCATGCAAGCGCCGCCTGCTGCGAATCCTTGGGGCGCTGCTGCAACTGGGAGTCGAGCCAGTCGCGCGTCTCGGCGAGCAGGTCCCAGGCGACGTTGTGCTCCGGGTCGCCGATCCAGGTGTCGAGGCTCGCCCCGATCCAGCTTCCGGTGTGCAGGTGGTGGAGCTGCTGCTGCGGCGGGTGCTCGGCGAGAAAGTCCGAAACCGTCGTGGTCACCATGTCCGAGCTCGCTTCGAGCTCGGTGTAGACGGCGTTGAGGAAGTCGTGGCCATCGCGCGGATAGAACTCCCATGCGTTCTCGCCGTCGAGCGCGATCACGACCAGGAAATCGCCATCGCCCTGCGCGTCACCGATGCGGCGCAGCCTTCCCATCAGGTCGCGGGCGGCGTCAACAGAAGACAGCCGCTGGTAGTCGAAGCCGATCACGTTCGAGAGCTGTGAGTCCCGGAAGACCATCGCCACCGAGCTGCCCTCACGTGCTATCCGCTTGGGCTGGTAGAGATGCTCGTCGCGATTGAAGTGGCCCTCCAGGGAGCGGGCCAGGACCTCCTCGTCGCTGATCATCCAGTCGAGCTTTGCCTTCTCGGCCAGTCCGATCACGGCCTCGCCGACCGCCATCTCCGACGGCCACATGCCCTTCGGCCGCCGGCCAAGCATCCGCTCGAACAGCCCCATGCCGAGCTCGATCTGGCGCTCGGCGTCCTCGCGGTGTGAGAAGTGGCGTTCGGGCAGCTGAATCTGGGGGTTGGCGCTGCGCGCGGAGTCGACGTGGCAGATCAGCGGAAGGATCGGATGGTAGTAGGGCGAGAAGGTGAGCTCGGCCTGCCCCCGGTCGGCAACCTCCCGATATTTGGGGATGACGCTGCGTATGCGTTCGAGCTGCGCGGCGAACAGGATCGACTTGTCCTCTTCGCTGAAATCGCGGTCCTTGCGCTTCAGCTCAGCCAGCCGTGGGTCGGATTCGACCCACACCGGGTCGCACCACGCGAGGTTGAACCACACCTGCACGTCGCGCATGTCCTCGTTGGTGAACTGCGCGTCCGCGGCGCGCGAGGCAAGCTCCAGATAGCGCGACGACTGCTGGACCCGGAGCGCCCGCGGCGACTCTCGCATCCAGCGCAGCACGAACTCCCGCTCTTCCGCCGAGAGGTCGCCGGCCGCCCGCTTGCTCAAGTTCAGGAAGAGATCGACCGACTCCTCCTTGCCGTAGTCCTCGATCTGAGCGAGCAGCGAAGGCACGAGGTTGAAGGTGGCCCGGATCTTCGGGTAGCCGTCGAGCAGGGCGGGCATCTTGTAGTAGTCCTTGGCCGACCGCAGACGGACCCAGGGCAGCAGGTACGTGCTGGTGAGATCGTCCTTGTAGTAGGGCTGATGCATGTGCCAGATGAAGGCGATCTGCAGAGGTTTCATGTGGCGAAGCTGATCTCGTGGCTATGGCGGCCGAGTTCACCTCGGCCGCAACCCGCATCCCAATTGCGTCGCCCAGCGCCGCATGGGGACACTAATTCGTTAATCCCAACCCCGGGAAGGTGAGCAGGGCCGCGAGCCGGGCGAGCGGCCCGATGAGCGGAAACCGGAGGTTTCCGCTCATTTAGCTGATGCATGTGCCAGATGAAGGCGATCTGAAGAGGTTTCATGTGGCTCAGCTCAATGATCGCAGTGTCCGTATCCGGCTCACCCGTTTGGGCGGCGGAGGGGTCGGCAGCTTCACAGCCTGGCGCTCGGCGGCGTATTCCACCCTCTGCAGCAGCTGCTCGATCACCTTCTCCCAGACGTAGTCCCGGGCGGTGATCCGACCACGCCTGCGGAGATGTGCGGCGATGCGCGGCCTCTCCTTCAAGATCGAGAGCTCCGTCACGATCTCGAGCGGGTCGTCAGTCTCCAGGACCAGGGCGTTGCGATACGGCTCGGCGTAGTCCTCGCCGGTCGAGCCGGTGACGGCGATTCCACCGGCGGCCATGACCTCGAGGCCGACCAGTCCGAACGGCTCGTGGCCGGAGTTCGCGAGCACGGCGTCGGACGCCGCGTAGAGGACACGGACGAGCGACTCGTCGATGAAGCTGGTCACATTTACCAGGTCGACCCCATTGGCATCGCGCAGCACCGCAGCCAGGCTGGGCGCGTCGGCGGGTGCCTTCACGCTGCCCACCGCGAGTCCCAGGTGTTCGGCGACGCCCATCACCTCGGCGCCGTGCGGCTCGCGCCCTCCGCGGACGACGAGCTTCACCTGGCCGCCCCGACGTTTGAGCTCGGCGGCGGCAGTGACCGCCATGAGCCAGCGCTTGTCGGGATCGAAGCGACCGATCTTGAACCAGAGATGGCCGGCGCCGGCGGCCGCCCTGACTTCACCAACCGCCTGGTGATCCGGCTCGGCGAGCGAGTCGGCTGGAATTCCGTTCGGGATCACGATCGGGTTCTGGGCCCACTCCCACATGCGGAACTTCATGTAGCGGCTGACGGTCGTCACTGTGCTCGCGAGGTTCAGCGGGGCCCAATCGATGCGGTTGAAGCCATACGTGTTGTTGGCGTTCCACAGCATGACGACACGGTTGCGCAGGCCTCGGTAATACAGCGTGTCCGAGATGAGCCGCATCGACCATGACGTGTGCCACTCCTCGCCGAGCACGACCACGTGCTTGCCCGCTTCGACCGCCGGCGCGATCACCTTGTCGATGAGGCTCGAGGGGAGGCTGTAGTTCCAGTCTCGGATCTTTCCTTCCTCGTCGTCGTAGACGCCACCGCGGTGCTGGGCGGAGATCCACTGACACCAGCGCCTGAGCTGCAGCCGGCCTCCCTCGAGCGCCTCCTCACCCGGGAGGTCGGGGTCGCCACAGAAATAGAGGTATGTCGGATAGCCCAGCCGCGCCAGCGAGCGCGACAGCCCCTTGACCCTGACGCCGAGCCCACCGGCCTGGCTGAAGACGTCCGGCCCTTCGAAGCTGAGAATGACGAAGACAGTCCGGGCCGGGTCCAGATTCAACGCGATGCCTTGAGGATCTGCATCGCCTCTCGATGGAGCTCCGGGCTCGAGGCACACAGGAGCGTCGAGCTGGTTTCGAGGTTGCAACGCTGCCTGGCGATCGGGTCGCCTTCGACTGTCGTCGCCACGCCGCCGGTTTCGGAGAGGATGAGCAAGCTCGCCGCCATGTCGAAGACACGCACCGGCGCCGGCGCGCAGAACACGTCGAAAGCGCCGGCGCTCGTGAGCGCGATCGAGATCGCCATCGAGCCCAGTATGCGGACCTTCGCCGCTCGCTCGACCAGCGGCCGCGCGAGCTGCAGATTGCGCGGATTGCTCTCTAGACCGAGAAGCTGGATCCGACTGGCGAGACCGCGCCTCGCGGCGACGAGCGGCTCTCCCGCATGC
Source organism: Candidatus Dormiibacterota bacterium (assembly GCA_036506195.1). GTDB lineage: Bacteria > Chloroflexota > Dormibacteria > Dormibacterales > Dormibacteraceae > 40CM-4-65-16. The sequence continues at coordinate 19,440 of DASXSD010000110.1, forward strand.
CACGCGCCCTGTTCTCGCACCGCGGTCCATGTCTCGCCGGTGTTCAGGCTGAGCACGAAGCCGGCGTACACATCCGAGACGAGTGGCCCGTCGAGGACGGCGAGCATAAGGCCGAAAAGCGGCACGCCCTGCTTGGCGTTGAGGCTGCCGTCGACGGGGTCGACGAGAATCAGCGGATAGTCGGCGCCGAAGTTCCGGTAGCCGGCCTCTTCGGAGAGGACCGAGAACGTCTCTCCCCGCTCACCAAGCCCGGCCAGCTCGCTGAAGACGACCGCCTCCGCGGCGCGGTCGAGCTCCATCGTCGTGTCGCCACCCGCGCCAACGCTCAGCTGCACGCGGCCTGCCTCGGTGCCCGACAGCGGCAGCACCACACGGCGAACGCCGTCGCCGATATGCGCAAAGACGTCGAGCCACTCGCTGGCTTTCAGTGCGTTTCGGTGGCGCTGGCTTCGGTCGAGACCTTGCGCCGGCGGCGGCGCCTACGCTCGACGACGATCGTGATCAGGTAGGGCTGTTGCATCGCCCACACGCGTTCGATCAGTTGCGGGATGGGTATCGAGTGTGGCTGCTCGATGCCCAACAGGACGAGCGCCTCCGCGACGTGGTCGGGCAGCTCCGTCTTATCGTGCAGGTTCAACTGTTCCAGGCTTTCCAGGATGTCGTCGAGACGGCGCAGCCCGGACCGCCGCTCCGAGTCTCCGCGGTGGAGCATCGGTGAAAGCTTACTTGGACAGCACCCGGACCAGCGAACGCGCTACTTCGTCCGGGCGTTCGAACTGCAGCCAGTGACCGGCGCCCTCCAGGACCTCGAGCCGAAACTCACCACTCATATGTTTTGCGGTGTCTTCAGCCTGCAAACGACCGAGCGCCGGGTCCTGGTCGCCCCAGAGCAAAACGGTCGGCGCGGTGATCGCGAGGTCGGTGTGAAGACCCGCCCACCAGTCGGCGGGCGAGAGGTTGGCGCGGTAGTAGTTGAGACCGGCTGTGAGCCGGCCCGGTCTCGCCAGGGATCGCACGTAGCGATCGACGACCGACCGCGGCAGGACGTCCCGGAACATCGCACGCAGGCGGCGAAAGTCATCCTCGGAGAGCACTGACTCCGCCTTGCCTTCCATCAGGAAGAGCCGGATGTACTCCGAGCGCTTCTTCTGGTCGTCATCCGCGACGACCGCCCCGCCGAGCGCGGCCGGATGCCCGACGGAGAGCACGGTCAGCGTCTTCGTCATCTCCGGATGGGCCCCCGCGAAGTACCACGCGACCATGGCGCCCCAATCGTGTCCAGCGATGTGCGCGCTATCGCGGCCGAAGGCCTTGATGATTCCGGCCACGTCCTCGACGAGCTCGGCCAGGCGGTAGCTCTCGACACCGGCCGGTGCATCGGTCGCGCCGTATCCGCGCATGTCAGGCGCGACGGCGAGGGCGCCGGCCCCGGCCAGGGCATCGACCTGTCGCGTCCACGACTCGGCGCCTTCCGGAAAACCGTGGAGGAGGACGAACAGGTCGCCGGTTGCAGGGCCGTCGGCCAGCGTCCGAAACCGGAGGCCGTTGGCATCGACCATGTGCTGGCTGGCCGTCATTTGATGTTTTTATCGATGAAGGCCGCGGCGACGTCGAGGGCCTGGTCGAGAACCTGGAGCAGCCCGTGGCCCTGGCCCTTGAAGACCTCGAGCCTCGCTCCCGGAATGAGCTTGATCTTCTGTTTCAGCAGGTCGAGGTTGGCAAATGGGTCGCGGTCACCGCTGAGAAAGAGAGTCGGGCAACGGATCTGGGGCCAGTGGTCGGTTCGCAGCTGGTCCGGGAAGCCCGGCCGGTGCAGCGGATAGGAAAAAAGCACCAATCCGCCGAAGTCCGCCTCGATGGAAGCCATGCTCGCGACCCTGCCACCGAAAGATTGGCCACCTCCGACGACGTCATGACCTCGACCCGAGGTCTTGATGAAGACGGGAACCGCTTTCTCCGCGTTGCCGCGTGGAAGATCGACCGCGATGGCTTCGATGCCTCGCCGTTTGAAACCCACCACGTAGGGTTTCATCGACGCCGCGTTGCCTGAGGCGCCATGACCGAGGACCACTCGCATGATGTCTATCGTCGCAGTCTTCGACAACGTCGATGCTCGTCGTGGTCATCATCGCGACGACTTCCACAGAAAATTTCCACAACCTTCGCCGAAAAAAATCTGCACGAAGGATTGACGTGCGCGGGGTTCATCAAGTATCACAACACCCCGTATGGCGAAGCGACTCGTGGTTGCCTCCACAGAGGCAATGGACCCGACGCGAGGAAGCGGACCATTTCGTCAAACCGCCAACGTCTCGGAGTCCTTATCAATGAGGGTCCGCGGCGAAACCCGTGGGGTTGCAGAGGAGGTGCGTGTAGGAGAGATCCTGACCACGTCTAACCACCACATGGAACCCGCCGAACCGATGGAACCGATCGGGTCCATATCCCCAGGAGAAGGAGGTACGAATGATGGCTGCTAAGAAGAAGGCCGCGAAGAAGCCGGCGAAGAAGGCCGCCAAGAAGACCTCGAAGAAGAAGTAAGGCACTTCTCTTCAGTCGTTTCGTAAGTCCGTCACGCGCCGGGGTTCTGTGGAGCCCCGGCCTTTTCTTGTCTATCGGGAGCTGTTGATGAGTTCCGCGATCCTCGCCGCCGCGAGGGGCGCGAGCAGGATGCCCTTGCGATGATGACCTGTCGCGACGATCAGGTTGCTGACCTCGCTCACGGCGACGATCGGCTTGCCGTCGCGAGTCACCGGCCGCAGTCCCGCCCACACGCGCTGGAGACTCGCGCCCGCGAGACTCGGCACCAGCTTTCGCGCCAGCTCCAGCAGAGTCGCGATGCCCGCGACTGTCGGCCGGTCGTCGAAGCCGCTGTCTTCTTCGGTGCCGCCCGCGATGATGGTGCCGTCTCCTTTCGGGACCAGGTAGCCGTTTGACCAGAAGACGCTGCGCCTGAGCATCGTCGAGCCAGGGTCGAGGGCGGCGAGCTGTCCACGCTGCGGTCGGACGTCAACGCCGATACCCGCCGTCGAGGCAACCTCGCGCGTCCACGGCCCCGCCGCGATCACGACCCAGTCGGCCTTGATCTCCCCGCCCGGAGTCTTCACCGCGCGGAGTCGCTGCCTTGCGATGTCGAAACCCATCGCCGGCGTGCCTTCACATATCTCGGCGCCACGGGCCGACGCAGCTCGCGCCAGCGCACGGACGAACCGGGGCGGCGTGATGTGCGCGTGCTCCAGGAGCACGGCGCCCACAACATCGGGGCTCAGCGCAGGCTCTGTCTGGCGACACTCCGCTGCATCGAGCCAGCGACCTTCGCTCTCCTTGATGGCTGAGGCTTCGTCATCAGTGAAGGCCGGCCTCAAGCCTTGCTGGATCCGGTACTCGACGTTCATGGCGCTGTCTTTCTCGATCCTGGCCACGACTTCGGGAAACATGGCCAGGGCTTCCTTGTCCGATGGCAGATGCGAGGGGCTCAGCTCGCCGGCCGCGGCGCCCGACGCGCGGCTCGCAAGCTGGTCTCGCTCCAGGAGGGTGACCTGGTGGCGGTCGAGACTCAGCCGCTCGGCGACGGCGCAGCCGATGACCCCGCCCCCGATCACGACCACCCGCGACATGTAAGGAATATCGTCCTCCCCATTCATGGGCAGGTGCCGCGGTGCGGCGGAGGGGCGCCGGGGCTTTAGGGCCTTGACTCACGAACATTCGTTCGATATCGTGGTACTGCCTCCACCTCTCCCCTGCGTCTTCTTCCGAGGCCCCATGAGATGCAGGAACAGACACTTCAGCTTGCGATCGATTCGATTCGAGTTCGCTTCGGCAGCCACGCGCTGACGCGGGCGGCGGAGCTGCCGCCGCCTCAGCCCTGGTCGACCAAAACGCCGATCGACAAGCTGACCGGGATCGGCGGAATGCCCCGAGGCCGTCTCTCGCTGTTCACAGGAACTGGCACCTGCGGCAAGCTCACGGTCGCCCTCGCCCTGCTTGCGAACGCCACCCACGAGTTCGCGCACGCGGTGGTGATCGACAGCGGCGGCTTCGATCCCAGGATGCTCACCTCCTTCTCTCCTGAGCTTGGCGCGCTGACCGTGGTCCGCGCGCCGGCTCTTGAGGTCGCCGGCGAGGCGGCGGCGACACTGGCCCGAGCAGGCGCGGGCTTCCTTCTATTGATGGGCCCCATCCCGGAGCACTGGCTGGGACCGCTCGAATCCGGCGCCAACCGTTCCGGAACCGTCGTGGTCGGTGTGGTCGAGGCGCCGGAACGCGCCCTTGCCCACGCGTCGAGCCTCAGCCTCGGGTTCTCGCGCACCGAGTGGGCATGGGAACGCGGCCAGCTGGTCGGCCTCCGGGTGTCGGTGCGATGCGTGAAAAACCGCGTCGCGCCTCCACTGGGCGAGACACAGCTGGAGATTCGCTATTCGCTCGGCACCCAAAAGCTGACCGACTTCGTGCCTGGCATCACAGAGGCACCGTTTCATTTCGAGGAGGCCAAGCCACGCCAGTCTGCTGCGGGCTAACTGGTCACCTCGAGCTCGCCCGGCGGCCGGACCTGTATGGGACGCCGGTCATCATCGGCCGCTGGGACGAGCACGTGCTCGCCGCGTCGGAGGAGTCGCTGCCGTTCGGCGTCGTGCCCGGGATGGCGCTGCGCCAGGCCGAGCACCTCTGTCCACAGGCGACTTTCGTGCTGCCTGATGAAGAGGCGACCGCTCGCATTCGCGAGCTGATCTCCGCTGCGCTCTACGACCTCGCCCCGGTCGTCGAGGTTCGCGACGGAGGTATCGCCTGGCTCGACCTGGGTGGCGTCGCGCACCCCGGAGAATCGATCCGCGAGGCGCGCCGGCGATTGTTGAAGGCGATCGGCCGGGAACCGCGACTGGGTCTTGCACCAGGTCCGTTCTCGGCACGACTCGCCGCCGCCCGCGCACGCCCCGGGCGCCTGCTCCAGGTCGATGACGCGCGGACCTTTCTCGCGCCTCTTCCCTCTCGCGAGCTCCCCCTTGACGCCGAGCACCTCGAACGGCTCGACCTCCTTGGTCTACGCACACTCGCAGCTGTTGGGGCAATCGGCCCTCGCGAGCTGGAAAGCCAGCTGGGTCGGGTAGGGCGTCATGCGGTGCTGCTCGCCCGAGGTCTCGAGCCTGATCAGCTCGAGCCGTGGCGGCCACCTCTTTTCACGAGCGCTCATCGGCAGTTCGGGGCCCCAGTCGAGGATCGCGAAGCGTTGCTCTTCGTTGCGCGGGCGTTGTGCGGTGACCTTGCCGATGAGCTCGGGCTTCGCGGAGCAGGCGCCAAGCAGGTGCGAGTGCGACTCGCCGCCGAGTCGGGTGAGGACGAACAGAGGGAGTCAATAGTCCGCCATCCGTTGAGCAGCAGCGCCGAGCTTTTCGGGCTCGTCGGGGCGTGGATCAAGGAATGGCGGCCACGCGCGCCGATCACCGAGCTTTGGATCGAGCTGCCGGTGCTCGAAGGCGCCGGTCGCCGGCAGCTGAGGTTGTGGGCGGGCGGCGACGGAAGCAGTGAAGAGGTCGCCGCCGCGATGGAGCGTTTGCAGGAGCGCTTCGGCGACGACGTGATCTGGAAGCTAACTCCTCCCCATTCATGGGGAGGTGGCGCCGCAGGCGCCGGAGGGGCTTGGTGACTCGCTTGCTCTCGCCGCCCGCGGCAATCGACGTCACGCTCGGACCCGGCGGTGCTCCCGAATCGATCATCGGGGCCTTCACGGGCTCGATTGACCCCATCGCGCGCTGGAAAGTCGAGACGACGTGGTGGACCAGGCCGGTCGTCCGCGAGTACTGGAAGGTGGTGCTCAACAGCAACCTGCTGTGCGAGCTCTATCACGACATGTCGAGCAACGGCTGGTTCATCGAGCGCGTTTATGACTGAGGCGCCGTACGTCGAGCTGCACAGCCACTCCAACTTTTCTTTCCTGGACGGCGGCTCACATCCATACGAGATGGCGCTGCGAGCCGCGGAGCTCGAGATGCCGGCGCTCGCGATCACCGACCGCGGTGGCGTCTACGGAGCCGTCCGCCACCTCCAGGCCTGCCGCAAGCTCGGCGTCAAGCCGATCATCGGGAGCGCGTTGGAGGTCGATGGCGAGGAGCTGATCCTCATCGCGCGCAACCTCAAGGGGTACTCCAACCTCTGCCGTCTGCTCAGCGTCGCCCACGCCGACCAACCCAAAGGCGAAGCGCGCACGACTCTCGCGACGGTCGCCGAGCATCGCGGTGATCTCTTCTATCTCAGCCCGACCGACCACGAAGAGCGCCTTCGCAACCTCCAGGACGCCCTGGGCCGCGAGAACGTATTCAGCGAGCTCCACCACCACCTGCGACCGGAGGACCAGTGGGTGCTCGAGGGTCGCGCCGCCATGGCGGGCAGCTGTGGAGCGGCGGTTGTGGCCACCAACCAGGTCCACTACCACGTCGCTGCGCGGCGAAGGCTGCACGACGTGATGGTGGCCATCCGCCATCGGGCAACGCTCGAAGAGGCGCAACCCCACCTCCTCTCCAACTCGGAGCATCACCTCAAAGGCGGCGCCGAGCTGCGCCGGCTCTTCAAAGGACACGAAGAGGCGCTGGCGACGCCGTGGGAGATCGCGCAACAGTGCGACGTCGACCTCGACTTCCGGAAAGTCCGCTTCCCGGGCTACCCGGTGCCCGCTGGCGAAACGCCCTTCTCGTTCCTCTACAAGCTCTGCTTCGAGGGTCTGCGCGAGCGCTACCACCCCATCACCTCGGCCGTCACCCGCCGCCTGCAGCACGAGCTCGAGGTGATCGAGAAGACCGGACTCGCCGAGTTCTTCCTCATCAACTGGGACCTGATGCGCTTCGCGCGAGACCACGGCGTGCCGGGTCAGGGCCGCGGCTCGGCGGCCGACTCGATCGTCGCCTACGTGCTGGGCATCACTCGCGTCGACCCCATCGAGCACAACCTTCTCTTCGAGCGCTTTCTGCACGAAGAGATGACCAGCACGCCCGACATCGACATCGATTTCTCGACCGAGCACCGCGAGCAGGTCATCCAGTACATCTACGAGAAGTACGGCTGGGAGCGGACCGGCATGGTCTGCAACGTGGTCACCTTCCAGCCGCGGATGGCGATCCGGCAAGTCGGCAAAGCCCTCGGCTTCTCAGCAGAGCTTCTGGACCGCCTGGCCAAAGGCGTGGACCGGTGGTTCACGGAAGACGTCGAGGACTCGATGACGGGCGCCGTCCCGCCTCCCGACATGAGACCGCAGAGCTGGCAGCAGTTCCTCGAACTGTGCCGGGAGGTGATCGAGTTTCCTCGACACCTTTCGATCCACAACGGCGGCATGCTGGTCACGGGCGAGCCGCTGGTCGACATCGCCCCGGTCGAGCCCGCGACGATGGAAGGACGGCGCGTCGTCCAGTTCAACAAGGACGACGTCGAAGACCTGGGCCTGATCAAGATGGACATGCTCGGCCTGCGCACGCTTTCGGTGGTCGCCGAGGCGCTTGACCTGATCAAGGACACGACAGGCACCAGGCCTGACCTCGACCGGCTTGCCCTGAACGACCCCGCTGTCTACGAGATGTGCGGCGAGGCCGATACCATCGGCGTGTTCCAGATCGAGTCCCGCGCGCAGATGCAGACGCTGCCTCGAACAAGGCCCCAGACCTTCAACGACCTGGTGGTCGAGGTTGCGATCATCCGGCCCGGGCCCATCCAGGGCAACGCGGTACATCCGTACATCCGCCGCAAGCAGGGCCGCGAGCCGGTCACCTACGCGCATCCCCTGCTAGAGCCGATCCTCGAGGACACGCTGGGCGTGATCCTCTACCAGGAGCAGATCATCGAGATCGCGATGCATGTCGCCGGCATGAAGCCTGGCCGTGCAGACGGCTTTCGCCGAGCCATGACACGCCATCTCAATCGCGTCGAGATGTCATCACTCGAAGACGAGTTCATCAGCGGCTGCCTCGCCAATGATGTGCCACGCGCGGTCGCCGACCAGCTCTTCGCCGCGGTGCAGGGTTTTGCGGTCTATGGCTTTTGCCGCTCGCACGCCGCCGCGTTCGCGCGAACCTCCTACGAGACGGCGTGGATGAAGCTGCACCACCCGGTGGAGTTCGGCTGCGGCCTCCTGAACAACCAACCCATGGGCTTCTACCACCCGAGTGTGCTGGTCGAAGACTTGAAGCGTCACGGACTGCAAGCGCTGCCGGTCGACATCAATCGCTCCGACGTCCGCTGCCTGCCGGAGCGCTTTGACGCCGGGCTCGCGATGCGGATCGGTCTCAACTACGTGCGCGACCTTGGCGAGGAAGGACGCAAGGCCATCGTCGAGGAGCGCGGCCGAGGCGGGATCTATCGCTCCTTCGACAACTTCCTCAGCCGGCTGCGCGGCGGGCCCATCGGTCCGCGCGCTGTCCGCAACCTGGTCATGGTCGGCGCTTTCGATGCTCTCGGCCGGCCCAGACGTGAGCTCGTATGGGGATGGCAGGAACGGTGGCATGGCAAAGGCTTGCGCCGCGGGATCGACAAGCAAACAGAGCTCAGTCTTGGCGCCACGGCGCCTGAACTGCCAGGCGTGGACGCCTTCGACGCAAACCAGCTCGAGTACAGGATCTCCGACCTCTCGACCGGGCATCACCTCATCCACTTCTGCCGCGACCGGCTGCGCGAGATGGGAGCGCTCGAAACCAACAAGCTGCCCAAGATCCGCAACAACCAGGCGGTCCGGGTGGCGGGCCTGGTCATCACGCGCCAGGCGCCGGCCACGGCGAACCGGATCCGCTTTTTCACCCTGGAGGATGAGTTCGGGCAGGTCAACGTGACCATCAAACCCGAGGTCTACGAGCGCTATCGCCAGGTCGCCAACAGGCAACCGATCCTGATCATCGAAGGAGTGATGCAGCGGCAGGATGGCGTTCACTCTGTCCTCGCGAGGCACATCGAGGCGCTCCAGGGCGTCCCCCGACCTGCGCAGCGCTCGCACGACTACCGCTGACCAGGGTCGGCGATTCCTTACTTTCTGTAGCCGAACGCGGTGCTTTTGCGCCAAGCTATTCAGCTAAAGCCGCATTCATCGCAGCAACCCCAGAGGACAAAGCACCACCAATGTCGATCGCCCGAGAAATCGAAGACATCGCCCGAGACCTGATCAAGCATCAGCACGACCACCCTCCAGTCCGTGACCTCAACCGCGAAGTGGAGCGCCGCCAGACCTTCGCCGACCGTGTCGCCGACGACTTCTCCCGCCTCGTCGGCAGCTGGGTCTTCGTGCTCGTCCAGGTCGGGATCATGGTCATCTGGGTCGGGCTGAACGCGCTGAACCTGATCCGGCCCTGGGACAGATACCCGTTCCTGTTCCTGAATTTCATCCTCAGCCTCGAGGCCGCGATCTGGGTCTCAGTCGTCCTGATGGCGCTGAATCGAATCGCAGACCGGGACCGACTTCGCGCGCAACAGGATTACGAGCTGAACGTCAAGGCTGAGGAAGAGCTGAAGGCGCTGATGAATCACCTCATGCACCAGGACGAGATCCTGCTTCAGATCGTCAACCGTCTGGACCGCGGCGACCGCGAGATGAAGCGCCTGGCGCGGCGTCTCGAGGAGGCGATCGAATCGAACGCGCAACAGCCTGCGCCTGCGCACGTCGAGCGGCCCCCGATCAGCCTCCCCGCGCCCTAGGGGGCCACGGCGAGTAGCTTCGCGCCCAGCTCGCGCACGACCTCCACGATCATGTCGACGTCCTTTTCGGTCGTCCGCCAGTTCACGATCGCGGGGCGGAAGGCGACCTTGCCCGCGTACTCGGTCGTCCCGAAATAGACGCGCCCGTCCTCGAGCACCATCGCTCCGAGCTTCCGGTTGAGCTCGTCCAGCTCGGACTCGGGAATCTCCGGCGGATGAAACCTGAAACAGACGATGTTCAGCGGCACGTCCGCAAGCCGCTCCAGGTCCGGAGCCGAATCGACCTGCGCCGCGACCCGCCGAGCCAGGGCAAGGTGGCGTTCGAGCATCGCCTCATACCCCTTTCGGCCGTAAGCCCGAAGCGTGGCCCAGACCGGAAGCGCTCGCGCGCGCCGCGACATCTCGGAGGCGAGGTTGCCGAAGACCGGCCGCTCGAGCGCCTCCTTTCCGAGGTAGGCGGCGCTCGCTGAGAAACCGCCTGCGTGAAGGCTTGGGTCGCGCACGAACGCAAATCCTGTGTCGTAGGGGGCGTTCAACCACTTGTGCCCGTCGACCGCGATCGAATCAGCCGCCTCGATGCCGTCGGTGAGGTGACGCGTCGAAGGAGCGACGGCCGCGTACAACCCGAACGCTCCGTCGATGTGAAGCCACGCGCGGTGCCTGTGCGCCAGCGAGGCCATCTCTCGAATCGGATCGAAGTCGCCCGTATTGACGTCACCAGCAGTGGCGAGCACGATCGCGGGCTTACCGTCAAGAGCGCGCAGTGCGTCTTCCAGCGCCGCAAGGTCGACGCGACCGGCTGGGTCGCGGGCCAGGATCGTTGGTTGCTTTCGGCCCAGGCCGAGCATCCCGGCTGCCTTGACCGCGCTCGCGTGCAGGTAGCCGCCGGCAAACATCGGAACCGCGGGCAGACCGGAGAACCCGCTCTCGTCGATGTCGACTCCCTGCTCGAGTCCCCACCAGCGCCTCGCCGACGCCAACCCGACGAGATTGGCGGTGGTCGCTGCGGATGTCATCACGGCGCTCCACTCGGCCGGAATCCCGAAAAGCTCCTTCATCCATCCGAGGGTGACCTGCTCGATCCGCGACGCCAGCGGCGAGCTGACCCAGTTGTAGGCGCTCTGGTTGAGGGTCGAGGTGAGCCAGTCGGCGCCCAGAGCCGCGGGCGTGACGCCGCCCATCACGAAGTGGAAGAAACGCGGTCCCGTGGACCGGGTGGCTCCTCCTTTCGCTGCCGCGACCAGCTCGGTCAGCGATTGCATGGAGCCGATTCCATCTGAAGGAAGACCACCGCCGAACGCCGGCTGGGCCGGCGGCCGGACCGGCGAGTCATCGACCGTCGCGAGATAAGCCTCGGCTTCTCGCTCGATCAACCGCAAAGCTTCGGCGAGCTGGACCCGGTCGTGGAGCGGATCAGGCATCGCCCAAATTTATCCTGTACACGGCGTACCCGCCATCGTCGTAGACCTTGGTCGCGTGCTCGTCCCAGTAGGCGCGACTGCCACCGCGCGGCACCTCCTGCGGTCCGATCACCACGTAGTCGATGCCGTACTTGCGCGCAAGCGTCAGTGCGGACTCATCCCCGCTCAAGATGAGCTTGTCGTCCTCCCCCTTCTGCACGTAGTCGGCGAGGCCATATGTCCACAGCCAGCCCGGGTATCCGATCAGCTCGCGCCGCCCCGCCAGCGTCGGGATCGGGCTGTTGTGCTCGTCGGCCACGGCAAACATGGCGTCCGGACTTGTGTTGTGGCGCACCCAGTCCGCGACTTTGAGCCCGCCCGAATCCGTGAACTGGTAAGCGCTCACGCTGAAGTCCGAAGCCCGCGCAAGGTCGAGCGCTCCCGACAGACCGAGCAGCACCATCGACACGACGGCGACGACCGCGGTCAGCGGGCCGCGCCGGAGCATCGTGGCGAGCAGCGCGCCCACAAGCATGCTGCCCAGCAGGAGCCAGAAGACGAAGAACTTCGTGTTGTCCCAGATCCACGGCTGTAGGACGACCAAGTTCGGGACCGCAAACCAGAGCCACATCGGGGCAAACCAGGTCGGAAACGCGGTGGGAAAGGAGCGCAGGGCAACGTGCGCAGTGAGCAGGAGCGGAAGTAGCAGCGACGTGTTCCAGATCCAGAACAGCAGCCACTCCAGCTCAAACATCACAGGGCCGTCGCGCAGCAAGTCACCGGGCGACAGCCAACCCACCTGGAGGCAGAATCCACCGATCGATGTCCCGACGCCACAGACCGCAGTGTTGTCGGGAGGCCACATCCAGACGAGGATCGGCACGCCGACCACAAGCGCCGGCACAAAGTAGGCGAGCCACTCCACGCGGCGGTTGAAGAGCGCCCAGAAGGCCGCGAGCGCGACGACTGTCCCGTACGCATGGACGTGGAACAACGGCATCACCGCAGCGACGAGCCCGGCGAATAGAAACGGACGCCACGCCAGTCGCCGGCGGACGGCGAGCCAAAGCACGATCAGCACGATCAGCGTCAGGCTGAAGCCGAACAGCGTCGAACGCTGCGGCACCAGGTAGGCGAGCACCGGGTTCAGCCACTGCAGGTTGACCGCGCGATTCAGCGTGTACTCGCTGGGGAGGTGCACCAACACGCTCAGACCAAACCGCTGAACGTCACCCAGCAGGTAGACAAAACCAAGCCCGCCGCTGAGGAGAAAGACGAAGACGGCAATCGCCGATGCCACCCGGCTGGCGGTGAACCTCAAGGCTGTGAGGTAGAGAACGGCCGGAAACGCGACGCCGAGCATTGCGCTCGTCGCCGTCAGTGCCTCGGTCAGCCGAGCTCCCAACGGGACGAGGTCCGCGGCGAGGAAGTCGATCATGAAGGGATAGCCCAGGTGGTGACCCGGGTCGATCGGGAACTCGGGTGGAAAGTTGTGCCCGTAGGCGAATGAGCCGGCAAAGCTCAGGTGCGCCGCCCAGTCGCCCCAGATGTTGATGTAGCCGGCGTAGAGACCGTTCGGCGTGTACACGTAGGCCTGGTGCAGGAGATGGACGGTCCATGCTGCGCAGGCCGCGAAAACCAGGACCAGCGGCCAGGGATGCGTCCCGCCGCGAGGCGATGCTGACCACCGCCCGCGGGCATCTGCCCAATCGGCAACGAGCTGCGCCCGACCGAAAAAGATGCCCATCACGCCCGCCGTCACAGTGACCGCCAGGCCGACCAGCACTGTCAGCAAGGTGACGTCGCGGACGAGCAGTGCCGGCACAAACGTGGCGACTGAAACCGCCATCGCGCCCATCACGGCACCGAACACGACTCGCTCCTCGAACGCGAAAGCGATGCCGGAGAGGTACGTGATTCCAAAACCCGCGGCGGCGCTCGCGGCCAGGAATCCAGTTAGAGCTAGTTCCAACAGAAGATCTGCGGCTGCGACGGCGGCAGGTCGCGGCAGTTGACAAGCCAGATCTTCGGTCCCCACGGCGGCGTCCCTGAGCTCTCAAACCAGGCCGGGCGAGAGATGGGCACGGCCGTCCAGACCGGGTAGAAGTAGCCAAAGAAAAGTATGGCGGTCGCGAGGTGCAAGGCCACGAGCGCTTCCCGGTTTGGCGAGCGCAACTTCCCCGCGAGATACACGAGCACGAAGGCGAGCGCCAGGATCATGAAAATCAGCCCGCCGAACATGTGGTACATGAACAGCACGCGCGTGATCGGAAACCAGGGCGCGTACTGGCTGACGAACCCGATAAGGATCAACGCTGCTGGAAAACTTCGATGGCGGACGATGAAGTAAGGAAGGGCGGCGACGCAAGGCAGGCTTGTCCACCAGATCCACGGATTGCCGAGGTTTGACATGCGAGCCCAGATCGGCTGTCCGGTAAATACATCGGTGCCCAGCCCGTCGTACTGGGCGTAGTAGAGGACCGGTCGAGCGAGAAACGGCCACGACCACGCGGGTGAGCCGTAGGGATGCGTAGCGGTCAGAAGGCGGTGATAGACGATCGTCTGGAGGTGGTAGTGGATGAGGTCGTCCAGGTGGTGGAACTGACCGCGCGCGAAGAACGGGTACCACGATGCCACGTAGATGCCGAGCGGGATCACCATCAATGCGAGCACGCCGATTGATAGATAGCGAGGCCAGAACAAGGCCGACACGCTGAATACCGGCGTGCCCCATTCGATCTTGAACGCGTGCAGCGCGGCCCTGACCGCCAAAAAGAAGACGATCGTCGCCCAGGCAGCAAGCACGATCCATTTCGCGGCGATGCCGATGCCGAGAACGGTGCCGAGTGCGACCAGCGAGAGCATCGAGCTGTTGAACGTTCGGCTCTGGATGTGGACCAGGAACAGGAAGTACGCGGCCAGGATGAAGAAGATCGGGAAGATGTCGATCATCCCGATGCGCGACTGGACGAAGAACATCCCGTCGAAGCACGCGAGCGTCGCCGCGGCGATCGCGAACAACCGATTGGGCCAGAGGCGCCGGGCGAAGAGAAACATCATCGGGATGCACAGCGTTCCGAAGATGCAGGCGGCGATGCGCCAGCCGAACGTGTTGAATCCCAGGTCGATGTAATCGCCGGAAGCCCCCTGGAAGTGCGCCCGGAACCATCCATATCCCCACATGCCCGCCGCGATGAGCTCTTTCGCCAGCGGCGGTTCGGGGTCGAAGTAGTTGTACTGGCAGAGCGCCGTGGTCGTCCGGCACTTCTCAATGCCCTTGACATCGTCATAGGCATCGACCGGGAAATAGATCTCGTCGAACACCTGCCCGTGCGGGGGCTGCAGCACACCATTGGCGTCCTCGTACCCGCGGTTGAACGGGTAGGCGAGTCCGCAGATGGTGCCGAGGTCGCCGGCAGGATTGACCGGCGTGCTCGAAACGCAGTTGGTGATCCATGGGGCCTGAAACGGATGGACGAAGAAATCGGGAAGGATCGGACTGAAGAAGCGAATCGCAAATGCGACCACGGTCAGGACGAGGATCGCGATCAGATCGATTCGGTCGAAATAGTTCCTCGCGGCCGTCGGAGTCAGTGGCGCGTCCTGGATTCCGACACCGCGAGGCCGGATCACCGTCGTCGTTTGCGTCGCCTGGCTCCACCCTGGTTCTGCCCGAGACGCTCGGGCAGGTGGGCGCTGATCTCCCACACGACTGTGTCTGCATCCGGAACCGGGACGGCGATCGTGTCCTCGTACATGAGTCGGGACCGAAAAATTCCGAGGCGCTTTTTGATCGACGCAAGCTCGGATTCGTCGCCGCGAACCTTGACGAAAACGGCAGGCTTGTCGATGTGCTGTTTCATGATCGGCGCGATCATCCGGCTGCGCCGATCCTGGAAGTGCTGACGGAGCGGCAGCGCCTTGACCCACCGGATCGAGTCGTAGTCGATAACCACATTCGAGAACATGCTCGAGATCCGGACTCCCTCCTCGAGCACCTGCAGGTTGCTGCGCCATCGGTACAGGAGAATCGCGCCGCCCAGGAGCAGTCCCGTCGGGATGTAGACCAGCCACACGGCAAACGCCGGCGAGAAGAGCTGGCCCTGGTAGATGGCGATCCCGGTGGCGACCACGCCCGCCAGCAGGAGCAATCCTGCGAAGAAGCGCTGCTGCAGCCAGAGGTGGTGGGCATACAGGATCTGATGTCGCGAAGGGCGCGAGGCGGCTTCGGTGCTCAAGGAGTACTGATTATCCGGTAGGGTCCTGCGCCCAGTCGCGGCTCCTTTCCACGGCGCGGCGCCATCCCGATTGCAGCTCATCGGCCTCGTCGCGCGACATCCTGGGTTCGAACTCGCGGTCCAGCTTCCACAGGCGCGCCAGGTCGGCCTCTTTCCACACGCCGGCGCCGAGCCCGGCCAGGAACGCCGCGCCCAGGGCGGTCGTCTCCGTCTGCCGCGGGCGCCGGACCGGGATGCCAAGCAGGTCCGCCTGCAGCTGGCACAGCACGTCCATCACCGCGGCGCCCCCGTCGATGCGCAGCTCGGTCAGATTGCGCCCGGTGTCGCGCTCCATCGCCTCGACGACATCTCGGGTCTGGTACGCCATCGCCTCCACGGCCGCGCGGACGATGTGGGCACGGTTCGTGCCGCGGGTGAGGCCGACGATGGTGCCGCGGGCATAGGGATCCCAGTGCGGCGCACCGAGACCGACAAACGCAGGGACAAGAAAAACTCCACCCGTGTCGGGCACAGACGAAGCGAGGGGACCCGCCTCGCTCGCGCTGGCGATGATGCCCAGTCCATCGCGCAGCCACTGCAGGGCAGCACCGGTGATGAAGATCGCGCCCTCCAGCGCGTAGCTGAGCTTTCCCCCGCGGCGCCACGCGACCGTTGTCAGCATCCCAGTTCTCGATTCGACGCGGCGCTCCCCTGTCTGCATGAGCACGAACGACCCGGTCCCGTAGGTGTTCTTGGCCATGCCGTCGGCTGTGCACGCCTGGCCGAAGAGCGCAGCCTGCTGATCCCCGGCAATCCCCGCGATGGGCGCCACGATCTCGCCCGTTGATTTCGAGATGATCCCGCTGGAGTCGACGACCTCGGGCAGATTCCCGAGCGAGACGCCGAAGAGCTCGGCCATCTCCTCGCTCCACGCGCCTCGTCCGATGTCGAACAACAGCGTGCGGGATGCGTTAGATGCGTCGGTCACGTGATCGCGACCGGCGGACAGGCGCGCGATCAGCCAGGAATCCACCGTGCCGGCGGCCGCTTCCGCTGCACCATCGACGTTCCGGAGCGCCCAGGCCAGCTTCGTTGCGGTGAAGTACGGATCGAGCACCAGTCCGGTGACCTCGCGGACACGCTCCTCATGGCCTGCTTCCCGAAGTCGCCGGCAGTCGTCGGCTGTGCGCCGGTCCTGCCAGACGATCGCCCGCGCGATGGGCTCCAGGGTCTTGCGGTGCCACAGCACCAGGGTCTCGCGCTGGTTGGTGATCCCAATTGCGGCGACGTCTCGCGCGCTGGCGCTCGCGGCTTCCAGCGCGCGCCGCGCGCTGAGCTGGACAGCCGACCAGATCTCGTTCGGGTCGTGCTCGACCCATCCGGGCCGCGGATAGTGCTGAGTGATCTCGGTGTAGCCCTTGCCGCGAAGCTCACCGTCCAGACCGACCGCAATTGCGGTCGCCCCGGTCGTCCCTTCGTCGAGACTCAGGACGACTTCGGCGATTTCTCTGGCTTCCAGGTGCGGTTCAGGCTGCCGGACGAATAGCCCTCGAGGTCGGCGCTGGCGAACTTGTAACCCGCGCCGCGCACCGCGTCCGCCACCTGCGCTCGCTGGGCGATCAGCCTCGGGATGTCCGATTCGTCGACCTCGATGCGGGCAACATCGCCGTGATGGCGCACCCGCACCTGCCTGAAGCCGAGCGTCTTCAGGGCGGCCTCCGCCGCCTCGATCTGGCGCAGCGCGGCGACCGTGACCGGAGTGCCATGCGGGATGCGCGACGAGAGGCAGGCGAAGGATGGCTTGTTCCAGTTCGGAAGTCCCAGCGAGCGCGCCGCGGCCCGGATCTCGGACTTGGGCATGCCTGCCTCGAGAAGCGGGAATCGCACACCGCGGCGAACGGCGGACGCGTGACCGGGCCGGTGGTCACCGGCGTCGTCGGCCGTCGCCCCATACGCGAGGTTCGCAAGGCCGAGCTCGCGCTGCACCGGCTCGAGCGTGTCGAACAGCTCTTCCTTGCAGTGAAAGCAGCGATCAGGGTTGTTGCGCGCGTACGCATCGAGCTCGACCTCGTTCGTCGAGACCTCGACCAGCCGCGCGCCCATCAACCGCGCAAGGTCCCGAGCCTCCTGCTGCTCCGACTCCGGATACGCAGGGGAGCTTGCGAGCACCGCGACCGCTCCATCCTGCAGCTCCTCCATCGCGACCTTGAGGAGCAGTGTCGAATCCACGCCACCTGAGTAGGCGACCAGCACCGAGCCCAGGTCACGCACGATGTCACGCGCGTTTTTCAAGCGAGCGGGGTCGTAACGATCGAGCTGGATCACTCCAGCTCAGAGGTTAGCTCGCCTGTGCTTCCGAGGGCTCCATCGCGGGTGTGCCACACCACGCCTCGTAGTCGATCAGCCCATCGACGGTCGGATTCTCGCCGCACAGAGGGCAGGCCTTGTTCTGGCGGAGCCGCAGCTCGCGGAACGTCATGTCCTCGCCCTCGAACAAGAGGTAGCGGCCGATCATCGGGCGGCCGATGTCGAGGAGGTACTTGATCGTCTCGAAGGCCATCATGCTGCCGATGATCCCGGGCAGGACGCCGAAGACGCCGGCCTCGGCGCAGCTCTGCACGCTGCCCGGAGGCGGCGGCTCCGGGAACAAGCATCGGTAGCAGCCGGTGCCTTTGGCCGAGTCAAAAAGCGCTATCCGCCCTTCGAACCGGAAGATGCTGCCGTGCACCAGGGGCTTGGCCAGGAAGTGCGCCGCGTCGTTGGCCAGGTAGCGGGTGGGAAAGTTGTCCGTGCCGTCGACGATCATGTCGTACGGCGCGAAGGTCCGCATCGCCGTCTCCGAGTTGAGGTGCTCGTTGATGGCCACCACCTCGACGTCCGGATTGAGGTTGCGAAGGGTCTCGGCCGCGGACTCGACCTTGGGGCGGCCGATGTCGTCATGCCCGTGAAGGAGCTGACGCTGGAGGTTTGACGCGTCGACGACGTCGAAGTCGACGATGCCGATCTTGCCGACGCCAGCCGCGGCCAGGTACATGGCGGCGGGTGAGCCGAGGCCGCCGGCGCCCAGCAGGAGCACGCTCGAGTTGAGGAGCTTGCGCTGGCCGGCGCCGCCGACCTCGGGCAGGATCAGGTGGCGGGCGTAGCGCGCGACCTGGTCGGGGGTGAAGCTGCGGGTCTGGGACATCTCTACAGGGACTATACCCAGGGTGCTTTCGGGCTTATTCCTATGAGACGCGCTGGAGGCCTCGGCGAGCGAATCGGCGCGAGGTGCCCCAGATGCAAGGCGCAGGCGAGCACCGGAGCGAGCGCATCCGTTGATGCGTGAGCGAGGAGCGGAGCCTGCAACGGCGCAGATGGGGCGCATTCGGCGCCGAGGCGCCGTCGAGGGTCTCTCAGCGCGTCTCATATAGTTGGAGACCACCATGGAAACTGAATACCTGGACGAAGAGCAGGTCATCTCCCTCTACAACAAGGTGCGGACGGGCAAGAAGACCTGGCCCACCGGGATCTGGAGCTCCCCTGCCGCGCTGCAGTACGCGGTCACTGTGTTCGACTACTGGATCCACAACGTCATGGGCTGGAAAGGATGGCCCGACGCGCGGGGCAAGGTCACCCCGGCCTTGCTCGAGGAGCACCGGCTGGCCGACCTGGTGGACGCAGTGTTCGTGCCCGAGTTCGGCGATGACTGGCTCGACTTCGAGGTCGTGCTCAACGAAAGCATGCGGCTGTCCGAGGACGAGGCCTGGGCGCCCGACGTTTCCGACCGCCAGGAGCGTGTCGAAGCGGCGTTCGAGCACGCATTCGAGAAGCTGATGGGGTCGCCCAAGCAGCAGCCCAAGCTGCTCCCGACCTATCACCGGTTTCGCAACCACCTGCTGCGTATGTGGAGCGCCTTCCAGGAGGCGCAGGCGGAGCACGACAAGGCTGAGCGCGAGTCGGCCGAGCGGTTCTGGGCACAGCTTCGGCTGGTGCGCAGCAGCCGGGGACAGGCCGCCGAGGCGTGGTCGATCGTCAACACCGACGACGAGCGCCGAGGTGAGGTGGTGATGGTCTGGGGCGAACCTCATCCCTACTGCGTCGTCGTACTGGATGAGGACATCGAGGCCGGCGGCTGGGAGCAGGTCATCTACCGGCTGGAGCAGGAGATCCTCGTCGAGGAGCCCGGCATCGTCAGCTACGCGGTGTGGCACAAAGGTTTCGTCGGCGAGTACTACCGCTGCGCCGACTGCGGCGAGCTGCACAGCCAGTTCGACGAAGACACGAGCAACGGCCTGCGCCTGGACGGGCTGGAACCGCCCGAAGAGCGCTAACTACTCCCCATTCACGGGGAGGTGGCGCGCGGCGCCGGAGGGGCTGGGCCTCTCAGTCGACCGTCAGGGAGAAGTTCCTCCCCTCCCACCCTGTCATGTAGTGCGCCGTCCAGGAGAACTCCGTGCCGCTCGGCAGGCGGTCGCTAGGAACTTCTGCGACCCACACTCCCAGCGTCGTGTCGATGGCGTCGACCTCGACGAAGGACTGCCAGTTGTCGAACGTGTAGTGCACCGCGCCAGGCCTTGGCAGCTGGACGCGGAGTCGCCGGCCGACCGAGATCCGGGTGATCTGGTGCCTGTGCGACCAGACGAACGGCGGCTCCTGCTGAGGGCCCTCGGTGTAGCGCCGGCGCGCGGGCATCACGATGTCCGGGAACCCTGCGAGGGCGATCGTCACCAGCAGCTCCAGGTATTCGGCGTGGGCCCAACCCAGGGGACATGCCGAACCGTTCGGTTTTCCGAACTGAAGACCGCGATTTGGCATGTCTGGTCCGTCCCAGAGCTGCTCTGGAAGGGCAAGACCCTGGCCCGCGAATCCCTCGAGCGTGCGCACCAGCTCCGCCGCCGGCAGGCCCATGGAGAAGAAGTGACGCGCGCGCTCGCCCGTCAGGACCGGCCAGGCCCGACCCCTGCCGCTCCCATCCCACGGCGCACCGTCTTCGTGCTCGCCGTACTGATCGCCGACGTACCGGCGCCAGCTGGGTCCCGCGGGCAGGCTGACCTTGAGCGACGAATCGACGCCCTGCAGGCTGCGCAGCACGCGCTCGTCTTTCGGCCGTCGGAGCCCGTAGCGAACCAGCTCCAGGAATTCGGGGGCGATCGCGCCCTCGGTCGGGCGGCGATCGGGATCCGAGCCGAGCCGCACGAATTGCCCGGACGGTAGCGAGCACCAGGGCTCGACGCGGTCGTTCCAGTAGTCGGCGACAGCTCGCAGGTGGCTGGCCGCGATGTGCTCACCCGCGTCGCTCGCAAACTCGGCCGCGACGATCAGGGACGCGATGCAGGCGCCGAGTGTTGAGGGCGAGAGGCCGCCACTGTCTTCCCATCGGTCGACCACCGTGAGCGGTCCCTCGCGGATGATGAACTGCGCTGCCGGCCGCACCATCGTCGGATAGGGGTCGTGGTCGAGACAGCCTGCGACGCCCAAACGCCATGCGAGCAGGATGGGCAGCGCCACCTGGTCGAGCTCTGTCGACTGCCAGTGCGGCGTTCCGTCGAGCGACCAGTTCTGATGCCACCCACCATCTGACCGCTGCCGCGCCTGCAGGTGGCGGAACGCGCGCAAGGCAGCATCGCTGTCCCCCGCATCGAGGAGCGCCGTGGCGATGCGACAGAGGTCGCGCGGCCAGACGAGCTGATAGAGATGGTCGCCGTCGTGATTGGTCTCGCCCCACGGCGCGGCCGGGGCCGCGATGAAAGCGCCGGCGTGGGATTTGTCTTCGAGACAGTGCAGAACCGCGAAAGAAGCGCGAGCGAGCATCCCGTCGTCGCCACTCACCTTGCCGAGGGCCTGCGGAATCTCGGGTTGAGCCTGCCACGCGCGTTCGAAGGCCTGGCGCACATTTCCGGCACCCTTCTGCAGGGCGGTCCGAGCGACCTCTTCGGCATCGGCCCTCGAGTGCGCAAAGCCGATCGCCAGCTGAAATGAGCCTGCCCGGACGCCGATCTCGCAGCCGACCGAGACGTTGCCCGGCCCTGCACGGTCGTACAAGTAGGTCAGATAGCCGTCCGCATCGCTGAGGTCGATGTGGACATCGGAACTCCGGTAGTAGCCGGCCGTGGCGCGGCTGAATGGGCCGACGAGGCAGATCCAGACGTCCTGCTGCTGCAGGAGCAAGGCAGGTGGATGGGTGTCGATCACCCAGCCGTAGTTGCCCTCGGCGCCGGGCTCCCAGTGCGCGGAGGCCTGCATGTAGAGCCGCAGGTCCGGCAGCTCGGGCGTGAAGGTGGTCGCGATGAGCATCGCGTTCTCCTCGGGGTCGGAGAAGTACTCCTTGGTCAGCCGATATTCGTGGTGCGTCGAGTCGACGCGAAAGGCCGGAACGCCCGGGCTCAGCCAGCTGACGGCATGCTGGGCGTCGGTGGCATCGTCAACTGGCGGCGCGCCGCCGGCCGAGACAAAAAAGCGCAGCTCATGCAGCGCGACGCGGTCGAGGTAGGGAAAGAAAACCTCGCTGAGGTTGCCGTCGGCGAGCGAGTACCAGACCTTGCTCCTGGAACCGGGCGCCGCTCC
>DASXSD010000111.1:0-5010 GCA_036506195.1 Candidatus Dormiibacterota bacterium
GGACAGGCGGTCGAGCTCGAGGTCGAGAACCTCGGCGGCACCATGGTCGCCGGCGGAGTCATCGTCCACGTCTCCGATGAGCTCTACGCAGGCGAGCTCACCTTGCCCGACAAGGCGCCGCCGCGACGCCTCGCACTCCCCTTCGTGGTCAAGGCGTGGAAGCGGCAGCTCGAGCCGCAATGCCTCGTCCTGATCGCGCGCGACGCGAGCGGCCGCTGCTGGGATTACGTCGACGGCGGCAAGCAGGTCAAGAACCCTCGCCGCTGGCTGAGCAGGCAGCTGCGTGACCTGCGCATGACCGGGATGATCGACTTCCCTAAGGTGACCGGGAAAGAACCGCGTTAGTGAGTGTGGTCGAGCTCGGCCTTTAGTTTCAGGTCGACGTTTCCCTTCAGCGCCTTCGACACAGGGCATCCGTCTTTGGCTTCCTCGGCCAGCTTCTGAAACTCCCCGGCGTCGATTCCGTGGATGTGACCTCTGACCGTCAGCGTGATCGTCGTGATGCCCGTGCCGGGGACGAACTCGACCTCCGCGGTCGTGTTCAGCCTCTCAGGGTGATGCCCTGCCTTGGCGAGGCCGTTGGAGAACGCCATCGAGTAGCAGGCTGCGTGGGCAGCCGCGATCAGCTCTTCGGGGCTCGTGCCGTGTGCTCGCTCGGCTCGATCGGCCCACGTGACGGGAAACTCGTTGAAAGTTCCGCTTGCGACCCTGACTCGTCCCTTGCCGCTCGTCAGGTCGCCTTCCCAGACCGCGTCCGCTCGACTGATCGCAGCCATTCATCCACCTCCAACTCGAACCGACGGTGTTCAACTAGCCTAGCGAGCGATGAAGGCGCACGAGATCCCCGAGCTCGACCCCCAGCCGCGCGACGAGCAAGGGCATGGCTACGTCGACTTTCTCGCCTCTGAGAAGCTGAGCGTCGGGCTTTCGGTCTGGCCCGCCGGCTCGATCGACCGCCAGCGCCCCCATCGAGAGGACGAGGTCTACTACGTGATAAGGGGCCTGGGCGCCATCCGCGTCGCCGGCGAAGACCGTCCGGTGAAAGCAGGCAGCCTCGTCTTCGTCGCCGACGGCGTGGAGCACAACTTCCACGACATCGAAGAGGACCTGCGGGTGCTCGTGTTCTGGGCGCCACCGCACATCCCGCCGGATCAGACTTAGCGCGCGATGTCCCAGCGACCGGTCCTCGTCACGACCACCGAGAGGCCCGCCGGCTACGAGGTGAAGGAGGCGCTCGGCCAGGTCTTCGGCGTGGTCGTGCGCAGCCGCGGGCTGGGCGGCAACGTGATGGCCGGCCTGCGCTCGCTGGCAGGCGGCGAGATCGTCGAGTACACGCGCCTGGTCGAGGACACGCGCCGGCACGCGATCGACCGCATGGTCGAGAACGCGCGCGCGATGGGCGCCAACGCGGTGGTCATGATGCGGTTTGACTCGTCAGAGATGGGCCAGACCATGACCGAGGTCGTGGCCTACGGCACCGCGGCGATCATCGAGAAGGCGTCGCAGTGACCACGCAGCTGATCATCCTCGCGATCGTGATCGTGTTCGCCGTCGTCGGCTGGTTCGTGTGGGACCGCCGCTACCGCGGCCAGAACGAGGGCTCGTTCAAGCCCACCGGCGAGGTGTTCAGGGACCCCACGTCAGGCAAGCTGACGCGCGTCTACGAAGACCCGACCACGGGTCGCCGCCAGTACCGAGAAGAGTCCTAAGGACTCCTAGCTTCCGAACTCGCGGGTCGAGGCGGGCCTCGGCTCGGGCTCTGCGCTCGGGCCCTTCAGCTCGGCCATCGTGCCCATCGCCTTGTTCCGCAAGTGCCGGGCCTTCTTGCCGCTCCAGTCTGTGACATCGCGGCCCGTCGCCATCGCCCTGTCGTAGGCCATGTGGCGTCGCGCGCTGCCCTTCTGGCTGTCGAAGAAGAACCCCAGGGCCGCCGCGATTGCCATCCCCGCGGCGAACCACATGGCGCCGACCTGCCATCTCGAGCGGCGTCGCTCGATGACCACCGGAGAGCGGTCGGCGAGCTCGGCCGACTTCTTCATGAGGTCGGCGGACTTCTCTCGGAACATGCTCTTGAGGTCTTTCGCCGTCTTCACGGCCCGTTCCGTCAATCGCGATGTTTCCATAAGGAGTAAACGATCTCGCGAGGGGCCCTACCCGCGGCCAGTTCGGGCCGGGTTGCCTTCGGCGTCGAGGACGACAGGGGGCAGATAGTCGCCGGCCGGCGACGTCACCCACCAGACGCGCTTCCCGCGCAGGTCGGCGAACGACGAGTAGCGGTACCGATGCAGGGTTGCGCGGACTGCGGCGGGCGGACGGTCGGGGAAAGGATTGGTCCGCAGAAGCTTGAGCGTCGGGCGGTCGCCTTCGAGCAGCCTGACCATCAGGGCGATGAACCATCGGTGCCGGTATGGCGACTCGAACGCGGCAAACCACATGAGCCAGTCGAGGCGGAGATGGTAGGGCGCGAACTGGCGCGGGATGCGGCGCGGGTCGCCGGGCTTGCCCTTGAACTCATAGGCCTTCCAACCCGAATCGCCGAGAGCCGGATCTGACGTCCCCTCGACGATGATCTCGTAGCGCTCCTTGGTCACCGACCCGAACGCGCCGTACGTGTTGACCAGGTGGAACGGGTCGAAGCTGAAGTTCATCAGCTGACGCGGCGAGATGAGGTTGAGGACCGGCCGGTAGCTGAGGACGACGACGAGCACGGTCACCGCGACCACGAGCCACTGCCACCCCACGGGAAGCGGCATCAGGTGCGGGACCTCGACCGGGAGCACGAGCGAGAGCGCGCGGTCGTCGAACGCTGAGATTGCGAGCGTCATGGTGAGGAAGTTGAGCCACGAGAAGTTCCCGCTCAGCACGAGCCAGGTCTGGGTGAGGACGATGAAGGCGCCGGCGATCGACGCGACCGGCTGGGGCGCGAACAGGAAGAACGGCACGACCAGCTGGGCGAAGAAGTTTCCGAGCACCTCCACCCGATGCAGCGGCCTGGGCAGGTGGTGGAAGAACCAGCTCAGAGGGTTGGGCATCGGCTGCGTCTCGTGGTGGTAGTAGAGGCACGTCAGGTCGCGCCAACACTGATCGCCCCTCAGCTTGATCAGCCCGGCGCCGAACTCGACCCGGAAAACGAGCCAGCGGTAGAGAAGGATCAAAGGCCACGCCGGGACCGTCGGCCCGGCGCCGAGGAAGATGGCCAGGAATCCGGCCTCCAGGAGCAGGGTCTCCCAGCCGAAGCCGTAGAAGATCTGGCCCACGTTGACGATCGACTGGTAGAGCGCCCAGAGAGCGAACCAGATGAGGATCGCGACCCAGGACGGCGCGACATCGGGCACGCCGGCGACGACCGACACGCTGAGGGCGACGCCGCTCCAGGCCACGACGAGAAGGGCGCGATCCGAGTAATGGATGTGGAACAGGCTTGGTGCCTGCATGAAGGTGACCTGGCGAAGGAAGTGCGGCACCGGGAGCAGACCATGCTCGCCGAGCAGGGGACGGAACTGGTTGGCCGCGACCAGGAACGCGATCAGGTAGATGACCCCAAGCGCGCGCTGGAGGACCAGCCTCGTCAGCCAGTAGTCGGGCGCCTGCAGCCAGTCCACGTCTTCAGCGCAACCTCGAGCTCAGTGCCGAGCGTGCCGCGTTGACTCCGCACATCCCGTGAACGCCTCCGCCGGGCGGAGTCGCCGCGGAGCAGATGAAGATCTTTGGGTTCGGGGTGGCGTAGGGATTCCACCTCAGCGCGGGACGCGCGACGAGGCCGCGCAGGTCCATGCGCCCTCCCATGACGTCCCCGCCGACGGCGTTCGGCTCTTCGTCCGCCAGCCGGCGCGCGGTCCACGCGCTTCGCTTGCGAACCACGTCGCGAAATCCGGGGGCGAAGCGTTCGAGCTGATCCTCCACCTGCTGCGTCATGTCGGCATCCGAGCCGTTCGGGACGTGGCAGTACGCCCACGCGACGTGCTTTCCCTCGGGAGCGCGCGTCGAGTCGAAAAGCGTGGGCTGGGTCAGGAGCACGAACGGACGCTCTGGGTGCTGGCCGTCGGCGACCAGCATCTCTGACTCGGCGATCTCCTCCATCGTGCCGCCGAGGTGCACCGTCGCCGCCCGGGCGCAGTCGGCGGACCGCCATGGGATGGGTCCATCCAGCGTCCAGTCCATCTTGAACGCGCCCGGGCCATGGCGGTAGCCCGCGAGGCGGTGGCGGTACCGGCCTTCAAGACGCGGCCCGGCGACCTCCAGCAAGCCCTGCGGGACGAGGTCGAGCAGGGCGACTCTGTGCGGCGGCAGGTCGTCGACCGAGGCGACGCGATGCCCGCCGAGCACCTCCCCGCCCAAGGCCTGGAGTCGCTCGACCATCGCCTGCGCCACCGACGCCGAGCCGCCGCGCGCCACCGGCCAGCCGCCGGCGTGGGCGGAGGCCAGCATGACGAGGGCGACCGCGGCGGTGCCTGCCTCGTCCAGGGCGAGCAGGCTGTGCGCGGCCGCGCCGGCGAGCAGGGCGCGCGCCTCGCGCCCCTTGAACGAGCGCCGGGCAAGGGCGAGGGCGGACAGGATCCCAGGGAGCCCGAACCGCGCCAGGAGGAGCGGGTGACGCGGCGGTCGCGGTGGCCGCAGGATCATCGACAGGAGGTCGGACGCTCGGGCGGCCAGGGGCTCTAGCAGGCGTCGGTAGGCGCCGGCGTCTTCACCCAGCCGCGCCGCGGTCTGCGCCACCGAACGCGCGACCAGCACCGCGGTCCCATCGTCGAAGGGGTGCGCCAGCGGGCTGGGAGGTCGGACCAGGTCAAGCTGCATCGGCTCGAAGAAGCGCAGCAGCGGCGGCAGGGCCATGATCGTCGAGCACACGTCGTGGCGGAACCCGGGCTCCAGCAGCTCGTCGGTCCGCAAACCGCCGCCCGGGATGGCATCACGCTCGAACACGGCCACCGACCTGCCGGCCTCCGCGATCGTGATCGCGGCGGCAAGACCATTCGGCCCGGAACCGACGACCACGGCGTCGTACCGACC
>DASXSD010000112.1:0-4543 GCA_036506195.1 Candidatus Dormiibacterota bacterium
ATGGGCGGCGAGGAGAGGGTCAAGAAGCAGCACGAGCGCGGCAAGCTGACGGTCCGCGAGCGCATCGACCTCCTCTTCGACAAGGGCTCATTCGTCGAGCTCGGCCTGCTCGCCCAGGGTCGCGACGGCTCGGACGACACGCCGGCGGACGGCGTCGTCACCGGACATGGCGATGTCGACGGACGGCAGGTCTGGGTGATCGCGTACGACTTCACCGTGATGGCGGGGTCGATCGGCCAGGTCGGCGAGCAGTTCAAGGCCGCCCGCGTGCGCGAGCTGGCGCTTCGCTACCGCAAACCGATCGTCTGGCTGCTCGACTCGGCGGGGGCCCGCATCCAGGAGGCTTCCGGCTCGACGTTCGCGGGCACAGGGTGGCTGTTCGCCGACCAGGTCGTGATGTCCGGAGTCATCCCCCAGGTCGCGGCCATGCTCGGTCCATGCGCCGCCGGCACGGCCTACATCCCTGGCCTGGCCGATTTCGTGCCAATGGTGAAAGGCACATCGTCGATGGCCCTGGCCGGCGCTCGCCTGGTCAAGGCAGCGACCGGGGAGGACGTGTCCGACCACGATATGGGCGGCTCTCAGGTCCACTGCTACGAGTCGGGAGTCGGCGACAACGAGGTCGACAGCGACCAGGAATGCATCGCCACGGTGCGCCGCTTTCTCTCCTACCTGCCGTCGAGCAACGCGGAGCCGCCGCCGTTCGTCGACACGGATGACCCCGCTGACAGGCCGGTCGAGGGCCTCGAGAAGATCGTCCCGGTCAGCCCTCGCTCGGCTTATGACGTGCGCAAGGTGATCAAGGCGGTGTTCGACCGCGACTCATGGTTCGAAGTCAAGCCCACGTGGGCGAAGAACCTCGTCATCGGACTCGCGCGCGCCGGGGGCCAATCGCTGGGAGTGGTCGCGAATCAACCCATGCACAAAGGCGGCGTCCTGGACTCCGACGCCGCGGACAAGGCGGCGCGCTTCATCCGCATGTGCGACGCCTTCAACGTCCCGCTCGTCTACTTGATGGATGTGCCTGGCTTCATGGTCGGGTCGCAGGTCGAGAAGGAAGGGATCATCCGCCACGGCGCGAAGATGCTCTACGCGACGTCCGAGGCGACGGTCCCAAAGGTCACGGTGATCATGCGCAAGGCCTACGGCGCCGGCTACTACGTGATGTGCGGCAAGGGCTACCAGCCCGACACGATCGTCGCCTGGCCGTTCGCCGAGATCTCGGTGATGGGACCCGAGGGCGCGGTCAACATCATCTTCAACAAGCAGGTCGAGGCCTCGGACAACCCGGAGGTGACGCGCGCCCAGCTCATCGAGACCATCAGGGCCCAGATCAATCCTTATCTCGCCGCGGGCTGGGCGATGATCGACGACGTCATTGACCCGGCGGAGACGCGCCGGGTGATCATCAGTGGCATCGAGCAGGCGCGGGACAAGAGGGTGGACCGGCCCTGGCGCAAGCACGGCAACATCCCGGTATGAAAAACCCCGTCGTCATCAGCGCCGCGCTCACCGGCGTGCTGGCGACGCGAGACCTGTGCCCGGCGATCCCGTACACGCCAAAGGAGATCGGCGAGGAGGCGAAGCGCGCAGCCGACGCGGGCGCCGCGATCGTCCATATCCATGCCCGGAATCCGGAAGGCGGACCCGAGTGGCGCGTCGAGACCTTCGCCGAGATCCTCTCCGAGGTGCGCTCCCGGACCGAGGTGATCGTCAACTTCTCGACTGGGGCGATCGGGATCCCGGTTGAGCAGCGAATCGCTCACATCCGCGAGCTCAAACCGGAGATCGGCGCCCTGAACATGGGGTCGATGAACTACGCGATCTACTCGGAGAAGAAGAAAACCTTCTACCACGACCACGTTTTCGCCAACCCGTTCAAGGACATCCGGTTCTTCCTCGAGGCCATGAACGATGCGGGCGTGCGACCTGAGCTCGAGTGCTTCGACACCGGGCACATCGCGAACACCGGGCCGCTGATCGACATGGGCGTGCTCAGACCGCCGTATCAGTTCAGCTTGATCATGGGCGTGCTGGGCGGCATCCCTGGCACGACGCGCCACCTGGCCAACCAGGTCGAGACGCTGCCCGAGGACTCCCACTGGCAGGTGATCGGGATCGGCTTGAATCAATGGCCGCTCGTCGCCGCTGCGATCACGATGGGCGGCAACGTGCGGGTCGGCCTCGAGGACAATTTCTACGTCGAGGAAGGCCGCACGGCCAACAGCAACGGTGAGCTGGTCGAAAAGGCGTCGCGGCTTGCACACGACCTGGGCCGGGACGTCGCCTCGATAGAAGAAGCCCGCACAATTCTGTGTTTGGAAAAACGATGACCGAGGTCAAAGCCGAGCTCGTCGGCAACGTGTGGAAGATCATTGCCCAGCCCGGCGCGCAGGTCGCCGAGGAGGCCGAGCTGCTCATCCTGGAGTCGATGAAGATGGGGATCCCGGTCACCGCGCCTCGCGCAGGTACCGTCAGAGAGGTGCGCGTGAAGGAGGGCGAGGTGGTGAAGGAGGGCCAGGTTCTGGTCATCCTCGAATGAAGCCGGCGCAGCTCCTTCTCGCCTACATGCGGTTGGTCGAGAAGGAGAGAGAGCTGCGCGACCAGATCGAGCAGACGGAATCGCTGCTGGCGTCGGATCCGAGCGTCGCCCACGCGGAGCAAGCCCTCGCCGAAGCGAAAGCGGGTCAGCAGGCGATCCAGCTTCGGCTGCGCGAGCTGGATCGGGAGCGAGAGGCGCATCGGACCCGACTTCGCTCACGCGAGAAGGAGCTGATGAGCGGACGGATCCGCAATCCGACCGAGCTGATGCAGATGAGCCAGGAGGTCGAGCACATGAAGGCGAGCTTCGCCGTTGAGGAGGACGCGGAGCTCCGTCTGATGGAAGAGGGCGAGCTCGCCGACCAGGCGGTGGTGGAGGCGTCAGAGCGGCTGCAGGAAGCCCGGACGCGGTCGGCGGGGGACGAGCCCGCCCTGCGGCGAGACCTCGACGCGTGGCAATCCGAGCTCGCCTCGGTCAAGGCTGATAGCGAGGCTGCCTGGGCGCAGGTTCCGCCGGCCGCGCAGAGGGCTTATCTACGCGTGCGCGCGCATCCGCCGGTGGCGGAGGTTGACCGGAACCAGTGCCAGGCATGCCACGTCGCCGTCACGTCGTCCGGGATGCAGGTGCTGCGCAAAGGCGACGATATCGTGAACTGCGACAACTGCGGGCGCATCCTGGTGATGGCCTGAAGGTCCTCCGTTTGTTCACTGACGGCGCTTCGCGAGGCAACCCGGGGCACGCGGGGGTGGGCGTGGTTATCGAAGATGACCGGGGGATGCGGCTTCGCGGCTTCCATCGGTACCTAGGGAAGGCGACGAACAATGAGGCCGAATACCAGGCCCTGATCGAAGGTCTGCGCGCCGTGAAGGAATGGAACCCGGACCGGCTCGACGTGTACCTCGACTCCAAGCTGGTCGTCGAGCAGATGAACGGGCGGTTCAAGATCAAGGCGCCTGAGCTGATTCCGCTGTATCAGCGCGCCACCGAGCTCCTCGGCCAATTCAAAGAGCGCTCGGTATCACACGTAGAGCGTGCGAAGAACCGCGGCGCCGACTATCTCGCCAACAAGGCCATCGACGAGAAGATCCCCAGGAAGAAGTTCGGTGGCTAGGGTCACCTACACAGTGACCACGGACCTCGAGCCGAAGACGGTCTGGGCCGCGCTCACCGAGTTCGGACCACGGCGAGCGCAGCTGTGGCCGGACCTGTCTCCCTCGTCCTTCAAGGTGCTCGAGCAGGGCGACGGCTGGGCGCGCGTGAGGGAAGGCACCGCGAGCCTGGGCATCTGGTCGATCGAGCGCTACGAGTGGAAGGAACCGGTGATCACCGCCACGGTCGAGGAAGCCAACGCGGCGCAGCCTGGTGGCATCTGGCGGATGGAGGTGGCGCCCGGCCCGCGGGGTGGAAGCGTGCTGACCATCCACATGAACCGTCGCGCGAAGGGGTTCGTCGGCCACCTCATCCATGGCCTGTTCCAGGTCACCAACGGGCGATTCCTGGCCGCCCGCACAAAAAGAATGCTTTCGAACATCCGCGGCTGACGCAGGCCTTACAGTGGCGCTGCGCCGTCAGGTTCACAAAGGTGGAGGTGCCGCCGTGTCGCGGGCCATCGTCGACAACAAGACGACTCGTCGGAACATGCTCAGGCTCGCGGGCGTGGCGGCGCTGGGCGCCGCGGGCGTGGCCGCTCTGCGACCGACGAAGGTTCACGCCGCTGGCAGCGGCAACACGCTGGCTTCCTGGTTTTCGCCGTACCGCGTGCTGAGCGCCACGCTGGCGGGCGGCGCTGACCTGGTTGCCGGCCCGTTCCCGACGCCCGGGCAGCCTTTTCTCTCGGACAGCTACTACGGGCTCGCGGGCAACCTCACGGCCTCGCGTTGGGGCGCCCACGGCGGATGGCTGTCAGTGCGGCCGCACGGCGCGGACTTCGTCGCTCCGGCCGTCCCGCTGCTCTACTACGGGGGCCATGCCGTCGACCACTGGTCGAACTTCTTCATCGAG
>DASXSD010000113.1:0-3602 GCA_036506195.1 Candidatus Dormiibacterota bacterium
GTCAGCGTGCTCCAGGAGACCGCGTCCGATCCCGCAAATCACCGCTACCCGTCCTACTTCGGACTCCCGGAGCTGCGAGAGGCGATCGCCCGCTGGTACAGCGATCGTTCGGGCGTCGAGCTTGACCCGAACACCGAGATCCTTCCCACCCTCGGCTCCAAGGACGGCATCAGCCACGTACCGCTGGCGCTGGTCGACCCCGGCGATGTGGTGCTCGCGCCGGATCCCGGCTACACCGTTTACGTGACGGGAGCGATCATGGCCGGCGCGGATCCGTTCGCGATGCCCTTGACGGCTGCGAATCACTGGCTGCCGGACCTGGATGCCATCCCAGAGGACGTCGCCCGTCGCGCGCGGTTAATGTGGCTGAACTACCCGAACAACCCGACCGCGGCGACGGCGGGGCGCGATTTCCTGGAGAAGGCGGTTGACTTCTGCCGCCGCCACGACATCGTGCTCTGCCACGACGCGCCCTACTCCGAGATCGCGTTCGACGGATACCGGCCGCTCACGTTGTTCCAGATTCCCGGCGCCAAAGAGATCGGGCTCGAGTTTCACTCCCTGTCCAAGACCTACAACATGACCGGCTGGCGGATCGGGTGGGTCTGCGGCCGGGCCGACCTCGTCAACCTGGTCGGCCAGCTCAAGACGAACATCGACTCCGGCATCTTCCAGGCGGTGCAGTGGGCGGCGATCGAAGCCATGAACGGTGGGGAGGACGAGACGAAGGCGGCCTGCGCCGTTTACGCGCGACGGCATCGGTTGGTCGCCGACACCCTGAACAGCCTGGGCTGGAGCATCAAGCCACCTCGCGCGACCTTCTATGTATGGGCTCCGGTGCCCAAGGGCTATGACTCGATCGGCTTCGCGTCCCACGTCCTGGACCAGGTCGGAGTCAACATCACACCAGGCGTCGGGTTCGGCCCCGGTGGCGAGGGCTACTTCCGCCTCTCGGTCACCGCGCCCGACGCGCGGCTCGAGGAGGCCATGGCGCGGATTAGGAAGCTCTCACTCTGATCACGACCAAGGCACCGCGCGAGCGCGCGTATCTCGTCGGGATCCTGTTGCCCGGCACGACGCCTGAGACGGTGCGCGACCAGATGGCCGAGCTCGCCGACCTCGCGCGGACAGCGGGAACGGAGGTCGTCGGCTCCGATGTGCAGCGGCGCTCGGGGGTGGATCCCGCTCATTTCATCGGTATGGGCAAGGTGGAGTGGCTGCGGGACATGAAGGTCGAGGGCGAGTACGACGTGATCATCTGCAACGAAGATCTGAGCCCTCGGCAGCAACGCAACCTGGAGCTCGCGCTGAAGGCCCGGGTCCTCGACCGGACCGAGATCATCCTCGAGATCTTTGCCCAGCATGCGCGTACCCACGAGGGCCGGCTGCAGGTCGAGGCGGCACGCCTGCATCACCTGCTGCCGCGGCTGATCGGGGCCTACGCCTACGACCGACAGGTCGGTGGGCGGCGTGGGGGAGTGGGCGCGCGCGGCGGCTTCGGCGAGCAGCAGATCGAGGTCGAGCGCCGGCGCATCCGCAAACGAATCCGCGACCTCGAACGCGAGATCGAGCAGGTCCGCACGCAGCGACACCAGCAGCGGACGGGCCGGCGCCGGGCGGCGCTCGAGACGGGCGCCATCGTCGGCTACACCAACGCGGGCAAGTCGACGCTGCTGAACATGCTCACCGGTGCTGATGTTCGCGCCGAGCAGCGGTTGTTCGCGACGCTGGACCCGACGACCCGCAAGCTCGAGCTACCCGCCGGCCGCGAGCTCTTGCTGACCGACACCGTGGGTTTCATCCAGAAGCTGCCGACGGACCTCGTCGCGGCGTTCCGCGCCACGCTGGAGGAGGTGACGGAGGCCGACCTCATCGTCCAGGTCCTCGATCTGAGCTCCCCTGCCGTCGAGGATCAGGCCGAGACCGTGGAGAAGGTGCTGGCCGACCTCGGTGCGGCGAACAAGCCGCGTGTGGTCGCGCTCAACAAGGTCGACCTCCTTGGTCCCGCCTCGCGGCGGCGCGCGATAAGCGCGCTCTCAGAGCGCTATCCGGGTGCGGTCGCCATCTCCGCTCTCAAGCGAACCGGGTTTGGGGAGTTGCTGCAGGCGATCGACCGGGCCAGCCGGGGAGACGCCGTTCCGCTCGAGATCCTGGTCCCCTACGGCCGGGAGGGCGTGCTCGCCGAGCTGCGCAAGATCGGCGGCGTGGAGCGCACGGAATATGTCGAGGGTGGAACCATGGCCTGGGGCTGGGCGCCCCGCCACGTGGCAGGGCGCTTCCTGACTTACACGGCTAACGGAAGAGCCTGATCACACCTCGGACCTGGCCGACCAGGCTGACGTTGGTGGTCACGATCGGCTCGTAGGCGGGGTTCTCTGCGATCAGCTTGACGTGCCCGCCCGGGCCATTGGTGCGCTCGAAGCGCTTGACGGTGGCGTCGCCGTCGACCAGGGCGACCACGATCGAACCGTTGGGTGCCTCGTGCTGGGGCCGGACCAGGACCAGGTCTTCGTTGAGGATGCCGGCGTTGATCATGCTGTCGCCGCGGACGCGGAGCAGGAAGTAGCCGTCCTTGGCCAGCTCAGAGGAGAGCAGGACATGGTCTTCGATGTTCTGTTCGGCGAGGATGGGGCTCCCGGCGGCGACATGGCCGACGATCGGCACCGAGATCGCGTTGCGCCGCTTCTCGTCGATCTCCATGTCGGCGACGAGCTGCACGGTCCGGGACTTGCTGGGGTCGCGCTTGATCAGGCCCCGGCGCTCGAGCTGGTTGAGGTGGTTGTGGACGGTCGAGCTGGAGCTCAGGCCGACCGCCTCGCCGATCTCGCGCACGCTCGGCGGGTAGTTGCGGACCTTGGTCACGTAACGGATGTAGTCGAGGATCTTGGTCTGTCGGTCGGTCAGCTGTTCAGGCAATTTCGTGTTTTCTCCAGAGCGTAGTGGGGGGACGCTGAAGCCGATCCTAGCACTTTGCCCCCGCAAGTGCAAACCTTTGTTCGGCGTCTTGACACACGAACGGCCGTTCGATATGCTTGCGAACGTATGTACGCCGTTGGTCATGGGATCGAACCTTGGCGGGCACCCCGTGCCGGCGGCTTTCGCTCGATGCGGCGACTGTTGGCGGCAGTCGCCGCCGTTTTCCTGATCAGCCTCGGCTTCGCGCTTGGCGCTCGCGGGGGCGCTGACGTGGGTTTCACCACGGTGGTGGTCCAGCCGGGGGACACGCTGTGGTCGATCGCGTCCGAGCACTATCCGGCGGATGATGTGCGGGTCCGTGTCCAGGACATCGAGCAGGCCAACGAGCTTGACGGCCCGACGATCGAGGTGGGGCAGACGCTCAAGCTGCCCTCTTAGCGGCCCGTGAGGCTGGTCCTGGTCACCCGCCAGGCCTGCTCCCTGTGCGAGTCCGCGCTGGAGCTTCTGCGCTCGCTGGGCCATGAGCCTGAGCTGGCCGACGTCGACGCCGACGACCGGCTGCACGACCTCTACGACTGGCGCGTGCCCGTGGTGCTGGTCGACGACCGCGTGGTCGCCGAGGGCAAGGTCACCCTCGAGCAGCTGGAAAAAGCGGTGGGCAAGGGCTCCAAATAGCCTCCGTCCCG
>DASXSD010000114.1:0-2353 GCA_036506195.1 Candidatus Dormiibacterota bacterium
GTTCGTGCCGGTCGACGAGGTCGAGCCCGGCCTCTACTACGACAACGCCTACTACGTCGAGCCCGAAGAGCTCGGCAAGAAGCCGTACCACCTGCTCCGTCGCGCGCTCGAGGCGACCGGCCGGATGGCCATTGCGAAGATTGCGCTTCGCGACAAGGAGCACCTGGCGGCGCTGCACCCCAACGGCAAGGGACTGATCATGAACACGCTGCACTGGCCGGACGAGATCCGGTCCACCGAGGGCCTGAAGGGGCTCGAGGACGAGGTGAAGATCAACCCCAAGGAGCTCGAGATGGCGAAGGCGCTGATCGAGAGCCTGGCCGACAGCTTCGACCCAAGTCGCTACAAGGACGAGTACCGCGAGGCGGTGATGAAGGTCGTCCACGCCAAGATGGAGGGCGAGGTCATCGAGGCGCCTGAGGCGCCGCAGCCCGCCAAGGTGATGGACCTGATGGAGGCGCTGCGCCAGTCGGTGGAGCAGGCCAAGAAGCAGCGCGCCGGCAAGGAAAAGCCAGCGGCCGAAACCCGGAAACGTCGTAAAGCTTCGTAGCCCAGGCTCGCCTAATCTGGGCGAAGTGCAGCAGGACAGCGATCAGCTCCAGATCGAGCTGGAGAGCTTTCCCGACGAGGTGCGGCCGATGCAGGCCGCGTCGGCCGAGGCTCCGTTCAGCTCCTCCGAGTACCTGTTCGAGGTCAAGTGGGACGGCCTGCGCTGCATGCTGCTTCGCGACCAGGGCGGCGAGGTACGTCTGAAGGACCGCGGTCTCAACGACATCACGGCCGACGTGCCCGAGGTGGTGGCGGCCGCGAAGCGGGTGCCTCCAGGTAGCGTCATCGACGGCGAGCTCGTGGCTACGGACGTCGAGGGGAGGCCCGACTATCCACGCCTCCGCCAGCGCCTGGCCGGAGGCGCGCGCATGCTCGACGAGATTCCCACCGCGTACCTGGCCTTCGACGCCCTGTACCTCGACGGCAGGCCGCTCCTGAGGCAGCCGGTGGTGCGGCGCCGTGCCAGGCTCGCCAAATCAGTCGTGGCCGGCGGCCACATCTTCGTGCCCGATCACATCCAGGAGGACGGGGTCGAGCTGTTCGAGGCATGCCTGGAGCGCGGACTCGAGGGTGTGGTCGCCAAGCACGTGCAATCGCCATACGTGCCCGGCCAGCGAAGTCCCTTCTGGCTGAAGGTCAAGGCAGTCAAGTCGGACGACTTCGTGGTCATCGGCTGGACCGGCCAGAAGCCATTCGATGCCCTGGTCGTCGGCTTCTACGAAGAAGGGCGCCTGCTCCCATGCGGGACCGTCGGCGGTGGTTACGACGACGATGCCCTCCGCGTTTTGCAAGAGCGACTGCGTGAGCTGGCGATCGACGAGTCGCCCCTCGACCCGGCGCCGGTCATGATGCGGCCGGTCAACTGGGTCAGGCCCGAGCTTGTGGTGAGCATTCGCTACTCCGAGTGGTCGCCAGACGGGACGCTGCGGTTTCCGATCTTCAACGGGCTGCGGCCGGAGGTCCACCCCGCCGAGGCGGTCCGCCACCGGCCGCGCGTCGTCATCACCGGGCATGTGCGGCCCGGCTCGGCCGCGTACGACCTCACGCGCTTTCCGTTTTGAGCGAGCAGGACAGATTCGACGTCGTCACCGGCGCGTTCAGCTTCACAGGACGCTTCATCGCGCGCCGCCTGCTCGCCCTGGAGCGCCGGGTTAAGACGCTCACCAACCACCCCAAGCGCGCCGGCGCCGAAGACATCACAGCCGACGTCGCGCCGCTCCAGTTCACCGATCGGGACGCGCTGGTCGAGAGCATTCGCGGCGCCGACGTCCTCTACAACACCTACTGGGTCCGTTTTCGCCACGGTCGGGTGCGATTCGGTGACGCGGTCGCCAACACGCGGATCCTCATGGGCGCGGCGCGCGACGCGGGAGTCCGCAAGGTGGTCCACATCTCGGTCAGCAACCCGTCGGAGGATTCGAACCTCGATTACTACGCGGGCAAGGCGCGAGCGGAGCGGATCGTGCGCGAGTCCGGCGTGGCGTGGGCGATCGTGCGCCCGACATTGATCTTCGGGCCGGGGGACATCCTGATCAACAACATCGCCTGGCTGTTGAGGAGGCTTCCGGTCTTCGGGATTCCGGGTCGCGGTGACTATCGCCTGCAACCGGTGGCCGGCGAAGACGTCGCCGAGATCGCGACCTGGGCCGCGGAGCAGGCCGATAACGTGACGGTCGATGCGGCGGGGCCCGACATCATCTACTACAGCGAGATGGTGGAGTCGATCGCGATCGCGGTCGGCAAGCATCCCCGTTTCATCTACATGTCGCCGCGCAACGCGGTGCGCGCCGCAAAGCTAATCGGC
>DASXSD010000115.1:0-3644 GCA_036506195.1 Candidatus Dormiibacterota bacterium
CGATGTCAAGGCGGATCCTCGTGTTCGATGTTCGACGTGTCGTCAAAGATCATGCAGCATCGACCCTCGGAAGAGACGGGGCCAGTAACCACGACGGTTGATCATGCTGATATTCGTGGGTTGGGTACCACCTTACTTGTATCCGTCGGGATGCCTGCCTCGGTCTAGACGCGAGGATTTGTCGCAGCCTCATAACGCTCACGAGGGTTGCACCCATCACCGGGGCTGCGTCTCTCCGAGGATCGATGTCGCTCCTTATCGCGTCCGCTACGCGGACGCGGGCTGCGTTCTGGCGATCGCCCACATGAAGGCCGCCAGCTCCCGTGCGACGGCGGCGGCGATGGTGTTCGGGTGCTTGCCGCGCGCGAGTAATTTGCGATATCGCCCACAGAGGCGGACCTGCGCCCGCCAGGCGATGTCGCGAATCGATGTCGGGAGATGCTGCTGGCGCGCCTGGATGTGCTCGGAGACCTTGGCGCGGTGACGATAGGCCTTTGCGGCTTCGATGAGCACGCGGCGCGCATGGCCGTTGCCCGCCTTCGTGATGCCGCCGAGCCGGCGCCGGTCGCCGCTCGAATACTCACTCGGCGTGAGCCCGAGATAGCTCATGAGTTGACGAGGATTGTCGAAGCGGGTCAGGTCGCCGAGCTCGGCGATCGTGGTGATCGCCACCGTGAATTGCACGCCGCGGAGGGCTTGCAGGGCTTCGACGACCGGATAGAGGCGCCACGGCTTCGCTTGCTCGAGCAGCTCGGCCTCCAGGCGTTGCAGCAACTCCGTGCGTTCCGTGATGGTGCGGACGTACTCCTGGAAGACGATCTGCTGGGCTGGTGTGGGGAGCACGAGGCGCGCGAGCCAGCGGACATGGTCGGCACCCCAGTTCGCGCGGCCGACGTAGCGGATGTCGTTGCGCAGCAGCAGCGCCTTCAGCCGGAACCGGGCGGCGTTGAGATCGTGCAGCGCGTCCTCGCGGGCGCGCGCGAGATCGCGGATGGCCTCGTCCGGAACGTCGGGGACGTAGACGGCCGTGAGATCCCCGGAGCGAGCCAGGCGGGCCAGGGTCACGGCGTCGCGCTTATCGGTTTTCACTCGATCGCCCGGCTTGCGCGGGATCAGCGAGGGGGCGACGACGACGCACGTCAGGCCCTTCCGAGTGAGATAGCGGTAGAGCCAGTAGCCGCAGGGCCCGGCCTCGTAGATGAACACGAGCAGCGCGCTCTTGCTGTGCATCTTCCGAACGAGGGCGTCGATGTCGCATTGTCGCGTGCCGATCGCGCCCACGTGCACGGGATCGGTGGGGCCCTCGGTGGCCGCATAGGCGACGGCAATGGAGTTCTTGTGGACGTCGAGGCCGATAAACACTGTGCTACCGTCTCGCATGGCTGACCTCCGATCTCGTGATGAATGCCCGAGCGCATTCTGCGGCTCTGGTCTCCACGGAGGCTAACCCGCGTGATGAGGCGGAGGTCAGCCTCTTCGATCGGCAGTCATACTGTCTAGGCGCGGACAAGTGTCATGACTCGCTGGGTCTTGACGACCGCGTCGTTGATGCTCCTGTGGGCGAGCACGACACGGTTGTGTGCGGCCGACGTGGCGTTCACCGTGCTGCCGCCAACGGAGGTGGTCCACCTCGAGCGACTGTGCTCTCGGGAGTGGCCCGGTCCTGTCACCGCAGGCTGGCAACCGACATCTGAGGACATCGGCCAAGCGGAAGCCCGGCTTCGCTTGCCGTTGGCCGGCTTCACGTCCAGGTTGGAGATCGGCGCGCGCCGGGCCCGCGTGCTCGCCCAAGTGCTGAAGTCGGTCTACGTCCAGGAGCCCTCGCTGATCGACGGGCGGGTGGGGTTCGGAACGAGCGTGACCGTCGAGGAGGCGAACGGCCGCCGCACTTCCTATGAGATCGTCTGCCCGGACGAGGTCGAGCCTGCCAGGCGGCAGATCAGCGTCGCGTCGCCCGTCGGGCGGGCTCTTCTCGGAAAGCGCGCCGGAGACGTGGTCGTGCTCCGGCGTCCGCGAGGCGACATCGAAGTCACGGTCGTGTCGGTGGCGGTGGCACCACAAGAGACGGGGCAGTGAGGATGCGGCGGTGACGGCAAAGACAGGGGAGGACGTGACCGTGGACGCTTCGGCCCGCGAGCTGCAGCAGTACCTGTTCGATCTTCACGGCTATCTGGTTCTCCACGACGTCCTGGCGCCAGCGGAGGTGGCGGAGCTGAATCGGCTGATCGACGCACAGCAGCTCCCCAGCCCTCGCGAGCGCATCCGCTTCGGCTCCGCCGCGGGCAAGCACGGACCGGATTACGGCTTCCTCAACTGGGGGGAGCCGTTTTGCCGCCTGCTGGATCACGAGGCGATCATGCCGATGCTTCGCCTTCGGCTCGGAGACTGCTTCCGGCTCGACCGTCTGTACGGGATCCGCATGCACAAGGGGCAGACGATGGGCTCCATGCACGCGGACTACGGGGCTTCGGCGCCCAACTCCTTCACCAGGCCGGGGGAGCGCTTTCACTTCGCCCCCAACGGCATCTACGAGGGATTCGTGGTCGCGGCCTGGAGCCTCGCCGATGCCGGACCGGCCCACGGCGGATTCTGGTGTATTCCCGGCAGTCACAAGAGCAATTTCAAGCTACCGCGCCAGATCCACGAGGCTCCGGAGAAGGCCTCCTGCGTCGTCATTCCAGAGATACCGGCGGGGTCGGTCGTGTTGTTTACCGAAGCGGTGATGCACGGAACAGCGCCGTGGAGAGCCGACCACGAGCGCCGCACTCTGCTCTACAAGTATTGCGTCTCCCACATGGCGTGGTCGCGGGCGCGGGTGCTTGCACCGCCCGATGTCCCGCTCACCCCGCGGCAGCAAGCGCTCCTCACCGAGCCGGCGGATCCCCATACGTTCGTTCCGTCACTCTTCAGCGACGGACCTGGCGTGGAGCGGGCCTGAGCCGCGTATCCTTCAGCACAGGAGAGAAGCCTATGTACTCGGTCCCTGACGTCGATGAAGTCGTGGCGGTGGCCAAGCAGCTGGGCATCCATTTGAGTGCGGACGAGGCTGTCCTCTACCGAAAGCACCTCATGGAACAGCTGAGCCAGCTCGACGCCTTCGTGCAAGCGCGCGTGGAGGAGCCCAGGCCGCCGATGGCCTCGGCCGGCCGGGAACCCGGTTGGCGGCCGAGTCCACACGAAGACCCCCTCAATGCCTGGATGTGGAAGTGCCGTATCGAGGGCGCCGCCGAAGGTCTGCTGAAGGGCAAGACGGTCAGCTTCAAGGACCACATCGCGATCGCCGGAATGCCGATGAGCTTCGGCTCCTTCGCCCTCGATGGCTTCATTCCCGACTTCGACGCCACCGTGGTCACCCGCGTCTTGCAGGCAGGCGGCACCATCATCGGCAAGAACGTGATGAATGGGCTGAGTGGCGGCTTCGGCACCGGCGGCGCCATCGGCGATTACGGCCGTCCCCTCAATCCGCACAATCGCGAGCACGTGACCGGCGGATCGTCGTCGGGCTCGGGCGCGGCCGTGGCCGCGCGCCAGGTGGACATCTCCTTCGGCGGCGACCAGGGCGGCTCCATCCGCATCCCCGCGGCGTTCTGCGGGATCATCGGCCACAAGCCCACGTTCGGGCTCGTGTCGCACTTCGGAATCGG
>DASXSD010000116.1:0-3311 GCA_036506195.1 Candidatus Dormiibacterota bacterium
CAAGCGGACGCTGATCTTCGCGCTCGTGATCTTCGGTCTTGCGTCGGTCGCGGCGAGCCAGATGACTTCCGCCAGCGGGCTCATCCTGATGCGCGCGGTGATGGGCGCCGGAGCTGCATTCATCATGCCCATCTCGCTAGCCGTCTTGCCTACGATCTTCTCTGAGCTCGAGCGGCCGCGGGCGATCGCCATCGGCGGGGCGGCGATGTTCCTGGGATTGCCGTTTGGACCCTTTGTCGCGGCGTTTCTGCTCAATCACTATGCGTGGGGCTCGATCTTCCTGATCAACGGTCCTGTCGTGGTGGTGGCGCTGGTGGGCGTCGGGCTGTTCATCCCGGAGAGCCGCGACCCGAACCCTCCTCGCCTCGACCTCGTGGGCGCCCTGCTGGCGATCTCCGGCGTCGCGGGCCTTGTCTACGGCGCCATCGAGCAGCCTTCGCGCGGCTGGAGCGATCCCACCGTCATCGGCGCGATGGGTTGCGGCGCAGCACTCATGGCCGCCTTCGTCCTCTGGGAGCTGCGCGCCCGATCGCCGATGGTCGACCTCCATCTCTTTGCCAACTCACGGTTCAGCTGGGCGATCGTCGTCTCAGTCGTCATGAGCTTCACCCTGATGGGGATCCTCTTTGTCTTCACCCCATTCCTGCAGTTCGTCCAGGGCAACGACGCCCAGGGCACCGCGATGCGCCTGGTGCCGCTCATCCTGGGCATCGTCGCCGGGGCGGGCGTCAGCGATCGCGTCGTGCGGCGCCTGGGCGCCCGGGCCGCGCTCTGTCTTGGACTGGTCATCTGCGCCGCGGGCATGACGCTGATGTCGGTGGTTGGCGCCGGCAGTGGTTTTGGAGTTCTGGCCCTTGCTCTGCCGGTGGTTGGGATCGGCGATGCGCTAGCGCTGTTCACCTCGATCAACGTGGTCCTCGACGAGCTGCCGCAGTCTAAGTTCGCGACCGGGACTGCGCTCAGCCGCAGCCTCGCGCAGGTCGGCGGCTCCTTGGGAGTCGCGGTCCTGGGCAGCATCCTCAACAGCGTCTACCGGGCCTCGTTGTCGGAGTGGCTGACCGGACTCCCGGCGTGGATCGTTGAGGCGGCTGAGCGAAGCCTTGCGGGAGCGGAGTTTGCCGCCTTCACGATGCCCTCTGCCAACGGGACGGCTTTCATCAGCGTTGCTCGCGACGCCTACACGACGGGGATGTCCGATGTCCTGCGGCTGTGCGCGGTGATCATGATCGTGGCCGCGCTCCTGGTGGGGCGATTCATGCAAGGCCCGAATTCGGCCTACGATCTCCGGCGTGAGCCCAGCGCCTCGCGGCCCGATGCACATGCCGCGGCCCAGTGAGGACGCGAAGGCCGCTTTCGCGCGGGTCGTGCCGGACGAGCCCGCGGTGACGATCAAGCCGATGTTCGGTCAGATGTCGGCGTTCGTGAACGGGAACATGTTCTGCGGGATTTTCGGCGAGGATTTCATTGTCCGGCTGCCCGCCGACGAGATCGAGAAGATCAAGAAGCAGGGCGGGCGCGATTTCGAGCCCGTGGCCGGGCACAAGATGGGCGGCTACGTGATGGTGCCCGGGGACTGGCGCGCGAAACCGCCGACCGCATTGATCAAGCGCGCTCTCGAGGAGACGCGCAAGATGCCGGCGAAAAAACCAAAGAAGTAGGCCTGGCGGTTTTCCCTCCCCACTTGCTGGGGAGGGTCAGGGTGGGGACGTCGGGGGTTCCAGTTCCGCGTAGATCCACCCAATCACATCGTCGAGGCCCTGGTCGGTTTCATGAGCGGGCACACGAAGGACGCGAAATCCCTGCGATTCCAGGTATTCGGTCTTGCGCCAATCGCGGTCCTCGTCCTCGTGGCCTGCGCCGTCGATCTCGACGACCAGGCGAGCTTTCAGGCAGACGAAGTCGACGAAGTAGGGGCCGACAGGAAGTTGGCGTCGAAACTTGTGGCCGGCGAGCCGCTTGCCGCGCAGTCGGTACCAGACGCGTCGCTCGGTTCCGCTCATGTCGCGGCGCAGCTCGCGAGCGCGCTCGGTTTCCGGAGATGGCATGCGAGAACGATGGCCTGGCGACCTGCCTGCACTCAATGCTGGTCGTTAAGGCGCAGCCCCACCCGGCGGCTTCGCCGCCGACCTCCCCGGCAAGCGGGGAGGTGAAGCACCCCCTAGGTCCCCCCCGGCAAGCGGGGAGGTGAAGCACCTCCGGGGTCCCCACCCGGGCCGCTTCGCGGCCCGACCTCCCCGGCAAGCGGGGAGGTGAAGCACCTCCTAGCGGCGCTTGCTCTTCGGCTTCTCTGGTTCGACCGCCACCGGGACGACTTCGGCTACGGGTTCGGGTTCGATGACCTTGGGGGCGGGTTTGCCCATCGACACCTTGCCGCTGAACTGCGCGCCGTCCTCGACCGTCAGGCGCCCAACCCGCACCTCGCCCGCGACCACCGAAGCGTCGCCGCCGACGATCAGCCGCTTGTACGCGGTCACGTCGCCGTTGACCTTGCCCGAGATCTCGATGTCGCCGGTGGCTTCCAGCGTCCCCTCGACCGTCCCCGCCACGCGCAGGTCGCCCTCGATGTACAGCTGGCCGACCAGCCGGTCGTTCGGACCGAGGACTACAGAGTTGCGCTGACCGTTGGAACCGTTTTCCGCAGGGGTCGGTGTCGGGGTCG
This sequence comes from Candidatus Dormiibacterota bacterium, assembly GCA_036506195.1. Classification (GTDB taxonomy): domain Bacteria; phylum Chloroflexota; class Dormibacteria; order Dormibacterales; family Dormibacteraceae; genus 40CM-4-65-16. Next base: position 2,660 of record DASXSD010000116.1, read on the forward strand.
CCTGCCTACTGGCCTGACGCCTGGTGCTCAAAGTCACCCATCCGGACATTGCCGTTCAGCGTCGCGCCATCGTCGATCTGCAGCCTGCGGACCTGGATGTCGCCGCTCAGCCGGCCGTTCTTGCCCAGGGTCAGCTTGTCGCGCGCCGTCACCTGGCCCTCGACGTGGCCCTTCACCGTGACGTTCCCGCCCTCGAGCAGCGCCCTTACGTTGGCGCCACTGGCGACGTCGATGTTGCCGGTGACCCGGACCTCGCCCTCGATCCGTCCGTCGGCGTGGATCGAGCCGTCGTAGATGAGCTTGCCCTCGAGGACGTCCTGCGACCCCATCGAGAACTGCTTCTTGCCGTCGCGCTTGACTTCGCCGTTGTCAACAGAAGTCGTGCCTTCTGCGGTCGCCTCCTGTACGTCCATGCGTTACCCCCGACTTGGAATGGGCGATCCCGTGGCCGGGATCAGGCGCTAAAGGTTAGCCTCTTGCGGCTGCGATTTGCGGACAGGAGTGCAAAGATCTCGCCAGGCTATTTAGGTTTGCCTGCGGTCACGTCCGCCAGGGCGCTTTCGAATCCCACGAGCGAGCGTTCGATCATGCCGTCGTTTGCGGTCAGCGAGATGCGGAACCATCCCGGTAATTCGAAGAGCTTGCCCGGCAG
>DASXSD010000117.1:0-3864 GCA_036506195.1 Candidatus Dormiibacterota bacterium
ACACTCAAACCCGGTGGTCGTATGGCGACGATCAGCTTCCACTCCCTGGAAGACCGCTTGGTCAAGTCATTCTTCAACGTCGAGTCCAAAGACTGCATCTGCCCACCCCAGCAGCCAGTCTGCACCTGCGGCCACCGGGCCACCCTTCGTATCGTCACCCGTCATCCCGTGCGGCCGTCCGACCAGGAATTGGCCGCCAACCCCCGCGCCCGGTCCGCCCGCCTCCGGGTCGCGGAAAAGATCTGACATTCGGTTTCCCAAAGTCCTGGCGATCGGCCTAACCCCTCCGATCGCCAGGCGCCAAATTTGGGGGTTTGCCCGCGGCCATGACCAGCAAAGGATGAAGTTCACGTCTTGACATCGACCCGCATATTGGCCCGACGGCGACTCGGCACAGCCGGCGCCGCGCCCCACGTCGCCGCCCCACCCCGGAGGCGGCGGCGCACGCGCGGCTTTGTGCAGGTGGCCGGTTCGGTCGCAGCCGAGCGGCTGCGCCTGAACGCGTTCGGCCACGCCTATCTCGTCGTGCTGGCCGGCGTGGTCGTCGTCCTTTTCTATCTGGCGATCGCCGCCCAGATCACCCAGGCCTCCTACGACATCTCCCGGCTGCAAGAAGAGCAGCGCCAGCTGGTCGCGGAGCAGGACCAGCTCCGCTACCAGGAGGCCACGGCGCACGCGCCGGCGCAGGTCCAGGAGCACGCCGCCCAGAGCGGCATGCAGCGGGTGCTGCCGTCGCGCTACGTGACCGGGCAGCAGCTCGCGATCGACCTGACCGCGCCGGTAGGCGCGTCGCCGACCGACACCACGCCGTTGTGGATGCGGGCCGTCGCCCTCGTCCTCAACACGGTCGGTCAAACGCGCGAAGTCATGGCGGCGACCAGGCACTAGGTGACCACAAGGGCTCTCGCCGCGAGACGCCCTGGACGCGTCGAACGCGTCGGCTCCGCCCGCCTACGCATCGCCTCCATGCTCGTGCTCGCGCTGGTGCTGGCGGCGATGGTGTGGTCGCGTCTGGCCTACTGGCAGGTCGCGCAGCACGGCCACCTGGCCCTGCAGGCGCAGGCCCAGTACCGCGAGTACGTCGAGCTCCCTGCGCTGCGCGGAGCCATCTTCGACCGCAACCTCACCCAGCTGGTCGTCAACACCACCGTTTACTCGGCCTTTGTCTCCCCGGACCAGGTTGGCGCGGGACAGCGCGATACCGTCGCGACCGCGCTCTCCAACGTGCTCGGGGTCGACCGCTCGAAGCTGATGACGACACTGGAAGCGAACGGCAAGTTCGCCTACGTCGCGCGTCGCTTTCCGAAGGCGAAGGCCGACCAGCTGCGCGCAATGAAACTCCCCGGAGTCGGACTGCAGGAAGAGACGCAACGCTCCTACCTGCCCGGGATCACCACCGGCTCCACGCTCGCGGCCAACCTGCTCGGCTTTGTCGACTGGAACGGCGACGGCAAGTATGGGATCGAGGAGTACTACCAGAAGGCTCTCGCCGGCACGCCGGGCTACATCTCCAGCTACCGGGACCTGGCGAACCGAGAGATCGTGCTCGGCTCCCATACGCACGAGGACCCTGTCAACGGGTCAGACCTGGTGCTCTCGCTGGACGCCCGCATCCAGTACGCGGCGGAGCAGGCGCTGGCCGCCGGCGTGAAAAGAGACCGGGCCGAGACCGGCAGTGTCCTGGTCATGGATCCGAAGACGGGCGGGATCATCGCCTGGGCCGACTACCCGACTTACAGCGCGAACAACTTCACGAAGACGGACGCCTCCCTGTTCAAGGACAACGTGCACAGCTACGTCTACGAACCAGGGTCGGTGATGAAGGTGGTGACGCTTTCCGGCGCGATCAACGCAGGCGCCATCCAGCCGAACACGGTTATCAACGATCCCGGCGTGCTGAGCGTCGGCGGGTACCGCATCTACGACTGGGACCGTCGAAACCACGGCAACGTCAACTACACGTACGTGCTCGCGCACTCGCTCAACGTGGGCGCCATGAAGGCGATGATGGCCGAGGGTCACACCGCCTTCTACCAGAGCCTCCAGGCGTTCGGGCTGACGCAGCCGAGCGGCATCGACGTCGCGGGCGAAAACTTCGTTGCTCCGCCGTCGGCCGCGAAGATGAGTGACTCGCAGTACGCGACCGCGTCGTTTGGGCAGGGCTACGTCGTGAACATGGTCCAGATGCTCGCCGCCGTCAACGTGGTCGCGAACGGAGGCAAGTACGCTCCGCCGCATGTCGTCGAGCGGGTGGGGACTCACATCAATCCCCTGCTCCTGCAGCCGCAGCGGCAGGCGATCAGCCCCGCGACCGCGGCGAAGATGACCGCGATGATGCAGCAGGTCGTTCAGCACGGATCAGGCTGGACCTCGCGGATTCCCGGCTTCGAGCTGAACCAGGCCGGCAAGACGGGCACCTCGCAGATCCCCGTCAACGGAAAGTACACGCAGGACGTGTGGGCGTCGTTCGTCGGGTTCCTGCCGGCCAACAATCCGCGGTTCACGATGATGGTCGTCATCCGCAAACCGCACTACCCCGGCAGTGAGGGGGACTGGACGCTTAACGACGGCTACATGACCGCGGAGCCCATCTGGAAACAGATCGCGCAGAGCATCGTCGTCGACTGGCACATAACACCAGACCCGGCCTAACAGTTCTCATATAGACATGAGGCTCAGTCTCCTCGAGATCCTCGAGGCGACCGGGGGTGGCGAGGTCGGTGGCACCCAGGTCGGGGAGACGTTCTCCACCTTCCACACCGACTCCCGCGAGGTCAAGCACGGCGGTGTCTTCTTCGCGCTGCGCGGAGCCGAGATGAACGGCCACGAGTTCGTCAGTGACGCCATCGCCCGCGGCGCCACGGCCGTCGTCGTCGAGCGCAAGACCGACATCCCGACCGGCATCGTCGAAGTGGTCGTGCCCGATACGTGGGATGCGCTCTATGCGCTCGCGACCCACGCTCTACGTCGCGTCCAGCCGCTGGTGGTGGCGGTGACCGGAAGCAACGGCAAGACCTCGACCAAGGAGATGGTCGCGGCGATCCTTTCGCAGCACTTCAACGTGCTGCGCACGCAGGGCAACCTCAACACCGAGACCGGTGTGCCGCTCACCATCCTGAGCCTCGAGCCACACCACTCCGCGCTCGTGCTCGAGATGGGGATGCAGCGTCCGGGTGATATTGGGCGCCTCGCCGCGCTGGCGAAACCGGTGGCCGGGATCATCACCAATGTCGGCATCGTGCACATGGAATTCTTCAACTCGCGCGAAGAGCTGGCGCGGGCCAAGGGCGAGCTGGTGGCGGCGCTGCCCGAGGAGGGGCTCGCGGTGCTCAACTCGGACAACGAGTTCTACCCGCTGCTCGCGCAGATGACGCCGGCGCGCGTCGCCAGCTTCGGCGCCGACGGGGGCGACTTCCGCGTCGAGGACTTCCGCGCGCTCGAGGATGGAGGCTCGCGGTTCGAGGTCCGCGGCGTCGAGGTCCAGCTCGGGATGGACGGACGTCACCAGGCGCTCAACGCTGCGGCTGCGCTCGCCGCCGGCGACTTCGCCGGCGTGCCTCTGGAGATCGGCGCGGCGGCGCTGGCCGACGTGGTCCTCGAGCACCGGCTCCAGGAGCTGGCAACGAATCACGGGTTCACGATCATCGACGACGCCTACAACGCGAGCCCCGAGTCGATGCTGGCCGCGTTCGACGCTCTCGCCCAGAGTCCGCGTCGCGGACGCCTGCTCGCCGTGCTGGGAGAGATGCGGGAGCTCGGATCGCTCTCCGAGGAGTCGCACCGGCGTGTCGGGAGGCGCGCCGCCGACGTCTTCGACGCGGTCTGCGTGGTCGACGGCGAGCGGGCGCGGCCGATGGCGCAGGC
>DASXSD010000118.1:0-9146 GCA_036506195.1 Candidatus Dormiibacterota bacterium
AGGTCGGCGGTGAAGTCGCAGACGCAGATCGGCGACGTGGCCTTCCACAGCGCGGCGACCATCGTCAGCCGTGTCGGGTCGGCCAGCGCCTTCATCAGGGATGACGTCTCTTGCGCCCAACCGGCGTCGACCTCCGGTAGAGCGCAGCAGACACCGCGTTCCCGCACCACCGGAAGCTCCTTCAGAGCCATCAACCACATGATACACGACCCATAGACATTTATCGATGTGTTGTGGTAAGGTGCCACCCATAGACATCTATCGATGGAAGGAGAACCCAGATGAGCAAGGTCGAGGAAGCAGTTCGCTCTCACTACGCGGAGGCGGCCGGCCAGATCGCCGTCAGCGGCTGTTGCGACATCGACGGTCCAGGCTGCGGCTGCGGCGGGTCTTACCCAGCCAACGAGCTGGAGACGATCGGCCTGACCGAGTCGGTCAGCCTCGGCTGCGGCAACCCGACGATGCTCGCCAGCCTGGAGCCCGGCCAGGTCGTGCTCGACCTGGGGTCGGGTGCAGGGCTGGATGTCCTGCTGTCAGCGCGCCGGGTGTCGCCTGGCGGTCACGCCTACGGGGTTGACATGACGGACGAGATGCTGGCCCTGGCCAACGCCAACAGGGAGAAGTCGGGCGTCACCAACGCCACCTTCCTCAAGGGAACGATCGAGAACGTGCCTCTTCCCGACGCGTCCGTGGACGTGGTGATCTCGAACTGCGTGATCAACCTCGCCGAGGACAAGTCCGCAGTGATCAAGGAAGCCTTCCGCGTCCTGCGGCCGGGTGGCCGCTTCGCGGTCGCGGACATGGTCGAGATCGACACGCTCGCGCCCGCGATCAAGAAGTCATTGGACCAGTGGGCGGGCTGCATCTCGGGCACGATCCCGGTCGACGAGTACCGCGCCGCGCTGGTCAGCGCAGGATTCGAAGACCCCGAGTTCGAGATCCACGCGACCCAGAGCATGCCCGGCGTCGACGGCAAGGTCGGGAGCGCCTATATCCGGGCGCGCAAACCGTAAGGCTGAAGACCTACTGCCACAGCACTGGGGACGCCACCACTTCACAAGCGAGCATTCAAGCGGCGTTCAAGAGACCGTCAGGACGACATTCCCGGTCTTCTGCTGCGTCTCCACGTAGCGGGTCGCCTCGACCACCTGCTCGAGCGGATACGTCCTGTCGATGACGGCGCGGTACTTGCCCGCCTCGATCAGCTGCTTGAGGAAGAGCACCTCCTGCTTGCGGTAGCGAGGAGGAATCGGGAAGAGCACCTTTCGATCCCCGAACCGCGCAGTCCACATGGCCCGAAACACGTTCAGCAGGTCGTCGGTGGCGACATACGCTCCGCCGGGTTTGAGCGAGCTCTTGCACCGTCGGAACGATTGCTTGCCGACCGCGTCGAAGACGATGTCGTACGTCTGGCCGTTCTTCGTGAAGTCTTCCCGCGTGTAATCAATCACCTCGTCGGCGCCCAGCGAACGCACGAGCTCGAGGTTTTTCGTGGCGCACACGGCGGTGACGTGGGCGTCGACGTACCTGGCCAGTTGCACGCCCGCGGTGCCGATCGATCCTGAAGCGCCGTAGATCAGGATCCGCTGCCCCTTCTGCAGGTCGGCGGCTCTGAGCCACGACGCTGCTCCCTCCAACGGCCTCAGCGCGGACAAGGCCAGGATGAACCCGTCGCAGACCGCGGCCGCCTCCTCGAAGCCGATGCCCGCCGGCATGACTGCCAGCGGCGCGCTCTCGCGCATGGTGACGAACTCGGCGTGCGTACTGAATCGCCACGGGTTGACGCCAAAGACGTGGTCACCGACCTTGAACTCTCCGACCGCCGCGCCTGCGGTCACGACCTCCCCCGCCACCTCGGTGCCGAGGATCCGTGTCTTGGGACGGCTCAGCCCGGTGAACAGGCGCGTGAAGAAGGGCTTGGCCGCACGAAAGCCGGTATCGGTGCGGTTGACGGTGGTGGCGTGGACTTTTATCAGCACCTCGTCCTGTTGAGGCTCAGGCTTGGGGACGTCCTCGAGGCGCAATACGTCTGGCGGCCCATACCGATCGTGGACAACTGCCTTCATGGCGCAATCCGAAACGCCATCACGGTCATGAATTCGGTGACTTGTATGCGGGCACCCGGCGGCCGTGAGCTCCACAGGTCGAGAAAGCGGCGCCTGCCTCCCGGCGGGAATCGTGGTGGCGTGGTGTTGGTGTGCAGGTACGCGTCCAGCTGGGACGGGTTCGCAAGCGTGACGCGATACGTCTGATTGGTCTTGCCGATCGGCACGACGAGCTGCCTGTCCAGGACGTTGTGGACCGCTGCTTCGGCCGCGGTGATGATCGGCTCAAAGATCGGGTTGATGAGCGAACCTACCGCCTGCCGCTGGCCCGGGGCGGTCAGGGCGATGAAGGGACGCTTGGCCCGGCGAGGCTGGATCAGCACCAGCACGCCGTTGGGACCCAGGTGACGCCTGGCTCGCTCGAGGGCATGGACCATGCCCTGGACCGCGATTCATCAAAGCGACCAGCTGAAGAGCGCGATGTCGAAGGTTCCTCCTCCGAACCGCACCCGTTCCGCGCTCCCCACCCGAAACGAAACGTTGGCGATCTTTGCCTCGGCGGCAAGGCGGCGGGCGTCACGAATCAGCTCGGCCTCGGGTTCGATCGCGACCACGCTCTCCGCGAGCGCCGCGTACTGGCGCGTCAGCCTCCCGTCTCCGCAGCCGATCTCGAGCACCCTCTTGCCGCGCAGATCCACGAACCGCTGGATGAGGCCTACCTCCATTCCGGGAGGTGGATAGTCTGAAGGCAGCTCGACTGCTCTGCCCATGGTGGCGGATGCTAGCGGCATTCGATGGCGAAGCTGATCTACTCCGCGATCGCGTCCCTCGACGGCTACGTGGCCGACGAGAACGGCAACTTCGACTGGGCCGCGCCGGACGAAGAAGTGCACGCCTTCGTCAATGACCTCGAGCGGAGCATCGGAACGCACCTCTACGGCCGGCGGATGTACGAGGTGATGGTCGCCTGGGAGACCATGCAGACGGCCGGCGAGCCGGCCGTCATAGACGACTACGCCCAGATCTGGAGGGCGGCAGACAAAGTCGTCTTCTCCCGGACGTTGCGAGAACCTTCGAGCACGAAGACGCGAATCGAGGGCGACTTCGACGTCGACGAGGTGCGGCGGATGAAGGCGTCCGCGGAGCGAGACATCAGCGTCGGTGGTCCCCACCTCGCGGCCGAAGCGCTGAAGGCCGGGCTCGTCGACGAGATCCACCTCTTCGCGGCGCCAGTGATCGTCGGCACCGGCAATCGGGCACTGCCCGACCAAGCTCGGATCAAGCTCGAGCTGCTCGGCGAGCGCCGGTTCAAGAGCGGCTTCGTCCACCTCCACTATCGAGTCTTGACGTAGGCTGCCCCGCGGAAGTGCGACCACACATCGGCATTGCAGCGGCGGTGGTTCTCGCTCTTTGGCCCGCCGCCGTGAGCGCCCACTCGGAGCGGCCGACCCAGTTTCCCGACGGGACGGGCAGCGTGCCCACCCTGCGCACGAGCGGCCCCCACCTGGTCGTCTGCAACGGCGGCGCAACCGAGCTCGAACAGCGGATCGCGGGTTTCGCAACCGAGCTGCGAGACCTCAACCGCCGGCTCTTCACCGAGTGCCAGGAGCGCGGCTATCGCCACTTGCAGGCCGCCGTCGACGACGTCCGCGCCGCGGGCGTGACGATCTACGTCCTGCCCGGGCTCTACCAGGAGGGGCCCAGCCTGGCGCCCGAGTCAGATAGCTGCAACCATCTCGACGCCCCTCGCGCCAAGCTCGGCTACCAGATCCTCAGCTACGAGCAGCAGCGGCAATGCCCGCACCAGCAAAACCTCGTCGGGATCTTCGGCGTCAAAGACCTGCAGATCCAGGGCACCGGAGCAAGTCCGACGGACGTGGTCTTCGACGCGCAGTTCCAGAAGCTCAACGTGATCCGCGCCGACCGCACGAACGGTCTCTACGTCCGCAACGTGACGGCCGAACGCTCGACGTTCAACGCCTTCTACGTGATCGAGACCGACGGTTTCGTGCTGGATGGGGTCGTCGGGCGATGGAACGACGAATACGGCGCGCTGACCTTCGCGTCCGACCACGGGGTCGTCTCGAACTGCGACATGTACGGCAACGGCGACTCGGGCGTCTACCCGGGCGGCACATCGGACATCAACCGCGACAGCGGATACGCGGTCAAGCGCTACGCGATCGAGGTTTTCAGGTGCCGTTCCCACGACAACCTGCTCGGGTACTCGGGCACGGGTGGCGACTCGGTCTGGGTGCACGACAACGAGTTCGACCACAACACCGCCGGCGCGTCGATGGATAGCCTCTTTCCCAACCATCCAGGTCTGCCCCAGAACCACGCCCTGTTCGAGCGCAACCTGATTCACAGCAACAACTCGAACTACTACGACGACGTGAGAGATGGGACGTGCGCGCGGCCGCATCTCGAGCGCGGGATCGAGAAAGGCGTCGTGTGCCCGGCGGTCGGAGTCCCGGTCGGCGTCGGCGTGCTGGTCATCGGAGGGAACTACAACGTCTTTCGCGAGAACCAGGTCTATGACAACTGGAGGATCGGGATCGCCCAGACCTGGGTGCCGGGCCTCGCACGCGACGACTTCCGCTGGGAGGCGCAGGAGGAAACCTCGCATCACAACCGCTACCTCGACAACCGGATGGGCTCTGGGCCCGACGGTGAACGCCGGCCAAACGGCATCGATTTCTTCTGGGACGGCCAGGGTGGCGGCAACTGCTGGCAGGGAACGGCCGCCGGGCGCCAGCCGCTCGCGCTGCCTGCGTGCCCCGCCGGCAGCTTCAACCGCGTGCTCTCGGATCCGAACCTGCTGGTCCTGTTCGCCGATTGCTCCGGCTACGACCTCGGCACTCAGTCCATGCCCGCGGGCTGCGACTGGTTCACAACACCGCCCCATCCGTCATCGGTGGGTGGCCTGATCAACATCCAGAGCATCGCTCCCGCGCTTCAGCTTCTGATCGTGGTTCCGCTGATCGCGGTCCTCGCCCGGCGCCGAGGGCGCCTCGATGCGCTCGCGGTGGGCGCAATCGCGGCCAGCTCTGCGGGCGCGGCCGTTCTCGTCATCTCCTCCGTCCAGGCGTTCTCGCAGCTGACGGCGGTTGGTGCGTTGCTGCTCGGCGCCGGCTGGCTCGCCGGTGCGGGCCTGGTGACCGGCCGCCGGCTGCAGATAGCCGGCTTGCTGCTCGGCCTTGCCGCCATCCTCGAAGCGATCGACGAAGGCCTGATCCAGCTGCCTTTGGCGGTCGGGCCGGTCTGGCTTCGCCTGATCCTGGAATGCGTCTGGATCGTCTGGACCGCGGCGGCGCTTCTCAGCGCCGCCCGCGAGCCGCGGACTTCTCTTGCCGCCGCGCCGTCACCGCTCTGAGCTGGCGACGACCTTCCAGAGGTACCCGTCCGGGTCGCTGAAGTAGCCGAAGTAGCCACCCCACTGCGCCTGCTGCCCCGGTCGCACGACCTCGCCCCCGGCGTCCTTGGCCTTGGCCAGCACCTCGTCGACCTTCTGCGTGGACTCGACGAAGTGATTCAGGGTGACGCCGCGGAAGCCGCTGCCATCGGCCGCGACACCGGCATCCTTGGCCAGCGCGTCCCAGGTATAGAGCGCCAGGCTGGACGAGCCGCCGCCCATGTCGAACGACACGAACGCTGGTGTGTCCTGCGCCACCTGACAGCCAAGACCCTGGGCGTAGAACTCCTTCGCGCGCTTGATGTCCTTGACCCCGATGACGACCGCGTTGATCTGTGTGTTCATCGATCTGCCTCCTTTTGTCACATTCCGTAAGTTGGTTGCGTCACCCATATGACGGACCCCAACAGAGGGATGTGACATGAACCAGCGCGAGTGGATGGCGGAAGAGTTTGAAACCCACCGAACGAGGCTCCGCGCGGTTGCATATCGGATGCTGGGTTCGACGAGCGAATCCGAGGACGCGGTGCAGGAAGCATGGTTGCGGCTCAACCGCCTCGGTCCAGGCCACGTCGAGAATCTGGGTGGCTGGCTCACCACGGTCGTCGGGCGCGTCTGTCTCGACATGCTGCGCTCGCGGAAGTCACGGCGCGAAGAGCCGCTGGACACGCAGGTCGAGCACGCCGCCGCGAGCCCGGAGCAAGAGGTCGTACTCGCCGACTCGGTCGGACTCGCTCTCCTCGTCGTCCTCGAGACGCTGACGCCGGCCGAGCGCGTCGCCTTCGTGCTGCACGACATGTTTGCGATGCCTTTCGAGGACATCGCACCCATCGTCGGCCGCTCGGAGGCCGCGACGAGGCAGCTGGCAAGCCGCGCCCGCCGCCGGGTGCAGGGCGGCGAGGTGCCTTCCCCGCCCGGCCTCGCACGCCGCCAGGAGATCGTCGATGCGTTCCTTGCCGCCTCGCGTGGTGGTGAATTCGATGCGTTGCTCACCCTCCTGGATCCGGACGTCGTGCTCCGGGCGGATGCATCGGCGGTGGAGATGGGCGCGGCGAAGGAAGCTCGCGGGGCGCGGGCGGTGGCGGAGACATTCGCGGGTCGCGCTCGGGTCGCTCAGCCGGTCCTCATCGACGGCGCGCCCGGGCTAGTGTGGGAATCCGGCGGCAAACCGCGCGTCGTCTTCGCGTTCACGATCGAGGACGGAAGGATCACGGGGATCGAGCTGATCGCCGACACGGAACGCATCAACGAACTCGACCTGGCGTGATCGGAGGGTCAACTAGAAGGGCGGAGGCAGCGCCGCCACCACGGTGGCTGCACCGACGGCAAGGAGCGATACCGCCAGCTCGGGCCGATGCCTGCGGAAGGCCGCCGCCAGAGCGGCCAGCGCCACGAGCAGGGCCTTTAGCAGCAGACCGCGTCCATAGTCCGTCGTGATCAGGCTCGCGCCGAAATGGGTGTGGGCGAGCGCAAGCAGCACCCCGCTCACGACGGCGATCCCGAGCGTCCACAAGGCATACCGCGTGAAGCGTCGATCCGGATTCAGTACGAATGCAGCCAGCCCACCTACCCAGAGTCCGATGGCGGAAATGTGGACGACGACCAGCAGTGGGCCCGCGCCGGGAAGTCCTGGGATCGCGTGCGCGCTCGCGCCGTCGAGGACGGCGTCCACGCCGCCGACGACCAGGATCGGCCAGGCTCGGCCCGTGGCGACAAGCGCCCAGGTCAGGAGCGCGGCGCCCAGGCGCAGACCGAGCAACCGCCCGAAGTTCGATCCGAGCACGGCGAGCGCTGTGTCGCCGTCGAAGCTGAGACTCGCGAGCTGGGCCACGAGCGCGAGGGGCTCGGCGGCAATCAGCAAGACGAGGCCGGCTGTGAGCAGCCTGCGGGGAGCTGCGGCTCCCCGGATCAAAGCCCCATAAGCGACCACGCCGAAAGCAAGTGCGAAACCGGCGAAATGGACCCAGCGTGCGATCGCCTGTAGGGCAAGGCCGAGGGGAGTCGAGGTGCCGGCCACCCCGATGTCGAGCAAGGCCGAGTAGGGGTTGGCGCTCGAGTGGCCGACCGAGAAGGCGAACGCGCCGCGTGAGGGATGCGTGTCGGCCGCGAACACCTGCCAGCTGACCACGTAGGTGCCGCCCTCGGAGGCCGCGAGCCCGCTCCTGAGCTCAGGGCCATCCGTCGCCACCGGGCCGGCGACCTGGCGGCCGGAAGGACTGAAGACCTTGATCCCGGCCCCGGCCGGCGTCACGGGCTCGCTGAAGACGAGCGTCACCTCGGTGGGCGCTGAATCCAGGACCGCGCCTGGGCCGGGGTTCGACTGCAGCAGCTCAGCGTGCGCCGATGCGGGTTGCGGGAGAAGGGCGACGGCGATCGCGGCGGCGGCGACGAAGACTCGCCGCCCGCGAATCAGGAGTAGGCCGGGGCCTCCACCCCGCGGCTGCGCTCGGGCACCTCGACCTTGCCCGGACGCTCGCGCGCGATCCGCAGCACGAGCCCGGCCGCGACCAGGCAGAGCAGGCCGGAGCTCATGAAGGCGATCTGGTAGTCGCCGAAGAAGGTGCGCACCGCGCCCGCGGCGAAGGCGATCGCAGCCGCGCCCATCTGATGCGCCGCGAAGATCCACCCGTAAACGATGGCGAAGTTCTGGGCGCCGAACACCCGGCGCGCGAGCTGGACGGTCGGCGGCACTGTCGCCACCCAATCCAGACCGTAGAAGACGATGAACAGGATGAGCGCGAACTGCGGGCTCCCGAACACGAACGGAAGCAGCAGCAGCGAAAGACCGCGGAGCCCGTAGTAGAAGAAGAGCAGCCACCGGCTGTCAAACCGGTCGGTGAGATAGCCCGAGGCCAGCGTGCCGACGATGTCGAAGACGCCGATCACGGCCAGGAGGCTCGCGGCTGCCACCTCGGCCATGCCGTGGTCCATCGAGGCGGGGATGAGGTGCGTGCCGATGAGGCCGTTCGTCGACGCGCCGCAGATGAAGAAGCTGCCACCGAGCAGCCAGAAATCGCGCGAACGCACGCCCAGCCGGAGTCCGCGAAAGGCATTGAGGATCGGGCTGCCGGTGTTGGTCGGAGCGATATCCGCCTCAGCTGCCCCGAACGCCCGGAGGCCGAGGTCGCTCGGCCGGTTGCGCATGAAGATGGCGACCAGCGGGACCACGGCGAGGGCGGCCGCGCCGACGGCGATGGCCGCGTATCGCCACCCGGAGTTTTCCGCCAGCCAGCCAAGGCCAGGCAGGAAGATGAGCTGTCCCGTCGCCCCTGCCGCAGTCAGCGCGCCGAGCACGACACCGCGACGCTGCACAAACCAGCGATTCGCCACCGTGGCCGCGAGGACCGAAGCCATGCAGCCCGTGCCCAGGCCGACGACGACGCCCCACAGGAGGTAGAGCTGCCAGGGCGCTGTCATCACCGTGGTCAGCAGGGCGCCGGTCGCGACAGTGATGAGCGCGCCGACCGTCACGACGCGCAGTCCGAACCGGTCCATCAGCGCCGCCGCGAACGGTCCGGTGAGCCCGAACAGGATCAGGTTGATGGAGACGGCGACCGAGATCACGGCCCTGTTCCAGCCGAACTCGTCCTGCAGCGGAACGATGAGCACGCCGGGCGTGGCGCGAAAGCCTGCGGCGCCCATGAGGGCGACGAAGGTGACCACGGCCACGATCCAGGCGTAGTGGA
>DASXSD010000119.1:0-3233 GCA_036506195.1 Candidatus Dormiibacterota bacterium
GCGCCGACTGGATGAAGAGGCGGCATGGATCGAGAGGTACCGCCAGCTCTGGGTTGCACGGTTCGACGAGCTGGACAAGATTGTCGAGGAACTGAAATGGAAGGAGAAGGTTGATGGACGCAAGAAGAGAGAGTGAGCCTAGGCCCATGAAGAACCGCACGACGGTGGAGCGGAAGTCCGAGCGTGAGCTAGTCGTTACCCGAACCTTCAACGGCCCGGCCCACATCGTGTTCGAGGCCTGGACCAAGCCCGAGCTGTTTAGGCGGTGGTGGGTGCCGAAGTCGATGGGCATGTCCCTGCTTTCCTGTGAGATGGATGTTCGTGTCGGTGGCAAGTACCGTCTCGAATTCGAACCGGATGCTATGGCGTTCTTCGGCACGTACGTCGAAGTGACACCGCACTCGCGCCTTGTGTGGACCAATGAGGAAGGTGGTGAGGGTGGGCCTGTCACCACCGTGACACTCGAGGAAAAGGGTGGCAAGACGCTGCTGGTCATGCACGAGCTCTATCCCTCGAAGGAAGCTCTCGACGCTGCCGGCACCGGGGCGGCGGATGCGATGGTCGAGACGTTCGCGCAACTGGACGAGCTTCTCCTCACCCTGGGCGCGAGCGTGGGACAGTAATGACGCGCGCCGGCTTTCGTGCTGAGCGCGCCCGTCCTCGCGTCGCTCTTCGTTACGCTCTCTGCGATCGCCGACCTCGCGCGACCCGCGGGCTCTAGCTATCGTCGTCGCCCGCCGATGGACAGGTGGGCTGCCGAATTGTTCTGGTGGACCGCCATGAAGTGCTACATCGGCATGCAACTCGGAACGTGAGCGAAATCATTCGCGCACGGCTGAAAACCGTGAGGCCCCCAAACCGGCTCAAGTTCGAACTCGATGGGCGAAATTTGAGTTCATTTGTATGGTCGGGGGCCCGGGATTTGAACCCGGGGCCTCACGTCCCGAATTACGCGGCAACCTGTCCAGCCGTGCATGTTTCGCGCGATTCCAGTTCAAACCGTAGACCGCGAGCCGCCGTTGTCGTCCGGAATTGAGCCATTCTTCTGCCGGACTACTACAGAAAGTGCTGTAGGCGCGCCGGCGCTACAGGCCCGGCTTGAATACCATGTCCCACACCGCGACGATGAGGACCACGAGCACCACCGCGTAGCCCGCGATCCAGCGGTCGAGCAGCACGCGCAGCCGCGCTCGGTCCATCGTCGCCTGCTGCGCGGCCCGGTCGAGCTGAATGCCGATCCGGCTCATGTACACGGCCCCGATGAGAAACGCGATGGCGAACAGCCCCAGGCCGAGGAGCACCCAGAATTGCGATAGCGAGAACTCGGAGCCGGCGAGCACCATCCAGACCCCCGTGACCAGCACTATGACGACCGACGGCATCAGGATCCGGATGCCGACGTAAGGCAGGACGCGCGCAAATTCGGCGATGGGCCGGGGGTCAGAGGCCGAGCGAGTGCGCAGGGCCAGCGCGCTAAGCGTCATGCCGCCTCCCAGCCACACCGTCGACGCGAGGACGTGCACGAAGTGGAGCCAAGGATCAAGATCCATGCCGCCCTCCCGCCGCCTGCATCCGCTCGCCCTGGCGGTACATCTGCGGGGGCTTCACCCCCGCCGATTGCCCGCCGTCGATCGGGATCACCGCACCGTTCACGTACGACGCCTGGTCCGAGCACAGCCACACCACGACGTGCGCGACCTCCTCCACGCTGCCGATGCGCCGCATCGGGCTTGCGAGGCCCGCCATCCGCTGGGCTTCGCTCCCGGCCGCTTCGAGGTGATGCGTGAGGATCGTGCCCGGAGCAACGACGTTGACCCGCAGCCCCTGGTCGGCGTAGTCGAGCGCAGCGACCCGCGTCAGTCCGATGATCCCGGCCTTGCCCGCCACGTACGCGGCGAGGTTCGCGACCCCGTTGAGCCCGGCGAGCGACGCCATGTTCACAATCGCGCCCCCGCCCGAGCGCAGGATGGCCGGGATCTGGAACTTCATGCCGAGAAAGGTCCCCCGGATGTTGGTCGCGATGCCGCGGTCGAACTCCTCGGGGTTGATGTCGGCGAGCGGCGCCGGCTTCGGGCCGTCGGTCGCGTTGTTGAACGCGTAGTCGAGGCGGCCGTACTCCGCCAGCGCGCGCTCAACGAGTTCGCGCATCGAAGGGGCGTCCGCAACGTCGGTCCTGACGGCGAGTGCCCGGCCGCCCCGCGAGCGGATCGACGCGGCGACTCCGTCGAGTGCCGTCTTGTCCCGCGCTGCGAGCACGACCGCTGCGCCCGCTTCTGCGAACGCGTGCGCTGTGGCGGCGCCGATGCCTTTGCTCGCGCCCGCAACGATCGCAACCTTGCCGTTCATCTGCCCATCACTTCCCTTTGACTGCATAAGTCGCCAACCCCTTTTCCAACCTTCCGAATGCGCGGCGGGCCAGGCGGCGGAACTCCGCCGCCAGCTCCCGCCCCCCGCTGCCGGCCCTCACCTCGCTCCGGACGTGCTCGACGAGACCGCGGTGAAGCCCCATCAACGCGTTGGCCACCGCGAATGCCTCGATGTCGTCGGCGCCGGAGCGTGTCTCGCGAGCCAACTTGGCTGCCAGCTCGCGCGTGTGGCGCGCAACGATCTCGCGCTCGCGCACCTGCAGAGCCGCGCTGCCGGCGATGAGCTTCGACGCAGCGGCGATGCCCCTGACGCGCTGCGTTTCCTCGAGGTTTCGAGAGCTCGCCAGCAGCTTCGCCATGAAGGCGCTGCTCGCCGGCTCGCCCGCGGGCCTCTGCTCGACCGCTTCGACGAGGCGAGATTCGAATGAGTCGAGGCCGTCGAAGAACAGGTCCTCCTTCGTGGGGAAGTAGCTGAACACGGTCGGCTCGGAGACCTCCGCCTCGCGCGCCACGGCGGCGACGCTTACGGAATCGAAGCCATGCCTCGCGAACAGGCTCTGGGCGGCCTCGAAAATCTGCGCCCGCACCCGCTCTTTCTTGCGCTGCCGGAGACCCTGCGCGGTTTGCATTGACCGTATGCTAGCACATTACTTAAGTGACCCAAATATTTGTGTAGCTAAGGTAATGCTACGAACGCACCATTCTCATGGCGCGTCCCGGCCTCTCGACCGTTGTTCGGAGACCCCCATGATGAGCAACCAGGCCCCTGAGATCATGTAGGCGAGCAGGCCGATCATCGAAATCGCGGCCAGATACAGACCAGCGATGTATCCGCCAAGCAACAGGGCACCCTTAGAGGGCCGGCTT
>DASXSD010000120.1:0-3325 GCA_036506195.1 Candidatus Dormiibacterota bacterium
GCCGAGCGTCGCCTTCGCGGTTGCTGAGTCCAGCTCGGTCCGGTCGAGTGCCACTAGGGTGCGAGCCCAGTCGATGGTCTCGGCGATCGACGGCGGCTTGCGCAGCTCAAGGGTGCGCAGCGCGCGGACGGCGCGGACAACCTGGTCGGCGAGCGCGGGCTCTGCGTCCGGCACGTGGGTCAGGACGATCTCTCGCTCGCGCTCGGGGGCCGGGTAGTCCATGTGCAGGAACAGGCAGCGCCGCTTCAGGGCCTCCGACAGCTCCCTGGTCGCGTTCGAGGTGAGGACCACGAACGGGTGGCGCACTGCCATCACGGTCCCGAGCTCGGGGATGCTCACCTGGAAGTCGGAGAGCACCTCGAGCAGCAGCCCTTCCATCTCGACGTCGGCCTTGTCCGTCTCATCGATGAGCAAGACGGTTGGCCGGGGTGACCTGATAGCGGTCAGCAACGGCCGCGGCAACAGAAACTCCTCGCCGAAGACGTCGTCGTGCAGCTGGCTCCAGGTGGGCGTACCCGCCGGCGCGGTCTCCGTGCCCTCCCTGGGCGCGCCGGTTGGGTTCTCATCCGGTATGAACTCAGGCCCGACCGCGGCGCTGGCCTGGATCCGCAGCAGCTGCTTCTTGTAGTTCCACTCGTAGAGCGCGCGCGCTTCGTCCAGCCCCTCGTAGCACTGCAGCCGCACGAGATCCGCATCGGTCGCCTCGGCGACGGCCTTTGCCAGGTAGGTCTTGCCCACTCCCGCAGGACCCTCGACGAGGAGTGGCTTGGCCAGTCGATCCGCGAGAAAGACGGTGGTCGCGATCGCGTCGTCCACGAGATAGCCGGTCGCGGCCAGCCGGGAGCGGACATCCTGGACGGACGCGAACCGCCGTTCGTCCTGCGGATCGACCGTCATGTCGGATCCTCCGCTCCGACCGCACCTCAAGCGCGGAGCGCTGAGCTGCGGTTCGCCTGGCGTACAACCGTTCGTTTAACGTACGGCGCGGCACTGGTGGACGTCCACTCCAGGATGCCGGACGTCCACCTGTCTGCGCTGCCTCGAAGGCGCCGGGCTTGGCACGGGCGCGTCGCGGAGCGGGCAACACCCCCGTGTGGCCGTCAGCTCAGCACGCTACGGAAGCCCTCGCGCCAGCTCGGGTGGATCAGCTGCCAGCCGAGCTCGCGCTTGGCCTTGGCGTTCGACGCGCCACGGATCTCGGTCATCATTGCCACGCCCTGCGGGCCGACCGCTAGCCGGCCGAGCCAGACCGGCACGTGGCGTGGTGGCTTCGCACCGGCGGCCGCCGCCAGAACAGGCAGCCAGTCGGCGACCCGGGCCGGCTCATCGTCGACGATGTTGTAGATTCCCGGCGCCCCACGCTCGATCGCGGCGGCGGTTGCCGTCGCGACGTCGTCGAGGTGGACGAAGGACCACACGCCGGCGCCGTCACCCACGATGGGGAAGCGCCGCTTGCGCACCATCGCGACGATCTCTCCATCCGGGCTGATGGAGCTCTGTGGGCCATAGAAACCCCCATACCTCAGCACGACGCCGTCGATGTCGCCGGCGCTGAGCACGGCGCTCTCGAGGTGGCGGATCGCATCGAGGGTGTCGCGCAGCCGCTCTGGCGGCGATGGGTCCAGCGGATCCTCCTCGGTCTTCACCGGCCCGCCGACTCGGGCGTACGGCCAGCCGGCGAAGCTTTGGGCGACGAACTTGCGTACCCCGGCCGACCGTGCGGCGGCAAGCAAGATGTCGGTGCCCTCGGTGCGAAGCCGGTTGGTCATCGCGAAGAACTGATCGATCCGGCGCATGTCGAAGCTGCCTGAGAGCGCCGTCATCTGGTGCACGACAACGTCGGGCTCGGCCTTGGCGACGGCCGCGGTCAGACCGTCACGGTCGCGACCGTCGACGATCATCGGCTCGGCCCCCACCCTGGTCAGGCGGTCCGCCTTGGCGGCCGTCCGGGTCGTCCCCACCACCTGATGTCCACGATCGACGAGGAGGGGGATCAGCCGGAAGCCGACGTTTCCGGTCGCTCCCGCGACGAAAATCTTCATCACTTTGCCCTTTCTGTCGTGATCTCCGCCCCTCACGACGGGGCGCCTCGCGCACCTGTGACAGTGATCCTGGTCACATCGCGGCGTGCCGGTCGCTCGCGCTGCCCCCTGGACTTGCCGCTAATGTGCCGAGACGTGCCAGACGTCGAGGTCGATGAGCGGCGCGATGACAGTGGCTACCCCGCGTTGCGGCCGCTGATGTTCTCGATCGCCTATCGCATGGTCGGCAGCGTGAGCGAGGCCGAGGACATCGTCCAGGACGCTTACCTGCGGCTGCAGCGCAGCGGCCAGCTGCCTGGAGCTGGGCGTGCCTCGCAGAGACCCGATCGGGTCCCGCTCGCCGATGACCCGGCTCGGGGCGGAGCCATCGAACCCGTACGGTCCCCCGAGGCTTATGCGGCGACCATCACGACCAGACTCGCCATCGACCACCTGCGTTCGGCGCGTGCGCGACGCGAGGCCTATGTCGGCCCGTGGCTGCCAGAACCACTGCTCACAGACGCAGACGCCGACCCGGCTCACCGGATCGAGCGCGACGAGACGCTGTCCATGGCCTTCCTGGTGCTGCTGGAACGCCTCTCACCGGTGGAGCGGGCGGTCTTCGTGCTGCGTGAGGTCTTCCAGTACAAATACGAGGAGATCGCCGAAATCGTCGGTAAGGAGCCAGGCAACTGCCGGCAGATCATGGCGCGGGCACGGCGGCACATCGAAGATCAGCGTCCGCGCTTCGAGGCTTCACCGCAGCGGCGTAGGGAGCTGGCTGAGCAGTTCCTCGCTGCGCTGAGCGACGGCGATGTCGCCGGCCTGGAGCGGCTGCTCGCTCAGGATGTCGCGTTTTATGGTGATGGCGGCGGGAAGGCACCGGCGATCACGACTCCGATTGTCGGGCGTATTCGGGTCGCGCGGTTCCTCATGGGCCTCGTGCGGCAGGCTCCGGAGATGGGCGTACGGCTCGAGCTCGTCGAGGTCAACGGCCAGCCAGGGCTGCGGGCGCTCGACGCCCACGACCACGTCGTCACTGTCCTTGGCCTGGATGTTGTGGATGGTGCGATCGCAGCCTTGAGAAACGTTCTCAATCCGGACAAACTTCGGCACCTTGGGCCGGTCGGGGATCTCACCGTCATGCTGAGGGAGCGCGGCGGGGAGGCAACGCCAGGCTCTGGCCGATCGTGATTGTCCTGTAGGAGAGTCGACGAGCGACAGCGAGAAAGGTGCATGGGTACGCCACCGAAGGCCACCGAGCGAGTGGTACGAGCGGAGGATCGGCACGGCGCGCCGGTCGC
>DASXSD010000121.1:0-2358 GCA_036506195.1 Candidatus Dormiibacterota bacterium
AGTCCGAGCACCACGCCAAGCTGAGGCGGCGAAATCATGCTGACCGCTCTGCTCATCATGCTGCGCGAGGGGTTCGAGGCCGCCCTTGTCGTCGCGATCATCTATGCCTACATCCGGAAGATCGACCGGCCCGACCTGCTCCGGCCGATGTGGTACGGCGTCGGCGCGGCGGCGGCGTTGTCGGTGCTGGTCGGGATCGTGATCCATCTGAGTGTCGACTCGCTCGAGGGGGCCGCCCGACTCCGTGCCTTCGCGGCCATCTCGCTCTTCGCTGTGGTCGTTCTCACCTGGATGATCTTCTGGATGCGCCGGCACGCCCGCGCGATCCGCGGAGAGCTGCACCACAGCATCGACGTCGCGATGTCCAAGGGGCGCGCAATCTGGTGGGCGGTCACACTCGCTGCGTTTTTCGCGGCCGCTCGGGAGGGCCTCGAGGCCTCCCTCTTCCTTATCGCCGCGGCGACCACAGACTCGGGAGCGAAGGTGTTCGTCGGCGGTCTGATCGGGTTGGCGATCGCCAGCATTGCGGGATACCTCGTCGTGCTCGGGGGGAAGCGGCTGCCGATGGCTCAGTTCTTCAAGGTGACCGGCCTCTTGCTCATCGTCTTCGCCGCCGGTCTGCTGTCACGTACCGTCCTGTTCCTTCAAGCGGCAGGCGATCTGGGGATTTCCTGGAACAACGTGTACGACCTGACGCGGTACTCGTGGCTCACGACCGGCACGGAGGTGGGGAAGTTCCTGGGTGCCATGTTCGGCTGGGATCCGCGCCCGTCGATCGAGCAGATCGTCGCCTATCTCGGCTATGCACTGACCGTCGGCTATCTGTTCCTCCGTCGCCCCAGGCAGGCGCAGCCGGCACCCGCTCCGGCGCCGAAACCAGAGCCGGCCGCCAACCGCTGACTGGGACGGGCCCCAGGGCTGAGTGGCCGCGATAGCCTGCGGCGGTGCCGAGCCTTGCCGACGCCATCCGGTGCCTCGACGAGCTTTACGAGCCCGCGTGGGCGCAGCCATGGGATGCGGTCGGCCTGGTCTGCGGTGACCCGGCGGCGGCCGTACAGAGGGTTCTGTTCGCCGTGGATCCGGTGGGCGTCGTCGCCGCCGAGGCGGTCGAGTGGGGGGCCGATCTGGTGGTCGCGCATCACCCGCTTTTCCTGCGCGCCGTGCATGGCGTGCCCGCCACCACACCAAAAGGCCGGGTCGTCCACACGCTGCTGACCAGTGGCGTCGCGCTTTATGTGGCACATACCAACGCTGATGTCGCGAGTCCCGGCGTGTCGGACGCCCTCGCCCGGGCGCTCGGTCTCACACCCATCGCGCCGCTCGTCCGGACCGACGCGACCGGGGAGGTGGGTACTCCAGGCGCCGGCCGCGGTCTCGGCCGCGTCTGCAAGCTGGAGGTGCCTGAGCCCCTGTCCGCGTTCCTCGAGCGGGTACGGATCGGCCTGCCCGCCACCACCCAAGGGATCAGGGTCGCGGGAGACCTCGATCGCGTCGTCAGGACAGTGGCCGTCTCCGGAGGTGCGGGTGACGACAACTTCGCGGCCGCCCGAGCCGCCGGCGTCGACCTTTACCTGACCGCGGATCTCCGCCATCACCCCGCGTCCGAGTCACGCGAGAGCGGCGACCTCGTCCTCGTCGATGTCGCGCATTGGTCGAGCGAGTGGCCCTGGCTCGGGGAAGCAGCAACGCTTCTGCGGGAGCGGCTCGCAGCCGTGGGGGATACGGTTGAGATCCGGGTTTCGCAGATCATCACCGATCCCTGGTCCGCCCATTTCGCATACTCGACCGGCCACTCGATCTCATGAGGGAGCAACCCTGAACGCCTCGGCTGCCGACCAGCTGCACCTGCTCGAACTGCAGGCGCACGACTCCCGCCTCGACCAACTCGACCACCAGCGCAGACGACTGCCTGAGCATGAACAGATCGCGACCACCTCGGCCCGGCTCGCCGAGCTGAAGGACCTCCTCGTCGCCGCGGAGACCAAAGAGACCGACATCGCCCGCGAGCAGGCAAAGGCCGAGGCGGATGTTGATCAGGTCACGGCACGCGCGGCGCGCGACCAGGAACGCCTCGACCGAGGCCAGGTCGGCTCGCCGCGCGAGCTCGAGAACCTCCAGCACGAGATCGGCTCGCTGGCCCGCCGCCAGTCTGACCTGGAGGACGTCGTTCTGGAGATCATGGAACGCCGCGAGTCGGCCCAGGCGAGAACCGTGGAACTGCGCAGCGAGACCGAACAGCGGCAGGTCGAGCTGGCGGCCGCCGAGTCCCGCCGTGATGAGCAAACCGCCGTGATCGACGCCGAGGCCGGTGAGCTGGGGGAGAAGCGGAAGGCCCTGGCCGCTGGATTGCCTGCCGAC
>DASXSD010000122.1:0-35528 GCA_036506195.1 Candidatus Dormiibacterota bacterium
CGCTCGTCGGTGTCATCCCGTTCGTCGGCTTCTTCTCCAAGGAGCAGGTCCTCGGCCTCGCCTTCTCCAAGCCCAACGACGACATGGTCCACGTGCTGTGGGCCGTGGGCTTCGCCACCGCCCTGATCACCGGCTTCTACACCGGCCGCATGTGGTGGCTGTCCTTCTGGGGCAAGCCCTCAGCGCAACGCCCAGTCGAGCACCCGCACGCGCCGCCCCTGGTGATGATGGTGCCGGTCGCCCTTCTCGCGGTCCTGTCGACGGTCGGCGGCTTCATCCAGACCAGGGCCCTTGGATTTGGGCCCGCGACCGTCGATGACTTCCTCTCCTCGGTAGTCGGCCCGGTCAGATGGGAAGGTGGGGGCGCCGAGATCGCGGTCACTTTCCTGACCACGATCCTCGCCGCCGCACTCTTCGTCTGGGCGCTCTACAGCCGCCCGTGGTCGGCATTCGTCCCCTGGGCCCAGCGCCTGCTCGAGCGCAAGTACTACTTCGACGAGATCTATGACTGGGCCTTCGTGCGTCCGACCGACTGGGTCGCGGGCTTCGCCCTGCGCGACATCGAGCAGCCCGTCATCGATGCCGCGGTGGTGGACACCGGGATCGTCGCGCGCGCGGGCGCGGGCGGCCTGAGCCTCACCCAGAGCGGCTACTTCCGCAACTACGTGCTCGTGTTCGTGGGAGGGGCCGTCGTCGCCGCGGTGATCCTCCTCCTGAGGGCGAACTCATGACGCTGACCGCGTTGTGGGTGATACCGCTTGTCGGCGGGCTGCTGGTGGCCTTCCTCCCATCCCGCCTCGCCAAGTGGTTCGGCGCGCTGGTGGCGGTGGTCGCGCTCGCCGTCGCCGGCTTCGTGGCGGTCGACTTTGCGCCCAACTACAACGGATTCCAGTTCACGGAGAAAGTCGCCTGGATCCCGCAGTTCAGCATCTTCTACCGCCTCGGCGTCGACGGCATCAGCCTCTGGCTGCTCGTCCTCAACGCATTCTTGACGCTCATCGCGATCCTGGCGACGCCGGTCACCACGCGCACCGGTGGATTTGTGGGTCTGATGCTGGCCATGTCGGCCGGCCTCGCCGGGGTCTTCATGGCCACCGACCTCGTCCTTTTCTACGTCTTCTGGGAGGCCATGCTCATTCCGGCCTATTTCCTCCTGTGGCTGTACGGGGAGGGGCCGCGGCCAGGCTGGGCGGCGCTGAAGTTCGTCCTCTACACGCTGGTCGGATCCTTGCTGATGCTGGTCGGTGTGATCGGCGAGTACGTCGCGACCGGCCATCAGACCTTCGACCTCTCCGAGCTGGCGAAGCTGGCTCCCTCTCCGACGATGCAGTTCGCGCTGTTCTTCGTGTTCGCGCTCGCCTTCGCGATCAAGACCCCGCTGTTTCCCTTCCACAGCTGGCTCCCGGATGCGTACAACGCCGCGCCGGTGCCGATGCTGGTCACGTTCGCCGGCGTCATGGGCAAGGCGGGCGCTTACGGCTTCCTGCGCATCGCGGTTCCGCTCTTCCCGCAGCCAGTCGACTGGTGGGACTGGCGCTGGGTGATCCCGGTGCTGGCCGTGGCGGCGATCATCTGGGGCGCGCTGATGGCGATCGTCCAGAGCGACATGAAGCTGCTGGTGTCGTACTCGAGCATCAGCCACATGGGCTTCATCGTCCTGGGCATCTTCGCTTTCAACGTCCAGGGCCAGCAGGGCGCGGTGCTGCAGATGGTCAACCACGGGATCATCATCGCCGCGCTCTTTTTGATCGTCGGCTGGATCACGGACATCACCGGGATTCGCGACCGCAATGCGCTGGCCGGTCTCGCCCTTCGCATGCCTGTCCTGGCGGGCGTGTTTGCAGTGGTGACCTTCGCCGCCCTCGGCCTGCCCGGGCTGAACAGCTTCGTCGGCGAGTTCATGACTATGCTCGGCGCCTGGCAGCGAGCACCGCTGTTGGCTGTCTTCGCCGCGATCGGCCTGATCCTGACGCCCGTCTACATGCTCCGGCTGTTCCAGGGCGTGATGCAGGGCACTCCACTCGGACCCAGGCCTCGCTCGGACGTTTACGCGGGCCAGCTCTCGCTGCTGGCGCCGCTGATCATCCTCATGTTCATCCTCGGCCTGGACCCTGCGCTGCTGACCAGCCTCATGACCTCGCTCGGGCAGACCGGGCTGGCTCGCTGACATGTGGGGATCCCGGTCGGCCGCCCCCGGCGGATCTTCGGCGCCCATGCAGCCGATCTCCGGTGTTGCGGCCTGCGCTCCTCGTCACCCCCGCGCAACCACGGCGCGGGGACCCCGTGAGGTAGGCGCCCGCTGCGGTGCTCGGCCGCGCCTAGGATCTCAGCCGCCTGGTCACCGAATCTCTCGTCGCGGGGACCGCCCGTGATCCCTCCCGGCACCGACCTGAGCTATTCCTGGTCGCAAGCCCTGGCCGACCTGGGTCAGATCGCGCCCATCGTGTCCCTGACGCTGTTCTTCCTGCTCGCGGTCGTCGTCGACCTCGTCCTGCCACGAGCGCGGCGCGGCGGCGTCGTGGCTATGGTCGCCGTGGTCGGCTTTGCCTACTCGCTGGGAACCGCGATCTTCCGGTGGCGCTACGCCGACGGCGGCTACGCATATCACAAGTTCGCCACCGGCGATCAGTTCGCGCTCTTCTTCGAGATCCTCTTCGCGAGCCTCGGCATCCTGACCGTCGCCCTCTCCCACTCCTACCTCAGGCGCCGGGGTCTCATCGAGTCCGAGTTCCACATCCTGATCATGGCCGCGGTCATCGGCATGATGGTGCTGGGCTCGGCCACCTCGCTGGTCACCGTCTTCCTCGGCCTCGAGCTGCTGTCCATCGCGCTCTACATCGTGTGTGGGTTCGCGCGGTCCGACTTTCGCTCCCAGGAGGCCGCGGCGAAGTACCTGCTGGTCGGTGGATTTGCGAGCGCCTTCGTGCTCTACGGCATGGCGCTCGTCTATGGAGGCGCGGGCACGACGGTGATCCCTGACATTGCCCAGCGCCTCACCTCGCAAGCCGGCACCAACCCGTTGATCTTGCTCGGCATCCTCTTGATGGGCGTGGGCTTTGCCTTCAAAGTCTCCGCGGCGCCCTTCCACATGTGGACGCCGGACGTGTACCAGGGCGCGCCGATCCCGGTCACCGCCTTCATGTCGGTGGGGACCAAGGCGGCCGCGTTCGCGATGATCGTCCGCGTCTTTGTGGGCGGTCTTCCCGACCTCGCCCCCGAATGGCAGACCCTGCTCGCTTTCGTGGCCGCGACGAGCATGGTCGTCGGCAACCTGATGGCAATCGTCCAGACCAGCCTCAAGCGGCTGCTCGCCTATTCGGGCGTCGCGCAGGCCGGCTACATCCTGATCGGGGTGATCGCCGGCGGCCAGGGCGGACTGGCCGCGGTCCTCTACTACCTCTTCGTCTACATGTTCATGAACTTCGGCGCGTTCGCGGTGCTCACGCTGCTCAGCGCTGCCGACGGCGACCGCGACGCCTTTGCCGACCTCGAAGGCCTGGGAAGGCGCAACCCTGTGCTCGCTGTGGCGATGACCATCTTCATGCTCTCCCTCGCCGGATTTCCACCGTCCGTCGGATTCTTCGGCAAGCTGTTCCTGTTCACCGCCGGCGTGAGCGCCGGCTACACGTGGCTCGTGGTGCTCGCGGTATTGATGAGCGTCGTCTCCGTCTTCTACTACGTGCGGGTTCTGGTTCCGGTCTGGTCTCCGTCAGCGCGAATGGAGCGGGTCCCGGCTTCGATCAGCAGCCGCGCCGCCGTGGTCCTGAGCGCGGTGGCGTCGCTCGCGTTGGGGATCTACCCGACCACGCTGCTCATCGTGGGCCGGCTGGGCGCAGGCCCGATCAGCGGCCCATAGGCCTTAAGAGATAGCGGATTTCGCGATAGTCCGGACTATCGCGAGGTGTCGCGTATCCAGAAGCGGTGTTAGTCCGGACTATCGCGGGGGTATCTACGCCTCGACCGGCGAGCGCTCCGCCGCCGCCAGTGGCTGCCGGCCAAAGATGAGGTCCGCCGCGCGCTCCGCGATCATGATCACCGTCGCGTTGGTGTTGCCGCGGACGGGAGTCGGCATCACGGAGGCGTCCACGACGCGCAGCCCCTCCAGGCCCTGCACGCGCAGCTCCGCATCGACGACGGCGCCCATTGCACACGTGCCCGCGGCGTGATAGATCGTCTGGGTCTGGGCGACCACGTGCTCGAGCAAGGCGTCACGGTGGAGCGACGCGGGCGCCTCGTGCCCGCGGGCGATGTGGCCGGCGAGCGCGGGCTGACGCACGATCTCCGCCGCCATGCTGACGCCCTCCAGCATCGTCTCCAGATCGGCGGGTTCCCGGTAGTAGCCCAGCTCGATCCGGGGCGGCGCCAGGGCATCGGGCGACTGCAGACCGACGCGCCCGCGAGCCCGCGGCTTGAGGAGAGTGGGAAAGATGCTCAGCCCAGGCTGCTGCGCGCGCCGCGTCTTGTCCACGTACGTGATCCCGGGCATGACGTGGAACTCGATCTCCGCCTCGCTCGACCCGGCGATGCGCGCGAACGCGCCCACCTCCACGTAGTTCGACGTCATCGGACCTCGCCTCTCGCGATCGAAGCGCTCGCGGTTCACCTCACTGATGACGTTCCACAACCCGATCGCCTCGCGCGTCTCCCACGACATCAGGACACCCTGGTGGTCGTGCAGGTTGGAGCCGACGCCTGGCAGCTCGAGCGTGATCGGGATGCCGTGACGTCGAAGCTCGGCCGCGGGGCCGATGCCCGACAGCAGGAGAAGCTGCGGCGAGTTGAATGCGCCGGCGGCAAGGATCACCTCGCGGTCGGCCGTGACGAGCTTGGCGCCGTCGTTGGTCTTGACCTCGACGCCGGTGGCGCGGCCGCGCCCGACGGCGACGCGGAGGGCCCTTGCATCCGTGAGCACGGTGAGGTTGGGCCGCCCAAGCGCAGGACGCAGGTACGCGGCTGCGGCGCTGCAGCGCTCGCCGTCCCGCTGCGTGACCTGGAAGAAGCCCGCACCCACCTGCCGTTCGCCGTTGAAGTCGTCGTTGGCGGGCAGCCCGTACTCGACCGCGGCTTCGACAAAGGCCGCCGCCAACTGGTTGCGCGACCGTGAGTCGGACACCGCGAGCGGGCCTCCGGCGCCGTGAAAATGCGACTCCCCCCGCTCGTTGTCCTCTGCCTTCTTGAAGTAAGGCAGCACCGACAGGTAGTCCCAGCCCGCGCTTCCGAGCGCCGCCCACTCGTCGTAGTCGGCGGCGCTTCCGCGCATGTAGACCATCATGTTGATCGCCGAGCTCCCGCCCAGGACTCGGCCGCGCGGCTGGTAGACGCGGCGCTCCTCGAGCATCGGCTCGGGTTCACTGAAGAACGCCCAGTCGTAGTCACTCAAGAAGAGGTTGCGCGCCAGGCCTGGGATGCGAATGTCGTCGCTGTCGCCGGGCCCGCCCGCCTCGACGAGCACGACCTCGACACCAGGCTCCTCGCTCAAGCGTGCGGCGAGCACGCAACCCGCCGATCCTCCGCCCACGATGACGAAGTCGGCGTGGTGCGAATCCACCGTCCGATTCTAGGCGGGGACCGGTGCTCCCTTGGGGTGCGGTCGTGGATACGGCGGGGGCGTGAAGTCGACGAAGGCAGGCTGGAGGGTGACGCCGAAGACCTCGCTGGCGCTCGCTCCCTGTCTGGTGGCGTCCGCGTTCAGGGCGGATGGTTTCAGCGCACCTTCATCCCAGGAGCCAGAGTCGAGACGCTTCAGGAGCACCCGGATGGCGGCGATCGTCTCCGCGGGCGTGAAGGCGCAATGCCCGGCCCGGTGCACGAACAGCTGGCGCAGCATCGCGCCGTTGCCGGCCGCCGCCACCGTTTCCGCGTAGACACGTTCGTTCCCCGGGATGACAAGGCCGTCATCTGTTGTGTGTATGGACAGGACAGGCACTTGAAGCAGGCCGTCGAGGCTGAGGTTGCGATCGAGGTAGGCGGTGGAGCCTGGATCGGCTTTGATCCGCTTCCCGGAATTGAGAAGTTGCAAGTCCGCCTCCAGGTCCAGGCCCGCGGCCGCGTACAGGGCCTTCACCTCCTCGTGGCTGGGGGACTGGGCCAGCAGCCGACTGTAGTCAACGCCGACATTCCACGACGGGTTGCCGCCAGCCCGCTGCTCCAGCTCGAGCCGGAAGCCGAAGGCGAACGCGAAGTCGACGCCTGACTCCCAGGCTGCCTGGGCGCGAGCCCGCGCGACGTAGTCGGTCGCCGCGGGTTCCGGCTCCATCGGGTTGAACCAGCCGGGAAGATCAATCAGGGCGGCGACCAGGGCCAGGCGAGCCTCGCCCCTCGCGGTCGTCTGCGCCTCGATGTAGATCTTGTGGGCGAGCACCCGGTTGGCCTCTGAGTCGGTGATGTGCACCAGCTGCAGCTCTGAATTCGGAGCCAGCAGAGTCTTGTACGCGTACGCGGCGTCGAGCTCGGCGTTCCAGGTAGCCACGCCTCCCGCCAGGACTCCGCATTCGGCGATGGCGGCGGTGAAGCGGTCGGGATGAAGCTGGACCAGGCCGGCGGTGATGAGACCTCCCAACGACGCGCCCCAGGCGATGACGCGTTTGGGGGTGCCGATCTGTTTGGTGAACAGGTCCAGCAGCGCCATCTGGTCCCTGAGCGCGTCCTCGACCGCCCAGCCGCTTGAGGAGTAGGCAGACCCGGCGGCGGCGAAGTGATGCTCCAGGAGCCAATTGCGCTCCGCCGGCAGCGGCGCGGATCGGGCCGGGTTGGGCGCCCCGGTGGGCGCCACGTAACCGTGGCTGTAGAGAAAGAGGGTCCCGTTCCACTGCGGCGGGACGTCGATCTCGTACGGCGCGGCGCCGATCACCCCGGTGCGATTACCGGGTGTGGGATAGGCCTGCTGGGGTGCGGGTTGCGATGGCCGGCATCCGGCGGCCAAGACCAGGACTGCGACCAGGGCTAGGCGGCGCACCGGCCTAGATGTTGGACCGCCCCTGACCACCATCGACTGCTATACACGCGCCGGTGACAAGACTCGCCTGCCGCGAGCACAGAAACGCGACCACGCTCGCGACTTCCTCCGCGGTTCCGAAGCGGCCCAGCGGCATCTCGCGGCGAACGAAGTCGGCGATGCCGTCAGGGTCGGCTTGCTGCCGCCTGTGCCAGCCGCCACCCTCCCACAGGGTCGAGCCGGGCGCGACGGAGTTGACCGTCACGCCCTTCGACGCGACCTCGCGCGCAAGGGATTTCGCAAAGCTGACCTCCGCGGCCTTGGCGGCGTTGTAGGCAGGTGCGCCCCCCGACTCGCGTCCCCAAACGGACGCGATGACCACGATCCGACCCCAGCCGCGTTCGGTCATCCCGGGCAGGACGAGCTCCGACATGCGCGCGCTCACGGTGACGTTGCCGCGGAATGCGTCCTCGAACTGCTGTGGGCCGGTGTCCTGCCATGAGCTGCCTGCCCGGGCGCCGAAGTTGTTGACCAGGATGTCAACCTTGCCGAGCTTTTGCTGCGTCTCATCGACCGACGTCTTGCAGCCTTCTTCCGTGGTGACGTCGGCCGCGAAGCCGAACCCGCCGATCGACCGGGCGACCTCGCTGACGTCCGACTGCGTCCGCGCCACGACCGCGACCCGTGCGCCTTCTTTCGCCAGCGCCTGCGCGATCGCGAGACCGATGCCCTTGGTGGCGCCGGTGACCAGCGCGACCTTGCCCTCGATGCCGAGGTCCACCTGCGAATCCTAGATACAGTCGATGCGTGGCGCTGCCTCCCGAGATCACCCGGCACCTGAACCTCGACGGACCTCCGGTCACGCCGCGCCCGTCCGCCACGGTCCTCGTGGTGCGGGGCAACGATCCGTGGGAGCTGCTCCTCGTCCACCGCCCGGGCGGCGCGGACTTCGCGCCAGGTGCGTACGTGTTTCCCGGCGGCGCGGTTCACGAGCAAGACCGCGCCTGGGACGACGAGATCGCGGCCGCCGCGGTCCGCGAGACGTTCGAAGAGACGGGCATTCTCCTGGCGCGCAAGGGGCGCCGGTTGGCGCGTGACTCAGAGTCCTCGGCCGTGCGCTCCGCGATCGCCGGAGGCGAGTCGTTCGCGCAGGCGATGCGCGCCCTCAGCCTGGAGCCGGCTTTCGACCGTCTCGCCCTGTTCGCGCGGTGGGTGACTCCGGCCCAGATGAAGCGAAGGTTCGATGCGCGCTTCTACCTGGCCCGATTACCGGCCGGCCAGACGGTGCATCCGCAGGAGGGTGAAGTCACGGACTGGTTGTGGGCCTCACCGCGCGAGGCGCTCCGCAACCCAGACATCACGCTGGTTTATGCAACGCGCGCTGTGCTGGAGTCAGTTGCGGTCCAGCCCGAGATAGACAGGCTTTTTGCGCGGGCGGGCCGACTCAAGGACGTGCCCATCGTGGAGCCCCGGATCGTCGAGACCGAGAACGGCTGGGAGGTCGTGAGGGACTAGCGGCCGCTCAGCGCCAGAGGTCCCGCCAGCGGTCGTAGTGGATGACATCCACCCCGCCCTGGCGCAGCACGTCGAGCCCGGCCGGATCGCGGTAGGCCTCGCGATAGTAGACGCGCGCGACGTTGGCGTTGATCGCCATCTTGGCGCACATCACGCAAGGCGAGGCGCTGACGAACATCACCTTGCCTGGCATCTGGGCGCCGGCCTTGATGAGGGCGTTCTGCTCCGAGTGCAGACAGCCGCAGGCCCCGGGAGTTGTCGAGTCGCACCTGTTTGGCAGTCCGCGGGCATTGCCGTTGTAGCCGATGCCCAGGACCTGGGTCAGATCGGGCGTGGTGATTACGGTGCCGACCTGCAGGCGCGCGCACGTCGAGCGCTTGGCCAGCTCCTCGGCCATTCGCATGTAGACCTCCTCCAGAGGGATTCGGTCCGGCGCCTGCTCCGACTCCGGAAGCGGGTGAACCTCCGCCACGTGGCTCATGTTAACGGGCTTGTTTATACCCCAATCCAGGGCTACAATTCGCAACATGTCGGTGCTCGAACTGTTGTTCGCGCTGCTTCTGGTATGCCTCATGGCCCTAGTCGCTGGGGTAGCCTTCCTCGTCTGGAACCTGCTCCGCCGCGTCGAAAGTCAGGCACGTGATGTCGCCCAGCTCAACTTGCGACTCCAGGACGGCGGCCAGACCCAGGAGGTCCAGGCGGCAGAGATGCGTGAGCGCCTGACCCAGACCCAGTCGGCCCTCGAGGGCCTTCGCTCCGCCGTCTCGGCGCGGCAGCCCATCGAGGAGGAAGCACGGGCGAGCCTGCGGCGCCTGGAGAGCGTGATCGCAGGCAGCTCCAGCCGCGGCGCCGCCGGCGAGCGGATTCTCGAGGAGGCCCTGCGCCACCTGCCGCCCGAGATGTTGCAGCGAAACGTCTGGGTTGCCGGCAAGGTGGTCGAGCTCGCGCTGCGCCTCCCCGGCGGCAAGCTCCTGCCCATGGACTCCAAGTGGGTCTCCACTCCCGCCCTGGAGCAGCTCGCCGAGCCCGGGCTCGATACCAACCGCCGGGCGCAGCTGCTCGCGCAGGTCGAGCGCGAGGTCGAGCGTCGCGTGCGCGAGGTCGGCCAGTACATCGACCCCGCCACGACCACCCCGTTCGCGCTGGCGGTGATCCCGGACGCCGCTTACGACGTGTGCCGCAGCGCAATCGTCACCGCGCACCGGCGCCACGTCATGGTCGTCGGCTACGCGATGGCCCTGCCGTACTTGCTGACGCTGTACCAGCTTCACCTGCAGTTCTCGCGCACCGTCGACATGGAGAAGCTCCAGTCCTCGCTCATCGACATCGAGCGCCAGGTCGACGTCCTCGAAGCGATCCTCGAGAACAAGGTCCAGCGCTCGCTGACCGTCCTCCAGAACACCTACACCGAGGGAAGGCAGGCCACGGCGAAGATCCGCGCTTCGGCCCAGGCGGCTCAGGTGAGTGAAGCGGCGGACAACTCTTCCCCATTCATGGGGCAATCAATAGGCGAGGCGCACGTAGGCGCGCCGTCCTTATCGCGCTCCGCGCGCAAGTACCCGGCGAAGCCGGGAGATGCGGCTGAGGAAGGCCTTTCCACAGATTCCCCCGGTACGGATGGCGAGCTTTCCACAGAAACCCTCCGGCTCGCCCTCCTCGACTCGGTCCAGTAGGCGCGGTTTTGCCCTCTTTTCCACGGTCCTTGCCCACCCTGTGCCCAACTCATCACCAGGGATATCCACAGGTAATCCACCAAGATGTTGGGGTCAAGTAGCCATTGAGGCCAGATATCTTGTGTTTGAGGCTTGACAAGCCCAAAAACCGGTCGTATAGTCCACACCGTTACATCGAGGCCCTGGGGCATAAGTGGCGGGCATGCTCTGGGGCCTCTTCCATCCCCAAACGAATAAGCCCAACGACCCTGCATACGTCCCAGCAACGCGGTTCAAAAACACCCTCTCCGGGGATGATTTAAGGAGGCATATCTCGCAGATGGCCAAGAACATCGCCGACCTCACCGGCGCCCGCTCCAAGCACACAAACGGGAACGGGCATGGCAAGGCCAAAGGCCTGCGCTTTGGCCGTTTCTTCACGCCTCCAGGCAGCCACGCCTACGACCTGGTGGAGTGGGAGCGGCGGACGGCTGCCATCACCGGTGAAAAGGGCCAGGTCATCTTCGAGCAGAAGGACGTCGAGGTCCCCCGCTCCTGGTCGCAGCTGGCGATCAACGTCGTCGCCCAGAAATACTTCCGGGGCAGCCCCGGCAGCCCGGAGCGCGAGACCAGCGTCCGCCAGATCATCGACCGCGTCGTCGAGACGCTGGCGAAGTGGGGCCGCGATGGCGGCTACTTCGCGACCGAGGAGGACGCCCTGAACTGGAGCGAAGAGCTCCGCTACCTGCTCGTCACACAGCATGCCTCCTTCAACAGCCCCGTGTGGTTCAACATCGGCGTCCCGGGACGGCAGCAGCAGGCTTCGGCGTGCTTCATCAACTCCATTCAGGACTCGATGGAGTCGATCCTCGACCTGGCCAAGACCGAGGGAATGCTCTTCAAGTTCGGCAGCGGCACGGGCACCAACCTTTCGGTGCTGCGCTCCTCGAAAGAGCAGCTCTCGGGAGGCGGGACCGCGTCCGGCCCAGTCTCCTTCATGAAGGGCTATGACTCGTTCGCCGGCTCCATCAAGTCCGGCGGCACGACCCGGCGCGCGGCCAAGATGGTCATCCTCAACGCCGACCACCCCGACGTGATGGACTTCATCCACTCCAAGGCGGACGAGGAGAAGAAGGCGTGGGCGCTGATCGAGGCGGGCTACAACGCGGGCTTCAACGTGCCCGGCGGCGCCTACGACTCGGTGCAGTTCCAGAACGCCAACCACTCGGTGCGCGTCACCGACGACTTCATGCGCGCGGTGATCGACGACAAGGAGTGGAAGACGAAGGCCGTGGTCGACGGGCGCACGATCGACACGTACAAGGCTCGCGACCTCTGGAAGGAGATCGCCGACGCCGCCTGGATCTGCGGTGATCCCGGGCTGCAGTTCGACAGCACGATCCAGGACTGGAACGTGGTCCCCAACACCGGCCGCATCAACGCAACGAACCCGTGCTCGGAGTTCGTATTCGTCGACGACACCGCGTGCAACCTCCTCTCGCTCAACCTGATGAAGTTCCAGAGCGAGCAAGGCACATTCGACGTCGAGCGCTTCCAGCGTGCGGTGGACATCACGTTCACCGGCCAGGAGATCCTCGTCTCCAACGCTTCCTACCCCACTGCCCAGATCGCGAAGAACTCGGAGGCTCTGCGGCCGCTCGGCCTGGGCTACGCGAACATCGGCGCCCTGTTGATGTCGATGGGCCTTGCTTACGACTCGGACGAAGGACGCCGCTTCGCCGGCGCGATCACCGCGATCATGACCGGCCGCGCCTTCGCGCAGTCGGCACGCATGGCGCAGGTCAAAGGACCCTTCAGCGAGTACGCGAAGAACCGCGAGCCAATGCTGCGGGTCATGGACAAGCACCGAGACGCGGCCTACCAGCTCTCGACCTCAGCTGAGTCCGCAGACGTCGTGAGCGCCGCGCGTTCGACCTGGGACGAGGCGGTCAAGCTCGGCCGAGCGCACGGCTACCGCAACGCCCAAGCGACGGTGCTGGCGCCGACCGGGACGATCGGGCTGATGATGGACTGCGACACCACAGGCATCGAGCCCGACCTCGCGCTGGTCAAGTACAAGAAGCTCGTCGGCGGCGGGCTGTTGAAGATCGTGAACACGACCGTGCCCGCAGCGCTTCGCAAGCTCGGCTACGACGAGACCAAGGTCAAGGAGATCGTCGAGTACATCGACGAGAACGACACCATCGAAGGCGCCCCGCATTTGCAGGACGAGCACTTGAAGGTCTTCGACTGCGCGTTCAAGCCGGTCAAGGGCTCACGCTCGATCGCCTCGATGGGCCACGTCCGGATGATGGCGGCGGTCCAGCCGTTCATCTCCGGCTCGATGTCGAAGACGGTGAACCTGCCCACCGAGGCGACGCTCGAGGACATCCAGCAGACCTACATGGAATCCTGGAAGCTCGGGCTCAAGTGCATCGCGATCTATCGCGATGGCTGCAAGCGGTCGCAGCCGCTGTCAACGTCGCTCGACAAAGAGAAGAAGAAGGACGCCGATGTCGAGTACCGCGTGGTCCGGCGCAAGCTTCCCGACGAACGCAAGGCGGTGACGCACAAGTTCGACGTCGCGGGCCACGAGGGTTACCTGACCGTCGGCCTGTACGAAGACGGGACTCCAGGCGAGCTCTTCGTGACGATGGCCAAGGAAGGGTCGACGATCTCGGGTCTCATGGACGCCTTCGCAACTCAGACCTCATACGCTCTGCAGTTCGGCGTGCCGCTCAAGTTCATGGTCGACAAGTTCAGCCACATGCGGTTCGAGCCGTCCGGCTTCACCAGGAACAAAGAGATCCCGATCGCCAAGTCCCTCGTCGACTACATCTTCCGGTGGATGGCAAGCCACTTCCTGCCGGTCGAGGAACAGGACGAGGTCGGGATTGTGCGGCGCGAGGAGCCGTCTGCATCGGCGCCGGTCCAGGTGGCTGACCCGAAGCCGACCGACCCTGAGTTCAAGGTCATCGCCACTCCGAAAACGACCAACGGCGTGTCGGCGCAGAAGATCGCCTTCGTGAACACCGACGCCCCGTCATGCCCGGACTGCGGATCGATCACCGTCCGCTCAGGCTCTTGCTACAAGTGCCTGAACTGCGGGGCGACCACCGGCTGTAGCTGAAACGCCCCTCCCCAAAAAAGCGCCGTCCTGGGCGACCAGGCGGCGCTTTTTAGATTTCGGGGAACGCGACCTCGATCAGCGGGCTGTAGCGCACCATCTGCTCCAGGTCGTTGCGCCGCCAGTTGCGCGCTACGAAAGCCAGGACCTCGCGCCGCTCAGCCTCGTCGTCGATCACCCGCGCGACCGCGGGTAGGTCGGCCCGCGTCCTGCCCTTCAGATGAAATGTGAAGCTGGGGTTCGCCTCCAGGTTGAGGAGCCAGTCGCGCTTCTGTGGCCGTGGCAAGCCGCTGATGTAGATCCGGCCGCCGATGTTGTGAAACACGATCTCGATCCGTCGCGCCTTGCCGGTCCGGCGCCCGGTCGTGGTGATGTCGATCGTGTGACCGCGCTCCAGCGCGCTGTCGATCGAGTCCCGCGTGACTGCCATCTCGCTGATGGTTATCGGCGAGGCTTGGCGTCTATTCCGTCACGGATCTCCGACAGCGAGCGGAGCTGCCGTCCGGCCGCATCAAAGTTCGATGCTTCGAGCCACGCTTCAAACGCCGCCCTGACGGCCGGCCATTCAGCGTCCGTGATCGAGTACCAGGCCGTGTCCCGGTTGCGGCCCTTCACGACGCGGTGCTGGCGGAACACGCCCTCAAAGGTGAACCCGAACCGTTCCGCGGCCCGTCGAGACGGCGCGTTGGCGGCGTCGCACTTCCACTCCAGGCGGCGGTTGCCGAGCTCGTCAAAGGCGTAGCGCGCAAGCAAAAAGATCGCCTCGGTCGCCTGGCGCGTCCGCTGCAGCCTTGGAGACAGCCATATGTGGCCGATCTCAATCGACCCGTGCTCGGGCTCGATGCTCATCAAGGTCGCGATGCCTCGTGCAGCTCCGACCGCGCGGTCGATGATCGTGAACGCCAGGGGATCATCCAGCTTCGCCCGGTCGTCCAGCCACCTGGTGAAATCGGCCTGACTGGCAAAGGGCCCATAAGGCAAGTAGAACCACGTCTCGTCGGCGCCCTGGGCGGCGGCGAAAAGCTGCTGCCCATGGCGAGTGTGGTCCAACGGCTCCAGGCGCACCGACGCACCGTCGATCGGAGCACGCTCCGGAGGTCTCGCCGGTCGGAAGCTCAGTTCGCCCATCGCTTGCGCCCTTATTCTCCCGGCAGTGGATCACACCGCACCGGCCATCCTCGACCTGGGGTTGCTGCTTTTCCTCGCCGCCCTCGCAGGTCGGGCGGCGCGCGCGATCGGGCTTCCCGCTGTCATCGGCTACCTCGCCGTCGGCGTCCTGGTCTCTCCATTCACCCCGGGCTACGTCGCCAACCGCGAGCAGTTGTCCATCCTCGCCGATGTCGGTGTGGTGCTGCTCTTGTTCGAGGTCGGGATCGAGATCAACCCGCTGCGACTGGCCCGCGAAGGACGGCGCCTCCTGATGCTGTCCCCGATTCAGGTGGTCGTCACGTGGGCCTCGAGCGCCGCGGTCTGCTATGCGCTCGGCATGACCCCAGGCGGGGCAGCGATGATCGGCCTCTCGATCGCGATGTCGTCGAGCGTGGTGGTTGTCAACATCACGCGCAGCCGCCGGAGGACCACCGACAAGAGGACGGATGAGGTGCTGCTTGGCTGGAGTCTGATCCAGGACCTGGTCGGCGTGAGCGCGGCGATCATCCTCACCGTGCTGCTCGGAATCGGCGGACGGTCCGGCATCACCGCGGTGGCCGGCGTTGTTGCCTTCGCCGTGCTGGCGGCGATCACCGCCTACGTCCTGCCCTGGCTGCTGCGCCGGCTGCAGACCGAGCACGACCTGTTCCTGCTCGTGTCGGTGGCGAGCGGGTTGCTCGTCGCCGGGGTCGGCTCGATGTTCTTCGGGGTCCCGCTCGCGCTGGCCGCGTTCGTGGCCGGCTTGGCCATCACCGAGAGCCCGATCGCGGCCGAGGCGCGGCAGCGACTGCTGCCCTTCCGCGACCTTTTCGCCGTGATGTTCTTCGTGGCTCTGGGCACGCTGATCGTTCCCGCCGACCTGCTCAATGCGCTTCCCTGGGTGCTGGCCTTCCTTGCGATGGTTCTCGTGGCCAAGGCGGTCGTGGTCTGGCTGCTCGCGAAACTCGTCCATCTCGGGGCTCGGACCCTGCAGCTGTCCGTCGGACTCGGTCAGGTCGGAGAGTTCAGCTACGTCCTCGGCGCCCTTGCTCTCGGAGCGGGGTTGATCACCAAGGAGGTGAGCGCGGGGCTGATCGGGGCGGTGGTAGTGAGCATCGCGGCGTCGTCCATCCTGGTCCGCCTCGCCGGACCCAGGCCGGCCGCTGAATAGATCGGGCCCAGGTGTCGTTCAATGCTCTTGTGAAGGCAAAGACCGAGGCGTCTACTGGCGTCGAACCACGCGAGCGTAGCGAGCGGCCGATCGATCCCGGCGTCGTCATCGGCCACGTGCACTTGAAGACGGCAGACATCGAGCGGGTCCGCCACTTCTACGTCGACATCCTCGGCTTCGACGTCATCGCCCGCATCCCGCAGGCGCTGTTTCTCTCCGCCGGTGGCTATCACCACCACCTGGGCTTCAACACCTGGGAGTCGGAGGGCGGCAGCCCCCCACCTCCGGGGACGACAGGTCTCTACCACGTCGCCATCAAGTACCCGACGCGAGCCGCGCTCGGCGACGCGTTTCGCAGGCTCGTCGCGGCGAACTGGCCGCTCGACGGCTTCAACGATCACGGCACCCATGAGGCGCTGTACCTGAGCGACCCCGACGGCAATGGCCTCGAGCTGGCGTGGGACCGCCCGGAGAGCGAGTGGCCTCGCGACGCAGAAGGCCACCTCACCTTCGACAACCGGCGCCTCGATCTCGAGGGCCTGCTCCGGGAAGGCGCCTAGACCGCCACGGCGTACGCGCACCGCACGCGCCGGCTGATGATCAACGTCGCCGCCCGGTACGACCCGGCCAACGTCTTCCGGCTCAACTTGAACATCACGCCGGCGCAGAGTGACGCCGAACAGGGTTCGTAAGCTCGCCCAGACCATCGATCCGGATGGTCACCTCGTCACCGTCGCGGAGGCTGAAGTCCCGCGGCGGCACGATTCCGGTTCCTGTCAGCAGGATGCAGCCGTCCTCAAAGCGCTGGTCGCGGCCCAGGTAGGAGACCAGTTCGGCGACCGACCGCCGCATCGCGGACGTCGACGTCTTCGACGCGAAGACCACCGAACCGTCACGGCCAATCTCTAGCTCGATCTCACGTCCGGCCGGTGAGAAGTCCCAGGCGAGGGCGATGCCAGGTCCGAGCGCGCAAGACCCGTCGAAGACTTTGGCCTGGGGCAGATACAGCGGGTTCTCGCCCTCGATGCTGCGCGAGCTCATGTCGTTGCCGATCGTGTAGCCGACCACCTCGAGCCGGTTGTTGCAGACGACCGCGAGCTCAGGCTCAGGGACATCCCACGTCGAGTCGGAGCGGATGAACACGGCATCGCCTGGGCCTCGGACGCGGCTCGCCGTGGCCTTGAAGAACAATTCGGGACGCTCCGCGGCGTAGACGCGGTCGTATGGATCCGAACTCACCGCCTCGTCCGTCCGCGCCTCAAGGCTTCGCTGGTACGTGACCCCGGCGGCCCACACCTCCTGGCTCTCGATCGGCGCCTCATGCCGCGCCTCGTCTGGGAGCGTGGTCGGGATGGCGTCGCGGTCGAGCAGCGCGCGAAGGTCGGCGACCGACATCCTCAGCAGCGTGTCGAGGGACTGACCGTCGCGAAGTCGGTGCCATTCTCCATCGCGGCTCAGGAGCATGGCACCGCCGATCCGAGCTAGGGCGTCGATGGCGCTCCCTTCCAGGCCGGGCCGGCGGGAAACTCGTAGTCGCGAATCGACTCCGGGCGCATGGTGATGCTCCAGCCCGGCGCGTCCGGAGCCACGTAACACCCATCGCGGATCACGACCGGGTCCAGGAAGTGTTCATGCAGGTGCTCCACGTACTCGAGGACGCGGTTCTCCAGTGACCCGCTTACCGCGATGAAGTCGAACAGCGAGATGTGCTGGACGTATTCGCACAGCCCGACGCCGCCGGCATGTGGGCACACGGGAACGCCGAACTTGGCGGCGAGCAGTAGGACCGCCAGCACCTCGTTCAGGCCACCCAGCCGGCACGCGTCCAGCTGGCAGAACCCGATCGCCTCGGCCTGGAAGAGCTGCTTGAAGATGACCCGGTTCTGGCAGTGCTCCCCCGTGGCGACCTTGATCGGCGCGATGGCCCGGGCGATCGTGGCGTGGCCGAGGACATCGTCCGGGCTCGTCGGCTCCTCGATCCAGTAAGGCTCGAACTCGGCCAGCTTCTTCACGTTGGCGATCGCGTCACCGACCTCCCAGACCTGGTTAGCGTCCATCATGAGCCGTCGCTCACGACCGATCTCCTCGCGTACGATGCGGGCGCGGCGAACGTCGTCCTCGATCCTCTGCCCCACCTTCATCTTCACGTGGGACCAGCCGGCGGCGACAGCCTCGCGACACAGGGCGCGCAGCTTGTCGTCGGAGTAGCCGAGCCAACCCGCGGAGGTCGTGTAGGCGGGGTAGCCCGAGCGGCGCATTTGGGCTTCGCGCTCACTGCGGGTCGATGCCAGCCGCTCGAGGATCGCCAGCCCCTCCTGGGGCGTTATGGCGTCGCTTATGTACCGGAAGTCGATGCAGGCCACCAGCTCCTTTGGTGACATGTCGACGAGCAGCTTCCAGAGGGGCTTCCGCTCGACCTTCGCGTAGAGGTCCCAGACCGCGTTGATGAGCGCCGCCGACGCGAGGTGGATCGCGCCTTTCTCAGGACCGATCCACCGCAGCTGCTGCTCTCCCGTCACCGACCGCCAGAACCCGCTCATGTCGGCGGTGATCGACTCCAGCGTCCGGCCGATGACGCTCGGCGCCAGGGCGTTGATGGCGGCGACGCAGACCTCCGTGCCCCGTCCGAGCGTGAACGTGAGCCCATGCCCTTCCAGGCCGTCGCCGGCGTCCGTCTTCAGGACTACATATGCAGCCGAGTAGTCGGGCGTCGTGTGCATCGCATCCGACCCCGCGAGCGTGCGCGAGGTTGGGAAGCGGACGTCGTGCGCGTTGACGCTGACGATCCGGCGCACGGCTATCCCTTGACGGCGCCGACGAGAAGGCCGCGGGCGATGAAGCGCTCGAGTGCGATCGCCATCGCGATCACCGGCGTGATCATGATCAGGATGAGGACGCTCATGTACCACCACTGCGGGCCTCGTGTGGCGTTCTGAGCGGCCACGGTCAGGGGCAGCGTCTGTGCGTTGGCGCTGGTCAGGAACAACGCGATCAAGTACTCGTTCCAGGCGAAGACCAGGACGAACAGGAAGGTGGCGACGAGGCCCGGAACCGCAAGCGGGAGCACGATCGACCTGAAGATCCGGTATGGCGAAGCGCCGTCGATCGCCGCGCTCTCCTCGAGCTCGAGGGGAACGCTCTGCAGGTAGTCGCGCATCAGCCAGACGACGATCGGCAGGTGAGAGGCGACGTAGGTGATGATCAGCGCCCCCCACGTGTCGAGCAGCTGCAACTGCTGGAAGAAGATGTAGATCGGGATCACGACCGCGACCGGCGGCAGCATGCGCTGCGAGATCATCCAGAACGCGATGTCGTCGTTGCCCACCGCCCGCTTCGACCTGCGGGCGACGGTCTGCAAGAGCAAGAGGAAGAATCCGAAGCCGGCCAGGATCGCGAGCGGCAACGGCACCCGGACGATCATCATCAACGCCGCCAGAACGATGCCCGCCGCAAAGGACGCGATGGCGCCGAGACTCACCCGGTATCGCATGCGGACCAGGCC
Source organism: Candidatus Dormiibacterota bacterium (assembly GCA_036506195.1). Classification (GTDB taxonomy): domain Bacteria; phylum Chloroflexota; class Dormibacteria; order Dormibacterales; family Dormibacteraceae; genus 40CM-4-65-16. Next base: position 19,030 of record DASXSD010000122.1, read on the forward strand.
GTAGGCGGCCATCGAGCCCAGCACGACGGTGATAGCGGTGCTCGTCAACCCCACCACGACCGTGTTCAGGTAGGGCCGAAAGGTGTCCTCCCCGAGGTCGACGAAGATGTAGTGCCAGGAGTCGAGCGTGGGCGTGAAGTCGCGGAAGGGCACGTAGAACGGACCGCTGTTGACGTCAAGAGGAGTCTTCAGGGAGGTGACCGCGAGCCAGTAGAGCGGGAACAGCACCACGAACGCCCAGGCGAACAACAGCACGTATGAGCCGACCATCGCCGGAAGCGAGAGGGTGTTGATGGAGGTGGATCGCTGCCGCCGCCGGGCCAGTGCCATGGCCTACGTCACCACGCGGCGTCGGAACAGGTTGACGTATGTGATCCCGAAGAACGTGACGACGAACAGCAGCATGTAGGCGACCGCCGCTGAACCGCCGATGTCCAGCGCCCTCCAGATCGTGTACGCATGCAGGGTCAACGACTCGGTGGCGGTTCCCGGCCCCCCGTTCGTGAGCACGTTGGGCAGGTCGATGATCTTGAAGCCCTCGATCACGCGGATCAGCAGGACAGTGGTCGTCGCGGGGAGGATCTGCGGAAAGGTGATCCTCCAGAACACTTGCCAGCGGTTTGCACCGTCGACGACAGCCGCCTCTACGAGCTCGTGCGGCAGCGTCTCAATGGCGGCGAGCAGGACGATGAAGATGAAGGGCGTCCACTGCCACCAGTCCCCGATCATCACGGCGAGCCTGGCGCCCCACGGGTTGGTGACCCAGGACACGTCGGTCAGGCCGAAACGCACCCACAGCGGATAAAGCGGCCCTTTGCTCGTGTCCGTGAGCATCTGGAAGAGGTAGGCGACGCCGACTGGCGTGATCATCATCGGCAGCAGGAACACGACGCGGAAGAACCGGCGGCCGGGAAGATGCTGCACCACGAGCAGCGCGAGGCCGAGCCCGAGCGCGTACTGGACCGTGACGTCGACGCCGACGTAGACCAGCGTCACCGCCAGCGTCCCTGGACGCCCGCTGGTGAGGATGCTGTTGACGACGATCCACAGGAGCCCGGCGGCGATGGCCGCGGCGACCACGCGGCCGGCGAGGCCCACGGCCGTTCGGTTCGGTCCGAGGGCGTAGCGGACGACGAGAAACGCCATCAAGCCGTACGCGGCGATGAGGACCGCGGCGCTCAAAGGCGTGACGGGCCCAATCACGCCGAGGAAGTGGGTCCGATCCACTCCGACCAGGAGCTTGGCGTAGTTGTCGAGACCCACGAACTTGAGGTCGACGCTTCCCCCGGAAAAGCTGAGGCGCGCGAGCGATACGTAGAGCGACGCGAGCAGAGGAAAGATCGAGAAGCCCAGGATCACGAGCACCGCCGGGAGGATGAATACGCCGCCGGCGTAGCGGTCGAGGCCCACGCCGATCGAGCGCCACCTTGGGGCGCCCGCCCCCACAGCACGCGCCGAGGCCTGGCTGCTCACAGGGACGGAATCTCCTTCATCTGTTCCTGGCACTGAAAGCGGAAGGTACAGGGCGGCGAGGCGTGAATCCTCGCCGCCCTGGGTCCCTACCTCGTGACGCTCAGGCTGGCTGTGTAGGCGTCGAGCTGCGACGGGCGACCGACCTCGTCGGTCTTCTTGTTCCACTGTGATGTGATCTGGGCCATGGTCTGGCTTGTGTTGAGCTCGCCGGCAAGGAACTGTGCCAGTGCCGTGTCGAGCGACGTCTGCTCGTAGTAGGCGCTCTGCGGGATGCGGAGGTCGAGCACCATGTTCGGGCTCTGCAGGCTCGTCTTGATGGCGCTCAGGTAGTCATTGGCCGCCTGTGTGCTCATCCCCGCCTTGGTCCATTCGTCCAGGCTGCTGAACTGCGAAGTCCGGTACGGGTTGAAACCCGTCTTGCCGATCGTCACGTCCTGGTTGGACTGCGCCGGCGCCGACATGAAAGAGAGGAACGCGAAAGCCGCGTCCTTGACCTTCGCGGAAGACGCGTGGTTGATCGCGCCGGACCAGCCGCCGAAGGCCGCGAAGGGCGCGTGGTTCACACCGTTCACCGCGTAGGGGCACAGCGTCGGGGTGCAGTCCGCAAGCTGACCCGTCGAGCGGTCCAGGACCTGCTTCGAGCCGGGAAGGATGACGGCGCCCACCTTGCCCTCGACCTTCGACTGGGCCTTGTCGATGGCGAGGGTGCCGATGTCGCCCCAGTCCAGGGAGAGCGCGCAGCGGCCGGTGATGAACAGACCCCGGGAGTTGCCGACGTCGTCGTTGAGCTGGGTCGGCGGCCCGATCTTGGAGAGCTGCTTGTAGACGTTGAGGGCAGCGGCCGCAGCCGGGTTGTTCGTGAGCGGCTGCATGTCGGTGGTGCTGAAGAAGGCGCCCTGCTTGGTGCCCTGGCTCTGGAGGTACGCGCCCGCGACCGAGATCCACGCCCAGTAGGACTGCGCGGCGCGCTTCATCGCCAGGCAGGAGCCGTAGTCCGCCTTGCCGTCGCCGTTCAGGTCCTTGCCCTGGAAGTGCTTGGCGATGTCGATGTAGTCCTGCCACGTCTCGGGCGCCTTGAGGCCGTCCTTCTGGAGCAGGTCCTTGCGGTAGTAGACCATCTGGAAGTCGCCGTCGAGCGGGATCGTGTAGACCTTTCCCTTGAAGGTCGCGCTGAAGTCGCGGAAGAACGGCGCGATGTCGTTCCACTGCAGGCTGCTGTCGTTCTTGACCCGGTCGGTCAGGTCCTCGAGGTAGCCCTGCGGGACGTAGTCACCCATCCACTGGGGGTCGAAAACCGTCGCGTCGTAGGAGTTCGTCTTGGTCGCGAAGTCGGTGAGCAGCTTTTGGTAGAGGTCCGAGAAGGGCACGGTGATGATCTCCACCCTGGCCCCGGTCGCACGGCTGAAATCCGGCGCGCGGCGCTGGAGCGGCTCCGCGATCTGCGGTCCGGTGAATGTCACCACGCGGACGGTGACGCCGCTGAACTTCTGGCTGGAGCTGGTGTTCGATCCGCCGCCACAGGCGGCGATCAACCCCACCCCAACCAACATGACCAGGGCTTTCGCCAGGTGTCGGCTCATCTCCTCAATTCCCCTTTAACTCCAAGAAAGCGACCGGCCGCAGCGGGCGGCTTCGAGCGCTGAATATGGGATGTTTAGCCGGTTCTTGGAAGTTTGTCAAGCACGAACTCGGCTCGCGAGGCCTGAAAAGGCCATGAATCATCCGATGTCTGGACTACTTAGCCCCGGTCATACCCCCGTCGACGACCAGCCCCGTGGCCATCACGAACTTCGACTCGTCGGAAGCGAGGAACAGGGCCGCCGCGGCCACGTCCTCGGGGCGGCCGAGCTCATGACTCAGCTGACGTTTGCGGATGCTGGCCATGCCCTCCTCGGGGTCGCTGTATGACTCCTTCAGGTATCGCTCCACGAACGGGGTCAGGATCGTCCCGGGCAGCAGCGCGTTGACCCGCACGCCGTGCGGCGCAAAATCGACCTGCATCGACCTCGTCATCGCCAGGACCGCGCCCTTCGACGCCGCGTAGGAGACGCGGCGTGCGAGACCGACTTCGGCGATCCCCGAGGACATGTTGATGATCGACCCGGATTTCTGGGCGATCATGTGGGGAGCCACGGCGCGACTCATGAGGTAGACGCCGCGCACGTTGACTTTCATCACGTGGTCGAAGAGCTCCGGCTCGGTTTCCAGGACGTCCCCCACTCCCGCGACACCCGCGTTGTTGAACAGCACGTCGATGCGCCCGAACTGCTCCACCACGCGTCGGGCGAGGGCGACGGTCTGCTCCTGGTCAGTGACGTCGACCTGCTCGGCGGTCGCCCTCCCACCGGCGTTCGCGATCTCCTCCACGGTGGCCCGCGCCGTTTCGAGGTCGACGTCGGCGACCACGACATACGCGCCTTCGGCGGCGAACAACCGCGCGCTCGCCTGCCCGATCCCGGAGCCGGCCCCCGTGACCACGCACACCTTGTTCTCGAGCCGGCCTCCCATCTCGCAGTCTTACCTATATGCTGAAGCTCCGATGTTTGTCAACCTTCAGCGCTCTGGTGAGCTTGCGCGGGTGACCACAAACCGATGAACGTCCGATCTATCCGCACCAATGGCACCCGCCTCGCCCGGCGCAAGTCGCGCCCACCCCGGGTCACCGAGGGCGCCATCGACAAGATCCGCGAGCGTATCGTGTCGGGCGCCTGGGGCCCTGGTGACCGGCTTCCGAAGGAGAGCGAGCTGGCCGCCGAGCTGGGCCTCTCCCGGAACTCGCTGCGCGAGGCCGTCCGCGCGCTGTCCCAGCTGCGCGTGCTCGAGGTGCGCCAGGGCGACGGCACCTACGTCAGCAGCCTCGAACCAGGGCTCCTCCTCGAAAGCACTGGCTTCATCAGCCATCTGCTCCTCGGTGAGACTGAGATCGAGCTTTATGAGGTGCGTCGCATCCTCGAGGCGGCCGCGGCGGCGCTCGCGGCCGGACGGATCGACGCCCACGGGAAGGGGGAGCTCGCCGAGAGCCTAGAGCGGATGCGCGACGCGAAGAAGGTCGAGGATCTGGTCGAGGCGGACGTCGCCTTCCACGCGGTGATCGCCAAGGCGGCCGGCAACGCGGTCCTGACTTCGCTGCTGGCAAGTCTCGCCACGCGCACCATGCGCGCGCGCCTCTGGCACGGACGAGAGGCGGACGGAGCACTCGACGAGACGCGGGATGAGCATCGAAGGATCTACGAGGCGATCATGGCCGGCGACCCGGAGCTGGCTCGGGCCGCCGCGACCGCGCACATAGCGAGCAGCGAACGCTGGCTCAAAGGCCGGCTCGCCGCGGGCAACAACGCGTGATGCAGGTCGGACTCCACACACGCCTCAAGCCTGGCGCCGAGGATCGTTACGACGAGTACCACCGGGCCGTGTGGCCCGACGTGCTGGTGGCGATCCGGCGCGTAGGCATCAGCAGGTACGTGATATTTCGAGACGGACTCGACCTGTTCCACTTCATCGAATGCGACGACTACGACCGCGCGATCGCAGAGCTCGCCGAGGACCCCGTGAACATCCGCTGGCAGCGGGAGATGGCGCCGATGATGGCGGTCGCCCACGATTTCAGCGGTAGGAGCAGCGACCGCCTTCCGATGATCTTCGAGCTCTGAACCCGCAAGCTTCGGCGCAGGTAGGTAAGACGTCCCTGCGTGTCACACGCCTGGGACTCGGCACGGCGCCGCTGGGCGGTCTCTTCGAACCGGTGAGCGCCGATGAGGCGCACGCCGTCGTGGAAGCCGCGTGGCGGGCCGGGATCAGGTTCTTCGACACCGCACCGCTGTACGGCCACGGGCTCGCCGAGCGACACCTCGGTGCGGTCCTGAGGTCGAAGCCGCGCGACCAGTTCGTGCTGGCGACGAAGGTGGGCCGGCTGCTGAGGGCGGACGCGCCACCCGAGCCCGGCCAGTCCTACAAGGGCGTGCCGCCCGTGAACCCTGTGTTCGACTTCACCTACGACGGGGTGATGCGGTCGGTGGAGGAAAGCATCGACCGGCTTGGCCTCGACCGCATCGACATCCTTCATATCCATGACCCCGATGATCACTTCGCGGAGGCCATTTCTGGGGCCTATCGAGCGCTCGACCGGCTGCGCTCCGAGGGTTCGATCCGGGCCGTGGGGGCGGGCATGAACCAGTCCGCGATGCTCGCACGCTTCGCGCGCGAGGCGAACTTCGACTGCTTCCTGCTCGCCGGCAGGTACACACTGCTCGATCGGGAAGGCGCCACGGAGCTGCTGCCGCTGTGCGTGGAACGCGGGATCGCCATCATCGCGGGCGGCGTGTTCAACAGCGGCATCCTTGCCGACCCCAGGCCGGGTGCGAAGTTCAACTACCAGCCGGCGCCCGCAGCGCTCGTCAAGCGCGCGCGGGAGTTGAGCGCGGCATGCGTTCGCCACGGGGTCGAGCTGAAGGCCGCGGCGATCCAGTTTCCGCTGCGCCATGCGGCGATCGCCTCGGTCCTGACGGGATGCCGTTCCGTAGGCGAGCTCGAGGAGAACGTGCGCATGTTCCAGGCACAGATCCCCGACGAGCTGTGGCCGGAGCTCGACGCTTGATCGTCGACGCCCACCACCACTTCTGGGATCCATCCCGGCGCGAGTACCCCTGGATGGTCGGGCCCGAGCTCGACAGGATCCGCCGACCCTTCGGTCCCGTTGAGCTCCGGCCCCTGCTGGAAGACAACGGCGTCGACCGTACGATCGTCGTCCAGACCGTTTCGAGCCTGGAGGAGACACGTGAGTTCCTCGACACGGCCGCCGCCAATGATTTCGTCGGCGGCGTCGTCGGCTGGGTCGACCTGACTTCACCGTCGGTGGCCGAGACGATCGCGTCGCTGGTGAGCGACCTTCTGGTCGGCGTCCGCCACCAGGTCCATGACGAACCCGATTCGAGCTGGCTCCTGCGCGATGACGTGCAGCGCGGGATCGCGGCGGTCGGCGAGGCAGGTCTTGTCTACGACCTGCTGGTCCGGACGCGCGAGCTGCCGTCCGCGCTGCAGACAGTACGCCGGCACACAGAGGTGTCGTTTGTCATCGACCACGCCGCCAAGCCGCGAATCACCACCGGCTCCTGGGACGGCGAGTGGGAGGAAGCGCTCGCGCCGTTCAGTGACGAGCCAAACGTGGCATGCAAGCTCTCAGGCCTGGTCACGGAGGCTGACTGGAAGTCCTGGACGCCAGAACAGCTGGAGCCCTATGTGAGGCGCGTGGTCGGCTGGTTCGGGCCGCAGCGCTGCATGTTCGGCTCCGACTGGCCGGTGTGCCTGCTCGCGGCGAGCTATGCACAGGTCATGGATGCGCTGCAACAGGTCGTCGGCCTCGACGAGTGGATCTTCGGCAACACAGCTCGCCGGGTCTACGGGTTGCCCGAGTTGCCTTAGGCGACCCTGTCGACCGCGGAGCTCCATCGTTCATCGATGCGCCGCACTTTGTAGATCACGAATGCGGCGCCCCACGTGACGACGAACGCGGCGACGATGACGTAGCCCACGACTCCCAGGAAGTTGAGTCTCTCGATGGTGCCGAAGACACCGCCATGCAATCCCATGACCTGGATCAGGATCTGCGCCAGCTGCACCAGGCCGACGAAAAGCGCCACGAAGACTGACAGCGACGTCACCGTCAGGTTGTAGAACACCTTGCGGATGGGGCTGGCGAAAGCCCACGAGTATGCCTTCGACATGAACGCGCCGTCCATTGTGTCCATGAGCGACATCCCTGCGGCGAAGATCAATGGAAGCGAGATGATCGCCACCAGGGGCACTCCCTGCGCCGCCGCGCCCGCCGAGATGGCGAGGAAGGCGACCTCCGAGGCGGTGTCGAAGCCAAGTCCGAAGAGAAATCCGATGGGATACATCTGCCAGCTGTGCTCGATCACCCGAAAGAGGCGTCCGAAGATCCGCGTCATCACGCCGCCGGCGACCAGCTCGTGCTCCAGGCCGGCGCGGTCGTACTCGCCGTTGCGCATCTTGCGATAGACCCGGATGACATCGACGAGCACGAGCAGGTTGAGAATCCCGATCAGGATCAAAAAGCCGCCGGACACCGAGGCGCCGATCGCGCCGCCGATGTCGCGCAGCCCGCCCCCGCCCCCAACGACTCCCTGGATGATCCATTTCACGGCGAGACCCAGCACCACGGCGACGATGAACACGACCGTCGAGTGACCCAGCGAGAAAAAGAAACCAACGCCGATTGGCTTCTTCCCGCTTTGCAGCAGCTTGCGCGTCGTGTTGTCGATGGCCGCGATGTGATCGGCGTCGAAGGCGTGGCGCAGGCCGAGCGTATAGGCGATGCCTCCGAGCCACAGGAAGCCCGGATGGTCCGCCGCGTAGGCGAGCAGCAGGCCCCAACCGGCCAGATGGAGGATTCCCACGGAGCCGAAAAAGGCCGCCAGCCGGCGCCGTTCGCCCTGGTCGAAGCTGTCGGTGAACACCGACCTCATGGTCTGAGAGACTAAGCCTTATCGCGACAAAGTCGCAACTTCGTATTCATCTACGCCTCCGTGATATGCGACTGGGTCGCACCAGGACCCGTGCGGTAGGCTTCACCGCCATGGATGCCGAAGAGCTCCCGCCACAGGTCCGATTTCTGCTCAAGTCCCTCGATCAAGCAATGAAGACGCGGGAGCCCGCAATCCGATCCAAGGTCGAGAAGCTTCGCGCGGACCATCCGCTCTACACCAACGATCAACTGGCTTACACCCTGATCCGTTCCACGAGGCGGCGGGTTGCCACCACCGGAGCGATAAGTGGCGCGGCATCAATCGCGCCCGGCCTGGGGACCGCGCTCGCCATCGGAACCGTGACCAGCCAGGCCTTCTACGCGCTCGAGCAAGAGGTCGAGCTGGTGCTCGGGATCGCGATGATCTTCGGTCACGAGCTGCGGGGCTCGCAAGGACGAGTCCTCGAAGCCCTGGTCGTGGTCGGCCTCACCAGCGGCGCGCTCAAGCTGCGCGAGGATGTCCTGGTCGCCGGCGGCGAGCGCCTCGCCATCGCGGCCTTTCGGCGCGTGCCCAACCTGCTTCTTGTTCACGGAGGCGGCCGCGTCATCACACGTGTCCTCGGCCGCTTTGCGTCGTCGGGCGCAGCCAAGGTGGCTGCGCGCGTCGTCCCGCTTGGCGTCGGGGTTGGCATCGGCGCGGGCTTCGACTGGATCGCGGTCACCGGTCTCGGCCGCGCAGCGATCAAGTACTACGGTCCGGGCGGCCCCGGCGCGCGACCTCTCCTACTTGCTCCGGAAGATCCCTCGCACGTCGAACTGGGCCGCTGACGCGATCTGATCGAAGCCGCATTTCTTCGGCGGCTTGTCGGTGCGCCAGCGAATGAAGCCGGTCGCGTGCCGGAAACGCTCCCCCGCCTCGAGCTTGTCGTAGCTAACCTCGCACACCAGCTCGGGGCGAACGGCGACCCACTCGGTGTCCTTCCCCCGAGACCACCGGCTCAGGCCGCCTGGCATCCGCCCGGGGTTGGCATTCCACTCCTCTTCGGGGATCTCAGTTTCGAGCGGCTTCAGCTTCTTGATCAGCTCTTTGCGCTCGGCCGCGCTGAACGACGAAGTGTGGCCGACGTAATGGATCTTCGCCTTCTTGTCATAGAGCCCGAGCAGCAGCGCACCCAGCGTTGAACCGTCGCTCGTCTTCCGCCATCCGATGACGACGCAGTCGGCGGTGCGCTTGTGCTTGACCTTGACCCAAAGACGCTTGCCGGGCACGTACGTGCCCTCCCACGACTTGGCGATCACGCCGTCGAGGCCGGCGCCTTCGAACTTCTCGAACCAGTCCTCGGCGGTTTTGGGATCGCGTGTGTACGGGGTGAGAAAGATTGGCGGCTTCACGCCCTTGAGCAGCTTCTCGAGCCGCTTGCGCCGCTCGCCGAGAGGTCGCTTGCGAAGGTCTTCCCCGCCTTCGGCGATCACATCGAAAGCGATGAACCAGGCTGGCGTGGCCTCGCTGAGCATGCGCACGCGGGACTCCGCCGGATGTACGCGCTGCTGCAGGGCGCCGAAATCCAGGCCGTTGGCGCCAACCACGACGAGCTCGCCGTCCAGTACGACCTTCGAAGCGCCGAGTTTGCGAAAAGCCGGCAGGACCTCCGGGAAGTAGCGCGTCATGGAGCGGCCACCCCGGCTCATGAGCGCCACCTCCTCTCCGTCGCGGAACACCAGCGTCCGAAAACCATCCCACTTGGGCTCGTACTCCCAGCTGTCGCCCTTGGGGATGCCGGCCTCGGAGATTGCCGACAGCATCGGCTCCATGTCGAGGGGAAGCGGCAGCTTCACGCGATTTTTCCCCAGCTGTCTATATCTTGTGGACTGATCAACCCCGTGGTACTATATCGGCGGTCGATAAGAGACCCACCAGATTCGACTCCACGTCCCCACCCCAGCCTAGGAAGGTCCGCGAAAGCGGGCCTTCCGCTTTGAGGCGAACTCAACTCCTCCCCATTCATGGGGAGGTGGCGGCGAAGCCGCCGGAGGGGCCTGACGGCTACTTCTGCAGCCCCTCGAACTGGGCCAGCAGGTCGTCGACCGTGACGTCGCCGTACTCCTGGATCAAGGCTTCCCGAGCCGTCGCCCACATGCCGCGGGCGGCTGCCGGGCCTCTCTCGGCGAGTTCGCGCAGCCGAACCTTGCCGTAAGACTTGATTTCGGGCACCTGGCGCAGCTGGTCGGCCATCCACTTGGCCCACTGCTTGGCGTTGCCGTCGCGCCGGGAGACCTTGGCGATGGTCGCGGCCGCCTTCGACTCCGCCGCCGTAACCGCTTCTTGCTTCACCTTGGCGGCCTCGGCGACAGCCTTCGTTGCCTCCTCGTTGGCCTTGGCGACGGCTTCATCGACAGCGGCCTTGGCGACCGCGGTGTCGTGCGCGGCCTGCGACTTCAAGGTCGTGAGGCCCTGACCGGCGATCTCGGTGATGCGGTCGGTCGCCGACTCCGCCGCGTCGCGGTCGCCTTCGCCCGTCCGCAGCCTCTCCCCGAACCCGCGACCAAGTGCGCCGCCGACGAGATTGGGCACGTCAAGGCCGGTCAGGCCTTTGATCGCTGTCGTTGACTCGATCATGGCCCGGGTCGCGTTCTTCACGATGTCGGAGGCGCCGTCGGCGCTCATCACCGTCAGGGAATCGATGTGGCCCATCGGCTCGGCCGCGGCACGGACGATGTCCGGCAGCGCCGCGAGCACCGTCTGGATGATGGCCGCCTCGTTGAACTGCTTGTAGGCGTCGGCGCGCATGGCGAGCGCTTTGGCCTCGGCTTCACCCTTGGTCAGCACGATCTGGGCCTCCGCCCCACCTTCGAGGCGAGTCGTTTCGGCGTCAGCTTCGGCGGATGCAATGCGCGCCCGCTTCGCGCCTTCGGCCCGAGCGATCACGGCCTGGGCCTCGGCAGCTGCCGGCTTGACCGTCGTCGAGAGCAGCTCCTTTTCCTTGCGGTCGGCCTCCAGCTGCGCAAGCTCGGTCTGCTTGCGGACGACCTCCTGCGTCGCCTCGGCCTGGGCGAGCGGACCCGCCTGGTCGGCGCGAGCTTGTGCGGCCGCGACCTGGGTCCGCGTCTCCGCCTCGCGGAGCGAGACGTCCCGCGCCGCGTTGATCTTGATCTGCTGTGCCTGAGCCTCCCGGACGGCGGCTTCCTGGTCCGTTGAGGCCTTGGCCATGCGGGCGTCTCGCGAAACGGTGGCCACGCTCTGCTGGCCGAGAAGCTCGATGTAGTTCGACTCGTCGGAGAAGCTCTGGATGGTGAACGCGTCGATCTGGAGGCCGCTGGTCGCGAGGTCGCCCTTGGCGGCGTCCTGGACCTGCTGGAGCAGCTTCTGCCGGTCCCGGATCAGCTCCTCGATGGTCAGCGTGCCCACGATCGAGCGCAGCGATCCTTCGAGGACGTTCTTGACGATCGAGTCGACCTGCTCGGGCTTGGCGTCGAGGAATCGCTCGGCCGCGTTCCGAAGCGACTCGACGTCGCGGCCGATCTTGAACGTGGCCACGCCCTGCACCTGGACCTTGATGCCCTGGCTCGTGACGGCGTCGGCGAGCTGGACGCTGATCTGACGAGCGGTGAGCTTGAGCTTGCCCACCCGGTCGAGCAACGGACGCACGAAGGTGCCGCCGCCCACCACTACCTTGACGCCCTTGTCGCCGGGTGTGGCGACCACCTGTCCGCGCTCGTCCCGCACCTTGGCTCCTCGCGAGCCGGCCACGATCAGGGCCTCGTTGGCGCCGGCCACGTGATACCGGCTGGAGACGAAGGCGATGAGCAGGATCAGGACGATCACGCCGGTCACGACGAGGAACGGTGTCGAGGTCACAAAGTCAGGCATGGCAGGGTGCTCCTTAGGTGCTAACCGGGGAGGTGGGCGCTACCACCAGGTTGGTGCCGGCGACCGCGACAACCTTGACCATGCGGCCCGCGGGTATCTCGGCGTCTGCGGTTGCGGTCATGTTGTGTGACGCGCCTGCGAAGCTGATGAGGACGGTGCCAAAGCGGTTGGCCGGGATGCCGACGGAGACGCGCCCGGTCGCGCCAACCATGTCCTCCAGGCTGAAGGTGTCCGTGGACTCAGCCTGACGCAGGAACCTGAAGGCGGCAAGGACGACCGCGGCCCCCACCACGCCGGCCACCACGCCGACGAGTGTCGCCAGGCCGACACCGAGCCCGAAGCCGTTGATGCCAAGGAGGCCGCCGACGCCGAACATGGCGACGAAGCCGAGAAGGACGGGTGTCGGCGAGACGCCGCCCAGGTCGAGCCCGAAGTGAAAAGCGTTCAAAAAGCCGCCGAGCAGGTCGTCGAAGATCAGGGTCATGAGAAGAAGGCCGCCCCCAATCAGGAGGCACCCTCCAAAGACCAGGTCTGCCGTGGTCATACCCCTTCCACCAGCGATTGCATCTTAGGACGGCGGTCGCGGGAAGGGTCTACAGACAGCCCAGCAGCGCCTCGATCAGGCTCCTGGTGCGGGGATCGACGCCTCCCGAGGGCAGCATCTGGTTCATCACGTACGCGAACGCGATGTCTCGGGCCGGCTCGGCAAAGCCGACCGAGCCACCCATCCCGTAGTGTCCGAACGAGCCTTCGCCGGCCATCGGCCGGAAGGGAAAGGAGAGCTGGAAGCCGGTGGCGTAGCGGGTCTCGTAGCCCAGGACCAGGTCCTGGCCCGCCGACTGGACGACCGTCGCCTCTTCCAGGGTCTTGGAAGCGAGCAGACGGACCCCATCCACCTCACCGATGCACGCGGCGTACATGCGCGCGAGCGAGCGGGCGTTGGTGATGCCGTTCGCGGCGGGGATCTCCGCGGCGTGAAACGCCCGCTCGTTGAAGACCGGGGCCGGCAGCGGAGGATTCACAAAGGCCCTGTGAAGCAAGGTCGAGGGATCGAGCAACCTTGCAGTGAAGACGTCGACAGGTGTTCCAGGCGCAGGTGGCGGCGCAGCGATCATTGGCGCGACACGAGCCTCCATGGCTTCGGGCAGCCCGATCCACAGCTCGAGTCCCAGGGGCCGCGCGATCCGGGTGGCGACGAATTCCCCGACCGGCACACCGGACACGCGACGGATGACCTCCCCGGCGAGCCAGCCGTAAGTGCCGACGTGGTAGCCGTGAGCCGTGTTCGGCTCCCAGAGCGGCCGCTGCGCTGCGAGCGCGTCGACGATCGGGGTCCATGCGTAGACGTCCTCGACCGTGAGCTGCCGGTCGATCGCGGGTAGCCCAGCGCGGTGACTGAACAGCCAGCGCACGGGCATCGTGTCCTTGCCCTCTGCCGCGAACTCCGGCCAGTATTCGACCACCGGAGCGTCGAAGTCGAGCCGGCCCTCCTGAGCGAGCATGTGCGCGGCGACCGCGACCACGCCTTTGGTCGACGACATCATCATCTGCAGCGTGTCGGGCACGTAGGTGCCGCCCCACAGGTCGACCGCCTTGCGACCGTGAAGGTAGACGCAGCAGGCGGCCCCCTTCTCCCCATGCTGCTCGAAGTTGGCGGTGAACGCGTCCCGGACGGGCTCGAAGCCTGTCTCCACCGAGCCGTGGATGCGCGTCTCGATCACGCGCGTACGGTACTACTTACTCGCCGACGGCCTTTCGCCGGTTGCGCGTGCGCACGTGGCGGCGGTCGGTGGCCCGTCGCATCGGGGTGGACGTGACGTCGCGCCGCACCACGGTGACCTGGATCGGGAGCACGCCCATGTTCACCAGCGCCGCCCAGAGCCCGCCGGCGAGCAGACCGATCAGCGCCCCCAGCACACCCGCGAGCAGGCCGACCGCGGGGATCACGAGGAACCACCGGTCGGCGATGGTGTCGAGCGACTCGACCTGGTCTCCGAGCGGGAGCAGCTGCTGGGTGACGCCGAGACTGAACCCGAGCTGGGACTGCCAGTCGACGATCGCGCCCGCGAACCAGCTGACGATCGCGCCCAGCGTCCCGCCGGCAAAGAGACCGAAGACGAAACCGGTGATCGCACCCGCGAACATCGCGCTGCGGATCGACAGGCGGACCAGGAAGTCGCTCACCATGCCGGCCGCCGCCTTACGCGAGAGAGGACGAATATCAGCACGATCAGCACCAACGCAGGCAACGCAAAGCTGTACGCAATGTAGAGCGGCAACCTGGAGTGTCGCTCGCTGGGCTGGATCGCGATCGCGACACCGCTCGATCTCACGGGACCCTGTGATGTGGAGGGTGCGGTTCGCGCCCAGGCATGTCCGGCCGCAACCCCGGCCTTACGCAGCGCACCGCCTGGGCTGTACAGGCCAAAGGTCTCGACCGCGAGCCCGGGGCGCTGCGTCCAGTAATCGTCGAGGGTCCACCACACCGCGGCGCCTATGAAACCGCCGGGCTGGGTGTCGAAGTTGGGCTCCAGCTGCGAGTAGTACGTGTTGAAGACTCGGGCCTGCTGCGCCTCATCCGACGCGTTGTCGGCCCAGTGGCCGTATTCGAGCACCATGATCGGCTTTCTCGGATATGTCCTGTGCGCATCCGATAGCGCCTTTTGCAGCACGGCTCCTGACAGACGTCCTCCGTACAGGACACCGTAGTAGACGGTGTAACCGGCGACGTCAAGATTCGCGCTCGTCGTGTCGGCCGGCTCGGTTCCGTAGGCGGCCTGTCCGGTCAGTCGGGTGCCGTCGAGCTTGCGGTCGAGCGCGTGAAGCTTGTCGAGCGCGCTCGTCCGCTCCGAGGCGCCGGTGGACTCGTTCGCGAAACCGTGGAAGAGCACGCTCGGGCGGTTGAAATCGCGCAAGGCCATCTCGGCGAGCATCTGCTGCGGAATGCCGCGGTCGGTCGCGATCGAGAAGGTCTGCGGCGTGTAGTGATAGAGCGGGATCTCCTCCCACAAGGCAATGCCGAGGCGATCGGCGAGGACAGGCAGCATCCAGTTGGGCGGGTGATGGTCGACGCGAACCAGGTCGGCGTGCAGTGCCACCGCGCGCCGCAGGATCGTGTCGATGTCCAGGGGTGATGTCAGCGGGCCGCCGGCGGGTTTACCAGCCTTGACTGGGAGCTGCTTCTCTTCGTGCATGGCCACACCGTTGAAGACGACCGGTTGGCCGTTGAGCAGGATGCGAGGCGCGTTGCTGTCGACGCGCACCTGCCTGAGGCCGAAGCTGGTGTAGAGATCGTCGACCGGCTGGCCGTCCTCGAGGACGGTCACCTGGAGGACGTAGAGAGCCGGACTGCCCGGACTCCACAGGTCGGCCGGACGAATCGAGAACGGCGCTCCGATCCGAAACACCGAGTCGCCGCCGACTGTCCCGAGGTCGATCTGATGCTCGAGCAACGGCTCCGCATCCGGCGGGATGAGACCCCTGGCGTCCGGGCCGAGGCGGTTGCGGTCGTTGACTTGCGCCGGCCATAGGCGCACGTCGAGCACGCCGGCGGTGCTGCCCCCGCCGCGATGCTCGACGACGATCGAGACGTCGGCCCCGTCGAGGTGCGGTGTCACGTCGGCGCGGACCACGCTCAGCGGTGGCACCGCCTCGAGCCAGACGTCGCCCGCGATCCCGCCGTAGTTCCACCAGTCGGCCAGGCCCCACGGAACGATGTCGTCGCGGGTCCCCCACTCCGGGTTGTCCACCCGGACGAGAAGGCTGTTGTAGCCGCCTGGGATCAGGGCCTCGGTCGCATCCAGCGCAAACGGCGTGTCGCCTCCCTCGTGGTAACCGAGGTACTGGCCGTTCATCCAGACGTCGGCGACGTAGCGCACGGCGCCGAATTTCAAGAGCGCGTACTTGCCGCTCCAGACCGCTGGGACGTAAAAGGTTCGCCGGTAGTAACCGCCGGTGGTCTCTCGGTGCGGCGGCGGATTGAAGGTCCCTGGAACGTCGACGCTCGACCACTGCGAGTCGTCGTACAGGACGCCGGCGCGCGGGCCGACCTCGGTGGTGAGTTGCTTCAGTGAGTCGCTGCGGTCGGTGAGAGACAGCCCGGTGTCGAGGGTCGCCGGCTCGAACCGCCATGCGCCGTCGAGGTCGGCCTGCAGGCGAGGCTGGCGGTCGAAGGTCGGAACCGGCTGCCCGGACTGGAAGGCGACCACGCCGCCCGGTTCATCCCGGAGCGAGAGCGTCGGGGCCAGGTTGGCCTTGCCGCCGGACGGGACGAGGCTGCATGCCGTCGCCGTCAACGGCGCAAGAAGAAGCAGGGCCAGGCCCAGCTGCCCCTGGAAGCTCTTCATCGTCGCCTCCACGTTACGAGGGCACGTTTGTTCGAGCGGGCCGGCACCTCAAGAGGAAGCGCCTTGCACGATCCATGTAACCAAAGTCAGCCGTTATCTCTTTGGAGGTGAAAGTTGGCGACGAAATCGAAGCGCTGGTCACACGAGGTGACCGAGAAGAGCAACGCGCTCGACCTCGAGCCGAGCGTGTTCACGAAGGAGAGCCCGCGAGAGATCGCCGAGTCGCTGAAGCGGTCGGCCGAGCACAGCAAGCGCCGGAAGAGCGACCCCTATCGCTCCGCGATGTCGATGCTGACCTTCTACATCAACCGCGCCGGCAAGAACCTGCCGA
>DASXSD010000123.1:0-7797 GCA_036506195.1 Candidatus Dormiibacterota bacterium
TTCTTGAAAATCACGCCTTTCCCGCGTCCGCCGGTCACGCCGATGTCGGCGTGGCGCGCCTCGGCGGGACCGTTGACCACGCAGCCCATCACCGCGACCGTGATCGGCACCTTGAGCCTGGCGATGTAGCCCTCGACCGCCTTCACGGTCGGCACCATGTCGTACTCGAGGCGCCCGCAGGTCGGGCAGGCGATCAACGTCGGGCTCTCGTTGCGGAAAGCCAGCGTCTTCAGGATCTCGTGCGCGACACGAACCTCTTCGCGTGGGTCCGAGGTCGCGAGCGAGACGCGAATCGTGTCGCCGATGCCTTCGCTGAGGAGGATGCCCATGCCGACCGCGCTGCGGATGCTCCCCGCCTCGACGGGGCCCGACTCGGTCACGCCCAGGTGGATCGGATAGGGTCGCGCGGCGGCGAACTTGCGGTTGGCCAGGATGTTGGTCCAGACGTCCGTGGCCTTGAGCGAGACCTTGACGTAGCCCGGCCCGTAGTCCAGGTCCTCGAGGATCTTGCAGTGGCCGAGCGCCACCTCGACCATCCGCTCCGCGGTCCGCTCGCGGTCGTCGCGGTCGATGTGGTGCAGCTCGCGCAGGCTCTTGTGGACCTCCTCGGGGAGCGAACCCGCGTTGACGCCGATCCGGAACGGGATCTGCCTTTCCTTGGCGGCCATGACGACCTTGACGACTTTCTCGCGGTCGGGGATGTTGCCCGGATTCAAGCGAAGGCAGTGCACGCCCGCCTCGATCGCCATCAGCGCCAGCGTGTGGTCGTAGTGGATGTCGGCGATCACCGGAAGCGGCGACCCCTTGACGATCTCTTTCAGCGCCTCCGCCGCCTCGCGGTCGGGCACCGCGGGCCGCACGATCTCGCAGCCAGCCTCCTGCAGCTCGTGGATCTGGCGCAGTGTGGCCTTGACGTCCCGGGTGTCGGTCTTGGTCATCGTTTGCACGGCAATGGGCGCCGCACCCCCGATGACCACCCCACCGACGTTGACCGGGATCGACTTGCGGCGCGCGGCGAGTGCCACTAGTGCCACGCTCCCCGAGATCCGACGCGGATCCGCGGCATGGACGGCCGGAGCCAAGGAAGGGGTGGCGCGACGAGGAGCGCATCGGTTGATGCGGGACGAGTCAGCGCCGGGCCCCCTGACGCAGGCTTCAGCGCCGCAGGCGCCCGGTCGTCCAGGACGCGCAGACGCGAGGAGACTCGGGGGCGCGGCACTAGGGCTGGAGTCCTGGGAACTGACCGGTCGCGATGCGCTGAATGTCGAGGAAGCTGATGACCGCCGCGAGGGCGAGCAGGGCGACCAGGCCGATGCGCTGGAAGTTGAGCTCCGCAGTCCGGTCGAACGGCCTGCGGCGCAGGACCTCGACCAACACCACGACCATGCGTCCCCCGTCCAGGGCCAAGAAAGGCAACAGGTTGGTGAACCCGAGCGCCACCGACAGCAGGGCCACGATGAAGATGTACGTGTCGAGCCCCTGGTCGACCGATTGCGCAGCCACGTCGGCGATCCCGATCGGGCCCGTCACACCGTTCGGCCCCAGCAGCCCTCCGGGTACCTGGCCGGTGATGAGCTGCGATAGGCCGCTGACGATGTTGACCACGGCCGTGAACGGGAAGGTGACCCCCGTCACGATCGCCATCTGCGGGGTGAAGACGCCCATGACCCTGACGCCCATCTGGTACTGGCACTTCTCGGCGCAGACGTTGACCGGTGTGACCGTGACGGTGAAGGGCGTCCCGTCGGCGTGCACACCGCTGATCACGAGAGGGGCGCCGGGCCTGGCGTCTTCGGCCTGGCGCAGCTGGTCGGGCCGCGTCATCGGCGCGCCGTCGACAGTCTTGATCGTGTCCCCCGCCCGGAACCCGGCGGCGGCCGCAGGCGTCTTGGGCGCGACGGTGACGATCTTGCCGGGGTTGCTGTTGACCTGGGTCAGGCCGAGGGCGGTGATCAGGATGATCGCCACGAGGAAGTTGGCGACCGGGCCGGCGGCCAGGATCAGGAGGCGCTGCCACGCCGGCTTGCGGTGGAAGCCGTTGGGATCCTCGAAGTCGCCTGCCTCCATGCCTCCCATCCGGACGTAGCCCAGGATCGGCAGGGCCCGGATCGCGTAAACCGTTCCGCCGCGTGTGGCCGACCACAGCCTGGTGCCGGCGCCGATCGAGAACTCGATCACCCGGACGCCGAAGAGCTTCGCGAGGGCGAAGTGGCCCGCCTCGTGGGGCGCAATCAGGATCAGGAACATCCCAGCGATCCCGATCACGTAGAGGAGCGCGCTCATGTGGCCCTCAGACTACCGGACGAGTTGGCGATCCAATCCCGAGTCCAGCGGTCGGCTTCGAGGATCTCCTCCAGCGTGTCGCCACAACCCGTGAAGGCGTCCAGGGCCCGCTCGACGGTGGCGATGATGCGGCTGAAGGGCAGCTCGCGGGCCAGGAAGGCATTCACGGCCTCCTCGTTGGCCGCGTTCAGGACCGCCGGGTGTCCTCCCCCACGTGCACCCGCCTCCCGGGACAGGCGGACGCTCGGGAAGCGGGCCTCGTCCAGGTCGTGGAACTCGAGGCCGCTGAGCTCCTTGATCGAGGTCGGGGGCACCGCTTCGGCCAGGCGGTCGGGGTAGGCGAGCGCGACCGCGATCGGTAGCCGCATGTCAGGGCGGCCGAGCTGGGCCTTGAGCGAGCCGTCGACGAACTCCACAAGGGAGTGAACGACGCTCTGGGGGTGGATGGATACGGAGATCGCATCGAGCGCGATGCCGAAGAGGTGGTGGGCCTCGATGATCTCGAGGCCTTTGTTCATCAGGGTCGCGGAGTCGACCGTCACCTTCGGCCCCATCGACCATTTGGGGTGGTTCAGCGCCTGCTCGACCGTGACCTGGTCGAGGTCGAGGTCGGGCTGGGCCCAGAAGGGGCCGCCGCTGGCGGTGATGATCAACCGGCGCACGTTCGCGCGCTCCTCGCCCCATAAGCACTGCCAGATCGCGCTGTGCTCGGAGTCGATCGGCCTGATCCCTCTTTCGCCGGCGGCCTTCATGACAAGGGCGCCCGCCATGACCAGGACCTCTTTGGTCGCCAGCGCGACCTCCTTGCCCGCGCGCAAGGCGGACATGGTCGGCGGCAGGGCGCGTGCGCCGGGGATCGCCACCACGACGAGATCGCACCGAGGATCCGTGACCATCGCGTCGACCCGCTCGTCGAACCCCGGCTCGCCCGCATGTCCCTGGACGAGGTGATCGGCCTTGCGGTTGGTCGAGCGCAACCCCTCGGTGAGGCCGAAGAGCCGGAAGCGGCCTGGGTTGCGGTCGATCACGTCGAGGGTCTGCCGGCCGATGGAACCGGTCGCGCCCAGGACGGCGATGTTCAGGGGACGTGTCATCTCTAGATGAGCTGGAAGACCGTCACGTAGAAGTACACGAGGATCGGCGGGAAGAGGATGGAGTCGATCCGGTCGAGAACTCCGCCGTGCCCGGGAATCAGGTGCGACGAGTCTTTGACCTCGGCGATGCGCTTCATCTGCGACTCGACCAGGTCGCCCACCTGGGCGCTGGTGCCGACCAGGAGCCCAAGCACCACCGCGTGCAGGGGGTTGATCCCGAGCACGCCGGAGACGCCGATGATCATCACTATCACTGCGCCGACGACGCCGGCGACCGCGCCCTCGACGGTCTTGCGGGGACTGATCGAGGCAAAGAACGGATGCCGGCCGATCCGGCTCCCGACAAGGAGCGCCGCCGCGTCGCTGACGACGACCGCAAAGATCGTGAAGAGGGTCCACACGGTGCCGTGCGGTTGGGAGGTGTAGAGCAGCAGGTAGTAGTTGAAGGGCATGCCGATGTAGAGCGCGCCCGCCAGGCCCATGGCCCACCGGCTCAGGCCCTGGCGCCGGCCGGGAAGGACGAGGAACGCGCCGAGCCCCCCGACCAGCGCGAGCGAGAGCACCAGGGTGACCGGGACCTCTTTGAGGATCGTGCCGCTGAAGGCGAAGAACAAACCGAGCGGATACAGGAGCCACGCCGGCGCGCGGGAGCCCATGCGGTCGGACAGCCCGTTGAACTCCCAGAGCGCAAGCCCTCCAATGATCAGGACCAGCACGTAAACGCCGTAGACCCCCGCGAGGACGAGGCCGATGACGAGCCCGAGGATCACAAAGGCGCTGAGGATGCGCACCATCAGCGGGCTCGGCTTCCAGCCGCCGATCAGCGACATGTTCCTCGTGGTCAACCCGCTATGACTTCGGCTTCGGGTCGCGCGCCGAAGCGACGGATGCGCGACCCGTACTCGACCAGTGCGGACTTCAGGTCGTCGGGGCCGAAGTCTGGCCACAGCGTCTCGGTGACGACGATCTCAGCGTAGGCACCCTGCCAGAGCAGGAAGTTGCTGACGCGGTGCTCGCCCGCCGTGCGAATGATGAGGTCGGGGTCGGGCAGCGACGGCTGGTACATGCGTGCCGAGATCGCGGCTTCGTCGACGTCTTCAGGTGCAACGCGGTCGCGGACGATGCCGCGCACTGCGTCGACGATCTCGGCTCGACCTCCGTAGTTGAGACAGACGTTGAGGACGCCGTTCTTGTTGTTTGCGGTCCGCATCATGGCCTCATCGATGCGCTGGCGCATCCGCGGCGAGAGGTCATCGCGACGCCCGCTGACGACGATGCGGACTCCACGTCTGTGCATCTCGTCGATCTCGCGCTGCATCGTCTCGTGAAAGAGGCGCATGAGGGCTCGTACCTCGGCTCGTGGGCGGGCCCAGTTCTCCGTCGAGAAAGCGTAGATGGATAGCGCGTGGACGCCCATGTCCTCGCAAGCCTGTAGGACGGGCTTGATGGCGCGCACGCCGGCACGGTGGCCGAAGGTGGCGGGGCGGCCGCGGCGGCGGGCCCAGCGACCGTTGCCGTCCATGATGATCCCGACGTGGCGGGGGACCTGAGAGTCCACGGGTGACAGAAAGCGTACCGACAGGGCCGAAAAGCGTCTGCGGCCCCATCGCCGGCCTGCGGCCGGCACTTCCCCAACAATAGGGAAGAGTTTCGGCCCCTAGACCTCCATCACTTCATGTTCTTTTCGGTTGGCCAGGGCGTCGACTTTCTCGATCTGGGCCTCGATGATCTTCTGCAGGCGGCCAGAAGCCCGTTTCGACTCGTCCTCAGGCACCTCGCCCTGCTTCTGCATGTGCTCCAGTCGATGCAGCTCGTCGCGGCGCACGTTGCGGATGGCGACCCGCGCCTCCTCGGCTTTCTGGCGCACCAGCTTCACGTACTCGCGCCGCCTCTCCTCGGTCAGGGGCGGGATCGGCACGCGGATGACCTGGCCGTCGTTCGCCGGGTTGAGGCCCTGCTCGCTCGTGCGCAGCGCCTTCTCGACGGCCCCCATCTGGCTCTTGTCGTAGACCTGGACGACCAGGAGGCGCGGCTCGGGCGCACTGATCTGGGCCAGCTGGTTGAGTGGTGTCGGGGTCCCGTAGTACGGGACCATGATCTTGTCGATCAGCGCCGGGTTGGCGCGGCCGGTGCGGATGGTCGCGAGCTCAGAAGCGAAGTGCTCGACCGACTTCGACATCTTCGTCTCCGCCTCGCGGAGGATCGGGTCGATCACGAGGCGGACCCGACCAGGGTCCCGATCTCCTCGCCCAGCACCACCCGCTCGATGTTGCCCGGGGTGAGGAGGTTGAACACCACGATCGGCACGTCGTTGTCCATGCACAGGGTCAGCGCCGTGTTGTCCATGACCTCGATGCCGCGGTTGAGGACATCGAGATACCCCAGCCGTTCGAACTTGGTCGCGGTCGGGTCACGCTTGGGGTCGGCCGTATACACCCCGTCGACCTTGGTGGCCTTGAGGATGACGTCGGCCTCGATCTCAACCGCGCGCAGGGCGGCCGTGGTGTCGGTTGTGAAGTACGGGTTGCCAGTCCCCGCGGCGAGGATCACGACGCGGCCTTTCTCCAGGTGCCGCACGGCGCGCCGGCGGATGTACGGCTCGGCGACCTGGGGCATCTGAATCGCAGTCATCGTCCGCGCCGGAATCCCTGTGCGCTCGAGCGCGTCCTGCAACGCCAGCGCATTGATGACCGTCGCAAGCATCCCCATGTAGTCGCCGGTCGCGCGGTCGAACCCGCGCTCGGTGGCGGCCAGGCCGCGGAAGATGTTGCCGCCGCCGACCACCAGTGCGACCTGCACGCCCATCAAGTGGACGCGCTTGACCTGTGCCGCGATCGTCTCCACGACCTCGAGATCGATGCCGTAATCGCGACTCCCGCCAAGCGCCTCGCCGCTCAGCTTGAGCAGAACGCGGTTGTATTTCGGCGACCGATCTCCCAAGGCGATCTCTCTTTCTAGCGCGCCCAGGGCGCGCTCGGGTGGTCTCAGGTCTCCCTGATGTTAAATCGCGAGAACCTGCGGACTGTGATGTTCTCCTGCAGCCTGGAGATGTTCTCGGCGATGAGTTGCTGGACCGTGCGCCCCGGCTCGCGGAAGTACTCCTGCTCCATCAGGCAGCTGTGCTTGAGGAAATCCTCGACCTGGCCTTCCACGATCCGTGGGATGACCTGCTCCGGCTTGCCGTCCTGGCGCGCCTTCGCCTCGTAGACCTCACGCTCGGTGACGAGCACAGCGTCGGGAACGTCATCGCGCGAAACCCAGCGCGCGCCGAAGCCGGCGACCTGGAGCGCCAGCTCCTTGGCGAGCTTGCGAAAGTCCGCGCCCTTGGCGACGAAGTCCGTCTCGCAGTTGACCTCGATCAGCACCCCAAGCTGCGGCGGATAGTCAGGTGACGTGCTATGCAGGTAGGCCTCGACGACGCCCTGCCCGGTCGCGCGGTCGGCGCGCTTGGCGGCCTTGGCGACTCCTTTCTCGCGCAGGATCGTGAAGGCCTTGTCGAGGTCACCACCGGCCTCCTCGAGCGCGTTCTTGCAGTCCATCATGCCCGCGCCGGACATCTCGCGCAGCTTCTTGATCAGGTCAATGTCCACCGCCATCAGCGAGCCTCGTCGTCGTCGACGGTGCGACCGATGAACTCCTCTTCGGAGACGGTCGGGAGGTAATCCTCTTCGTCCTCGAGGTACTCCTCGATCTCCTCGTACCGAGGCGTCTCCAGGAACTCGCGCTCCTCGACCTCGGGCAGGATCTCACCGCGCGCCGCCGCCTCCTGCCGTCCTTCCTGGCAGGCGTCGGCGATCTTTCCCGTCAGCAGCTTCACCGCGCGGATCGCGTCGTCGTTGCCAGGGATGACGTAGGTGATCAGGTCGGGGTCGCAGTTCGAGTCCGTGATCGCGACCACCGGGATCTTCAAACGGTTTGCCTCCGTGACGGCGATGTGCTCCTTGCGCGGGTCGACGACGTAGAGGGCACCAGGCAGGCGCTTCATGTCGGCGATGCCGTCGAAGTGGAACATCAGCCGGTCGAGCTCATCCTGGAGCCGCTTTGCCTCCTTCTTCGACATCTGCTCGAACTGGCCTTCCTGCTGCATCTTGCGCAGCTCCTGCAGCCTCTCGATTCGCTTCTTGACGGTGCTGAAGTTCGTCAGCATGCCGCCCATCCAGCGCCGGTTGACGAAGTACATGCCGCAGCGCGCGGCCTCGGTCTGGATGGTCTCCTGGGCCTGCTTCTTGGTGCCCACGAACAGCACCGGCCGCCCGCTCGCCGCGATGCCGCGCGTGAACTCCCACGCATCGTCGAGCAGCCGCACCGTCTTCTGCAAGTCGATGATGTGGATGCCGTTGCGCGCGGTGAAGATGTAGGTCTTCATCTTCGGGTTCCAGCGGCTGGTCTGGTGTCCGAAGTGGACACCCGCCTCCAGCAG
>DASXSD010000124.1:0-2426 GCA_036506195.1 Candidatus Dormiibacterota bacterium
CGTGGTTGACGCCAAGGCCGCTGACCGTCCAGTTGGCGGAACCCACGATCAGCTCGCCGTCGAAAAGGCCGATCTTCGCGTGGAGCAGCACGCCCCTCGGCACCGGGTACCAGCGCACCTCGACGGCGGCCGCGCGGAGCACGGCGAATGGATGCAGGTTGTACTCCTGGTTGGGGTCGAGGATCACGCGCACGTCGACCCCGCGGCGGTGCGCGAACGCCAGCTCGGCGATCACGTCCGGGTCGGTCAGCGTGTAGACCTCGGCCGAGATGCGACGGGCGGCGTGGCGTAAAGCCTTCTCGAGCATGGAGCGGATCTCGGCGCCGGGCGCCGTCTGCGCGACGGCACCGGCCCTGTCGTGCAGAGGCGCCGGATGTCCGCCCGCCAACGCCCAGTCCTGCTCGAAGATGCTGGTGAGCCGCTCGACGTCCGCGGTCACCCTAGTCTGGAGCACGAAGTCGTGGTGCCGGTCGCTCCGCCGGCCCCAGTTCATACCGCCGACGGTGGCGCTGCCGTCGGCGATCAGCAGCTTGACGTGGTCGATCTGGTGCCGGACGTCATCAATCGGATAAACGCGCTCGGCGACGCCGAGCGCATCCAGCTCCGCTGCCGAATCGCGACTTGCCTTGACGGTCGGGTCGGTGATGACGCGGACCATGGCCCCGCGAGCATCTGCCGCACCCAGCGCGTGCACGATCTCGGTCCGCCCGAGCTCGTACATCTCGATGAGCACGCGGCGATGCGCCGAGCCGATCATGTCGCCGACCAGCGTGAAGATGGAGGCGTCCTGCCAGAGGCGCACCTCTCCCGGAGGAGGCACGGCCGGCACCGGAGCCGGGCTCGAGCAACCCGCCAGGGGAAGGAGGAAGAAGAGCAGGCAGGTCACTCGAACCACAGCGAGCGAAAGCTAGCGGGCGAAAAGTCCCGCGCCTACCCAGGCTGTTAAGGAGGTCTCGGCTAGATGGTCTCCACCCGCATGCCCGGCCGCGCGCCAAGCAGCTTGTCCGCCCGCGCCTCGCGGACGCCGACCTCGAGGTAGCCCATGCTGCCGACGTAGACGAACGGCTCGCCGGGCCGGGCTTCGGCGTAGGTCTTGGCCGTCGCCACGATGTCGTGGTTGTGGATGCGCAACCGCCGCACCGGCGGCTTGATGTTGGTGACGAGGTTGCCGAAACCGTCCGTCCAGAGCACGCGAGGGCCGGTGTCCGGGAGGGCTGAGGGCGGGTCGGTGCGAGGTCCGAGAGACGCGATGGGGATTCCCGCCGCTAGCGACGCCGCGGCAGGCGCGAACACGTCGCGGCCTTCAAAAGTGGGCGCGCCATGCGGGCGGGGAGCGAGCTCGTGCACGGCCTGGACGCCGACCTCGTCGATCACGATCGCAAACAGCCCGTTGTCGGGGCCGATGTAGTAACGGCCTCCGGCCTGGACGATGAGACGCCGCCGATTGCTCCCGACCCCCGGGTCGACGACCGCCAGATGGACTGACCCACCCGCGAAATGGCGGGTCCCGGCGAAGAGCATGAAGGCGCCCGCCGAGACGTCGAAGCGCGGCACCTCGTGGGACACGTCGACCAGGACAGCAGTCGGGCACCCCTGGAGCACGACTCCCTTCATCGCGGCTACGAGCGGCGAGCCTGAACCGAAATCGGTCGTGAAGGTCACGACCGGCGGCCCGGCTACGCCGCTACCAGTACCTTGTTTCCTTCCAGGGGTCTGCTTCGTCGTGATAGCCACGTTGCTCCCAGAAACCTAGCCGGTTGCGTTCCGTGAACTCTAGCCCGCGCAACCATTTCGCAGACTTCCAGAAGTACTTCGAAGGCACGAACAGGCGCAGCGGCCAGCCGTGGTCGGGGGTGAGGTCTTCCCCGTTCCACGCATAGCAGAGCAGGTTGTCCTCGGCGTCGAGCACGCTGAGTGGAACCGAGGTCGTGTAGCCGTACTCGCAGTGGGCCATGACGTACTTCGCTTCAGGCTTGGGTCTGACCTTTTCGAGGATGTCGCGGATGGGGACCCCGGTCCAGCGATCACCCAGCCGGCTCCATCCGGTGACGCAGTGGATGTCGGCGACGACGTCTTTGGAGGGCAGCGCCCGGAGCTCGCCGTAGTCGAGCCGCAGCGGGTTTTCGACCGCGCCGAAGACGTTGAAATCCCACCTGGCGATGTCGCTCTTGGGCACGGGGCCGAAGTGGAGGAGCGGCCAGCGGTCGGGAGCGGTGAGGGTCTGGCCGGGCGGGATGCGAGCCGGGTCGACGCCCTCAGGAACGCGTTTGCTTTTGAAGAACGAGGCCACGGAGGGCGAGTATAGGAGCGCGGGTATACTCAGCCTCCGGCCGTGCGAGCGTGACTGTGGGCCCGTAGCTCAGCTGGGAGAGCGCGTGAATCGCACTCACGAGGCCAGGGGTTCGAATCCCCTCGGGTCCACCAAC
>DASXSD010000125.1:0-9866 GCA_036506195.1 Candidatus Dormiibacterota bacterium
GCCGACGCCGAGCGCACGGCGCGAGCCTGCCCACCGCCCGCCGCGGTCGCGGCGGTCTGCACCTGGCCGAAGGCGCCGAACAGGATGTTTCCAAGCGAGCGGCCCATGGCGTCGCTCATCAGCTTCGTGAGCAGGCTTCCCGAGGCCCCCACCAGCGTGCCCGCGACGATGAGCGCGAAGTTGTGGAGCGTGAATCCGCTCGCGGCGACGGCCAGGCCCGTGCACGCGTTCAGCAGCGAGATGACGACCGGCATGTCGGCGCCACCGATCGGCAGCACGAACGCGACGCCGAGGACGAGAGCAAGCACCATGAGCGTGAGGAAAAAGAAGGGGAGCGATGCGATCGCAAGGATGGCGAGGGCGAACCCGACGATCGCCGCGGCGAGCAGCCCGTTGACCACCTGCTGGCGCGGGTAGGTGATCGGCCTCCCGGTCATCAGCTCCTGCAGCTTGGCGAAGGCGACCATGCTGCCGGCAAACGAGACCGAGCCGATCACGATGCTGAACACGCTGGGGAACGATTCCGCGATGGGCGGGTGGGCGCCGAACTTGAGAAGCTCGGCCACGGCGACAAGCGCCGCCGCTCCGCCTCCCACACCGTTGAACAGGGCGACCATCTGCGGGATCGCGGTCATGCGGACCATGCGGGCGCCGACGGTGCCCACGATGGTGCCGATGACGAGGCCAATGCCGGTGATCACGAGCCCGGCGCTCGTGAAGTGCAGCAGCGGGATTGTGGCGGCGAGGGCGATGAGCATCCCGAGCGCGGCGGTGAAGTTGCCGTTGCGAGCGCCCTTGGGCGAGCTGAGCTGCTTGAGGCCGAGGATGAAGAGCACCGCGGCCAAAAGGTAGGCGAGCGTGATCGCAATCACAGTCATTTCTTTGATGACGCTTCTTGAGGTGCGCCCTGCGCGCGCCCGGCGGCGGGTTGGCGGCCCTTGAACATCTCGAGCATGCGGTCGGTGACGACGAAGCCGCCCACGACGTTGGTGGTGGCCAGCGTGACGGCGACCAGGCCGAGAACGATGTTCACCGGCGAATCAGCCCCGGCCGCGATGAGCACCGCGCCGACCAGGATGATGCCGTGGATCGCGTTCGTGCCCGACATCAACGGCGTGTGCAGGATCGTGGGCACCTTCGAGATCACCTCGAACCCGATGAACACGGCGAGCACAAAGAACGTGAACTCGTCGATCAGCTGGTTGCTCATGCTGCGCTGAGCGTCTGCTTCGCCCGCTCGTTGACGATCTCGCCGCCGTGCGTCACGCAGGCGGCCTTGGTGATCTCGTCCTCGAAGTCCAGCGCCAGGACCCCGTTCTTGACCAGGTGCAGGAGCAGGTTGGCGACGTTGCGCGCGAACAGCTGGCTCGTGGTGATCGGCATCGAGGAGGGGACGTTGCGCGCCCCGATGATGGTCACGCCTTCGACGTTGACCTCCTTGCCCGGCTGGGTCAGCTCCACGTTGCCGCCGGTCTCGGCGGCGAGGTCGACGATCACCGAGCCAGGTCGCATGCCCTTGACCATCTCGCCCGTGACTAGCAGCGGCGCCCGACGGCCCGGCACCGCGGCGGTGGTGATCACGACGTCAGAGCGCGCGATGTGCTCGCCGATCAGCTGTCGCTGCTTGTTCAGAAACTCCTCGGACTGCTCGCGCGCGTAGCCGCCCTGGCCCTCCTGCGCCTCCAGGGGCAGCTCGATGAAGGTGGCGCCCAGGGACTGCACCTCCTCCTTCACCGCCGGGCGGACGTCGTACGCGGAAACGACCGCTCCGAGGCGCCGCGCGGTGGCGATCGCCTGCAGTCCGGCCACACCGGCGCCCATCACCAATACGCGCGTGGGAGCCACGGTTCCGGCCGCGGTCATCATCATCGGGAACAGCTTGCCGAGGCGATCGGCCGCCATCAAAACGGCCTTGTAGCCCGACGCCGACGCCTGCGAAGAGAGGGCGTCCATGGACTGGGCGCGCGAGATGCGCGGCAGCAGCTCGAGGCTGAAGGCGGTGATCCCATGCGAGGCCAGCGACTTGACGATGTCGCCCTGCGTGGCCGGCTGCAGGAAGCTGATCAGCGCGGCGCCCTTCTTCAGGACCGAAATCTCACTCTCCCGGGGCGCCTGCACCTTCAAGACGGCGTCGGCGGCGAGAAGGATGGAGCCGGCGCGGGTCGCCACCGTGGCTCCGGCCTCCTCGTACTGGGCGTCGGAGAAGTTCGCCGCCGCGCCCGCTCCGGCCTCGATGCTCACTTCCAGCCCCGCGCCGACGAGCATCCTGGCGGTGTCGGGAACCAGCGCCACGCGGCGCTCGCCCTGCTCGATCTCCCGGGGGACGGCGACCTTCACGACTTGTGGACTCTAAGGAATGGAGGGCGGCTCCTGCACGCGCGTAGAATCCTTAGTCCGCCACCCGAATACCGAAGTGACCGAGCCCATCGTCAACGACCTCACCATCCAGGCCGCCACCGTCAACGGTTCCGGCAGCCAGACCGCAAACCTCGTGTTGACCAGAGCGATCTTTCACATGGGGATTCCGGTCGCGCCCAAAAACGTCTTCCCGTCCAACATCGAGGGCCTCCCCACCTGGTACCAGCTGAGGATCACGCCCGAGGGACACATGGCGCGGTCGGATAAGGTCGACATCCTCGTCGCCTACAACGCCGCAACCTGGCGCGACGACCTGAAGACCGTGCGGCCAGGCGGGGTAGTGATCCACGAGGAGACGTACTCGACCGCCGACGCGCGGACGGACGTCACCTACTACGCGGTCCCCTTCTCCAAGCTAGCCAAGGCCAAGATCCAGAGCGACACCCTGCGCAAGCAGCTCGCGAACATGATCTACGTCGGCGTCGTGGCCGGCGTGCTGGGCATCCCGTGGGAGGCGCTCGAGCATGGGGTGAGGCGCCAGTTCCTGGCCAAACCCAGGGCGGTTCCCGTCAACCTCGACGCTATGAAGGTCGGCTACGACTACTGGCAGGATAACTTCTCCAAGCAGGACCCCTACCGGCTCGAGCCAATGACGGGCGCGGTCGAGGGCAAGGTCCTGGTCGAGGGCAACCAGGCGGCGGCGCTGGGCGCGTTGATGGGCGGTGTCACGGTCGTCGCGTGGTATCCGATCACTCCTTCCTCTTCCCTGTGCGAGTACCTGATCGCGTACGCCGAACGGTTCCGGGTCGACGCCCAGAGTGGCGAGAAGCGCATCTCGGTGGTGCAGGCCGAGGACGAGCTGGCCGCGGTTGGCATGGCGATCGGCGCGGGCTGGGCCGGAGCGCGGGCCATGACTTCGACGTCGGGCCCCGGCATCTCGCTGATGGCGGAGTTCTCGGGCCTCGCCTACTACGCAGAGGTCCCAGTCGTGATCTTCGACATCCAGCGCATCGGGCCCTCGACAGGGCTGCCCACACGTACCTCGCAGGCCGACCTTGGCTTCGTGTACACACTTTCCCACGGCGACACCAAGCACCTGGTCCTGCTTCCGGGAACGGTCGAGGAGTGCTACGAGTTCGCCCGCGACGCGTTCGACCATGCCGACCGCTTCCAGACGCCCGTGTTCGTGCTCTCGGACCTCGACCTCGGGATGAACCTGTGGATGACGCCCGAGTTCAAGTACCCGGAGAAGCAGTTCGACCGAGGCAAGGTGCTCTCCAAGGAAGACCTCGAGAAGCTCGCGGGTGAGTGGGGCCGCTACCGCGACGTCGACAAGGACGGAGTGACCTATCGCACCATCCCCGGGACCGACCACGCGGCGGCCGGCTACTTCACGCGCGGCTCCGGGCACGACGAGAAAGCGCGCTACACCGAAAGCGCCGACGCCTACGCCCGCAACATGGACCGCCTCGCCCGCAAGCTGGAGACGGCGCGCCACGCGCTGCCCGCCCCTGTCGTCGACGAGTCAGGCCAGAAGGTCGGCTTGATCGCGTTCGGCTCCACCCACGCCGCGGTGCTCGAGGCGCGTGACACGGTCGCCGTCGACTACCTGCGGGTGCGGGCCCTGCCGCTCTCCGATGAGCTGGCCGCGTTCGTTTCGCGACACGAGCGCGTGTACGTGGTCGAGCAGAACCGCGATGGGCAGCTTTACGACCTGGTCCGGCTCGCCCTTCCGCCTGAGCTCGTCGACCGCGTCCGCTCCATCCGCCACTACAACGGGCAGCCGATCCCCGCTGCTGCCATCATCGAACCGTTGATGGAACACGAGGCCGTCCCGGCATGAGCGCGACCCTGAACCACGTCGGCCTTCCACGCGACGCCTACAAGGGCGCCGCGACCACGCTGTGCGCGGGCTGCGGGCACAACTCGATCACCAACCACATGATCAAGGCGCTCTACGAGCTCGGCGTGGAGCCGCACATGCTGGCCAAGATGTCCGGCATCGGCTGCTCGTCCAAGACGCCCGCCTACTTCGTCGAGACAGCGCATGGGTTCAACGGCGTCCACGGGCGCATGCCCGCGTTGACCACGGGCGCGCACCTGGCGAATCGGCAGCTGATCATGCTCGGCGTCTCCGGCGACGGTGACACGGCGTCGATCGGCCTCGGCCAGTTCATGCACATGATCCGGCGCAACGTCGACTGCACCTACATCATCGAGGACAACGGCACCTATGGCCTGACCAAGGGCCAGTTCTCGGCGACCGCCGACCTCGGCTCGGTGCAGAAGAAGGGCGCCGTCAACACGTTCCAGCCGATCGACCCCTGCGCGGTCGCGCTGGCGCTCGGCTGTTCGTTCGTCGCCCGCTCGTTCAGCGGCGACGGCAAGCAGGTCGTGCCGCTGATCAAGGCTGCGATCGCGCACCGCGGGACGGCGATCCTCGACATCATCTCGCCCTGCGTGACCTTCAACGACCACGACGGCTCGACCAAGAGCTACAGCTGGGTCAAGGACCACGAGGAGTCGATCGCCGACGTGTCGTTCATTCCCTTCTTCGAAGAGGTGCACATCGACTACGAGCCCGGCACGGTGCGCGACGTCCAGCTGCACGACGGGTCGCACATCGTGCTCAAGAAGCTCGGGGAGGACCACGATCCGACCGACCGCCGCGCGGCGATCAGGGTCATCGAGGAAGGGCGGGCGGAAGGTCACCTCGTGACGGGCTTGCTGTACGTCGACACCAAGATGGACGACTTCGTCACCACGGAGCACATCCCGCAGCGCCCGCTCAAGGACTTTGGCGAGGACGAGCTCCGGCTGACGCGCGACGAGTTCGCGTTGTTCATGTCCGAGTTCGCCTGAAAACACCCCTCCACGCGACCCCTCGCCAGATAGCCAAGGGGACTCGCTTCGTCGCGGAGAAAGACCCGGCGATGGCGAGGCTCATCAAGCGTTCGGGAAAGATGCAGCTCGAGTCCTCCGATTCCGACGGCTTCGGAGCGCTGGTCCGCTCGATCATGTACCAGCAGCTGGCGGGCGCGGCTGCGACCGCCATCCTCGGCCGCTTCATGAAGCTCTTCGAGGAAGGCCTCGAACCATCCAAGGTGCTTTCCCTCCCCGCGGGCGCCATGCGGGCCGCCGGAGTGAGCGGACCAAAGGAGGCGGCGATCACCGACCTTGCCCGCAAGGTGGCGGACGGGACGGTGCCGCTCGGTGACGTCGACTCGTTGTCGGATGACGAGCTGAAAGCGCGGTTGGTCCAGGTCCGAGGCATCGGGCCGTGGACGGCGGAGATGTTCCTGATCTTTCAGCTGCGACGTCTCGACGTGTGGCCGGTCGACGACTACGGCGTGCGCAAAGGGTGGTCGCTCATCCATCGCAAGCGCGAGGTGATCAAGCCCAAGGCGCTGATGGTCGAGGGCGAGAAGTTCCGGCCCTACCGGACCATCGCGGCGTGGTACTGCTGGCGCGCGGTCGAGAACATCGTCTTGCCTACTTAGTCCGCGAGCGCCGGCAGTCGCGGGTTTCAGGCACGCTTCAATGCCGCGAGCGCCGGCAGTCGCGTGAAACTAGCGGGCGTAGCGCCGGCGCAGCTTCTCGATCGCGGCATCGCTCATCGGCGGCCAGGCGTAGGCGTCCAGGAACGTGCGCGCGAAACCCCGGCCGTAGTTGTACTGCAGCGTCCACACACCGGCCGCGAGGTCGATCTCGGGGTTGCCCAGCCCAGCCAGCCCGACGTCGACGAGGCCGCTCAGCTTCCCGTCCTCGACCAGGACGTTGGGGAGGCAGTAATCGCCGTGGACCAGGACGTGACCGGGCTTCTTCTCGCCGAACGGACAACCGCTCGCGTCAGTTGCGTGCAGGCCACGCAGGATCTCGCCCAGCGTGGCCGCGACGCGGTCCGGGGCCCACCCGACAGACGCGTGGTACATCGGCACTCCACGCACTTCGCGAGAGATGAGCCAGTCATCACCCAGCTCGTGGAAGAAACCGATCGCCTCGGGCACCGGCCAACGCCCCGCGAGCCAGGCGAGTCGATCCCGCTCGCCTTCCAGGTGGGCCGCGCGCTTCACATAGACGGCCTTTCCGCCGGCCGCGAGCCGCCACACCGTACCCGCCCAGCTCATCCACGCGAACTCCTCCTGCGCGGGCCGCTCGCCGAGCGCCGCCTCGACGGAAGCGCGCACGGAGGCGGGCAGCGGAAGGGGCGAGGATCTCAACTCAAATGCCTCTGTAGCATGGTCGTTGGGTGTGGCGATAGCTCTGCCGGAGTCGGCCGAAGCGTTCAAGGACGCGACGTGGCGCGACGTGGCCCCGTACTACGAGGAGCTGGCGACTCGACCGCTGGACAACGGCAACATCGAGGCATGGCTCAACGACTGGTCGGGGTTCGAGTCTCTCCTGACTGAGGCCTCGGCGCTCGCGAACTTCGCCTACGCGTGCAACACGGCCGACCCCGAGCGTGAGCAAGCGCGGCTCAGGTTCAGCAGCGAGATCGAGCCCAGGGCGGATGAGCAGCGCGTCAGGCTCCAGAAGCGCCTCGTCGACCTCGGCTCCGTCACCCCTGACCTCGAGACCACCGTGCGCCGCTTCCGCAACCAGATGGAGCTCTTCAACGAAGCCAACGTGCCCCTGTTCGAGCAGCTGGCCAGGCTCTCGACCGAGTGGGCCAAGGTCATCGGCGCGATGACCGTCGACTGGGACGGCGAGGAAAAGACGCCGCAGCAGATGCAACCCTTCCTCGAAGAAAAGGACAGGGCGGTCCGGGAGCAAGCGTTCCGACTCATGTACAGGCCCTACATCGAACAGAGAGAGGCTCTCGCGGACCTGTTCGACCGCATGTACGACGTGCGCACGCAGGTCGCCCGCAACGCGGGCTTCGAGAACTTCCGCGACTACATGCACCGTGAGAAGAATCGATTCGACTACACGCCGGACGACTGCTTCCGATTTCACGAGGCGGTCGAGGTCGCCGTGCAGCCGGCCGTCGCGCGCCTGATGGAACGGCGGCGGCGCTACCTCGGACTGGACAGGTTGCGGCCGTGGGATCTCGTCGTCGATCCAAAAGGCCGGACGCCACTCAAGCCGTATCGCGACATCGAAGACTTCGTCGAGCGGGCCAAGCGCGTTTTCGGCGAGGTCGACCCCGACTTCCGCGGCTACTTCGAGCGCATGGCGGATGCCGGACTTCTCGACCTCGATAACCGCAAGGGCAAGTCACCGGGCGCTTTCTGCGACTCTCTGCCCGCGCGCGGGCTGCCGCTAATTTTCGCCAACAGCGTCAACGTGGACGATGACGTGCGCACCCTGCTGCACGAGTCTGGGCACGCGTTCCACGTCTTCGAGGCCGGCCGTCTGCCCCTTCTGTTCCAGCGCCATCCGGGAGCGGAGATGGCGGAGGTCGCGTCGATGTCGATGGAGCTGCTCGCCGCTCCGTATCTCGACCGCGAGCACGGCGGCTACTACGCGGAGGAGGATGCACCGCGGTCGCGCCGCTGGCTCCTGGAGAAGACGCTGACCTTCTTCTCGCACTGCGCCTCGGTCGACGCATTCCAGCAGTGGATGTACACGAACCCCGAGGGTCGCGACGCCGCGGCGCGAGACCGCAAGTGGCTGGAGCTGCGCCGCCGCTTCGAGGGCGACATCGTGGACTGGACTGGGCTCGAGGCGGAGCGGATCGCGCGCTGGTACTACCAGCCTCACTTCTTTGACTTTCCGTTCTATTACATCGAGTACGGCATCGCCCAGCTCGGCGCCCTGCAGGTGTGGCGCAACAGCCTCAGCGATCGTCCGAGGGCGGTGCGCAAGTACCGCGAGGCGCTCGCGCTGGGAGCGACCAGGCCGCTGCCCGAGCTCTACGGGGCCGCGGGGGCGCGATTGATCTTCGACGCTGAGGGAATGCGAGAGCTGGTCGAGCTGGCGGAGGAAGAGCTGGCGAGCTTAGACAACTAGCCGGCGTCCCCACCCGGCGCCTGCGGCGCCGACCTCCCCGGCAAGCGGGGAGGTGAAGCCCCCACCCGGCAAGCGCGGAGGTGAAGTTGGGGCTGTCAGCGGTCGAGGATGTTGCGGAGGGGCTTGCGGGGGCCGAAGCGCGGCGCGGCGATCCCCGCATGGGTGACCAGACGGATGACCCTCGCGCGGTGGCCGCGATAGGGCTCGAGGATCTCGAGCATGCGCTCGTCGGTCGAGCGCGGGGTGCCGTCGAACGCGTAGCCGATCGAATGCGGCAGGTGGTAATCGCCCAGGGGGACTGCGTCCGCGTCCCCCAGCGCCACCATCGCCACCTTGGCCGCGGTCCACGGGCCCACACCGGGAAAAGCGCGCAGCCGGCGATGCGCTGAGGCGATGTCCATGGCAACGGCCTCCTCGAGGCGCGTCGCGCTCCGCGCCGCGCGGACCACGATGTCGGCGCGCCGGCGCTCGATGCCGAAGCGGTGAAAGCTCCAGTACGGCATCCCGGCCAGCACGTCCGGCGCCGGGGGCAGCCTCAGCGCGAACGGACCCGGCGCGCGCTCGCCGACCGCGTTGACCAGGTGCCGGTATGACTCGCGAGCCTCGTCGGTCGTGACCTGCTGGGTGAGAACCGCGGGCACCAGCGCCTCGAAAACCGCGTGCGTGCGCGGCATCCTCATGCCGGGCATCTCGCGATGCAGCCGGGAGACCAGCGGATGCAGGGGGACGAAGCCCCCGTCGTCGTCCTCCTCGCCGCACAGCGATGGTGCATGCGCGACCGCCCACTCGGCGCCAGGACCCCACGCCTGCACGTCGACCGATCCGTTCTTCCTTGCCAGCCGCATCGTCACGGCTCCGGCCGGTGTGCGTGTGGCGCGCCAGATCGTGTGGCCCTCGTGACGCAGCCACGGTCCAGAGCTCAGCGGCGCGAGTGTCAAGTGAAGGTCGAGTGGGCGGAGCGGCACGAACGAGCGCTGGGCATCCGGGAGCACTAGAGAAAGTTACTGGCTGAGCGGCACCGAGAACGTGAACGTGCTGCCGGCCCCGGGCCTGGACGAGACGGTGAGGTCGCCGTCGTGCATGCGGGCGATTTCCCGCGAGAGCCACAGGCCAAGACCCGTGCCGTGGATGTTGTAGCCGGTGTCGATGCGCGAAAAGCGGGTGAAAAGCTGGGCCTGGTTCTCGGTCGAGATGCCGACGCCCTGGTCGGTCACTTTGACCATCGCCCGCTCGTCATTGCCAGTGACGTCGACCTTGATATCGGTCCCGGGAGGCGAGTATTTCGCCGCGTTGCTGAGGAGGTTGCGGATGACGATCTGGAACCGGTCCGGGTCGACCTGCGCCTCGATCGGCGACGAGGGCGACTCGACCTTCAGGTCATGGTCGCTCAGCAGCAACTTGACCCCGTCGATCGCAGAGTCGGTGAGCTCGACGATGTCCATGCGCTGCCTCTTCAGGGAGAGCCTTCCCTCCTCGAGGCGCGCCACTTCGACCATTTGCTCGACCATCCAGTTGATCTCGTCCGACTTCGAGATCAACAGGGGCAGCACTGACAT
>DASXSD010000126.1:0-3580 GCA_036506195.1 Candidatus Dormiibacterota bacterium
GTCCGGTCGCGAAACGGAACGAACAGGCCGCCCGCGTACTGGACCAGGCTCAGCACCGTCAGCGCGCACTCCTGGCCGGCCAGCGTGAAGAGCAATCTCCCGGCCCGGCGGTACCGGACTGCGCCGTCCTCGCCGCCGGTGTCGATGACCAGCTCGCTGCCGTCGGCCGCATCGACGCGCGCCGTCACCCGGTACGCGGGGTCGTGGTCGAAGTAGTGCAGCCCGGCGAAGGAAGCGCGCTCCTCGGGCTCGATGGGCGACTGCGGGTGCGTGCGAAACAGCGCGTCGCGACCTTGTCGGAACCGCGTCAGGGCGTCGGGGCCGGTGATGCGGTAGAGGTCGCCGACCCGCCGGCGCCAGTCGACGAGGTCGAGAAAGGGCTGAGGGTCAGCGCCCGTCAACGGGTTGTTCGGCGGGCGTGAGCCTGTAGCTCGCGTGCGGCGGCAGGGAGGCGAGCGCCTGGTGCACGTCGTCCTCCGTGGCGTCGGTCACCACGAGCGTGTAGCGGTGCGAGTGCGGTCCGAGGGCTTCGGTCGCGTGCACTGGCTGAGTCGCCGGCGTCGCCGTCACCGTCACCGATCTCGGGGCCGTGACCGCCGGCCTGGACGGACGCGCGGCGGCGTCGGCGCGCAGAACGATGAAGTGGTAGAAGCCGACCCCGGCGGCGACGAGGATCACCGCCAGGTAGTGGGCGAAGTCGAGGTTGGCGGTGGTGTCGAGCCTTGGATTCGAGCTGAAGACCTGCTGGAGCACCGCGTTGATCATCCCGACCGCTCCTGCGAGCACCGCCAGCACGCTGCCGAGCAGCGCCGCCCACACATAGAGCTTGCGGCTCAGCGATTGACGGTCGGCGGCCCACGGCTCGTGCCGCCAGTGGGCGATCCACACGGCGGCGCCGACGACGAGCAGGGTGACCGAGATGCTCAGCGGGTCCTTCCAGTCGCTCGCGCGGACGCCGATGAGCGGCGCTTCCGCCTGCTCGAGCAGCGTCCACAGCAGCCAGCCTGCTCCGGTCGCCCACGCGGCGAGCGAGATGAGGGAGGCGAGGTTGGTGTAGAGGCGGCGGATGCCCGCCTGACGGTCGGCCTCTTGCGTGCCCGCGTCGCGCGCGAGGCGGCGGCTGATGAGCACCCACGCGACGCCGTAGACCAGGAGCTGCGAGCCAGGCGTCGACAGCGCCGCCAGCACATCGTTGCCCGCATTGCCTGGATTGCTGACGCCGATGGCGCGCGCGAGGGCGTAGTAGAGGATCTGGCTGGCGCCGAACAGCGCGGTCGCGATGCTGACCGCCACCGCAAGGAAGCCTTCGACCGCGCGCAGAGTCGAATGCCTGTCCTCGGTGATGTGCCGGATTGCGATCACGCGTGCGTGCACGCCCCAGAGCAGCGAGCCCGCGATCATCTGCGCAATCGCGGACGAGAGAAAACCACCTGGGAAGGCGCCGCCGGTGACAACGCGGTGCCAGCCGAGCTGCAGCGAGGTCTGCGTGCCGGCGAGCATCGTCAGCAGGCCGATCAGCAGCGCGGCGTACATGTACCAGCGACGCAGCGTCGAGGACGCGCCTTCCTCGCCGACTGCGGCGCGATCGCGCCACGCGATGAGGAAGTGCGAGCCCCAGACGGCGGCGAAGACCAAGGCGGCCCATCCCGCCTGCGCCGCCGAGAGGTACGTGAAGAACTCGTTGTCGAATACCGGCATCAGCAGCTGGTTGAGCCCGACGCTCACCGCGACCATCGCCGCGAGCGAGCCGGCCAGGCACGCCCAGTAGAGGTAGAGGCGGCGCAGCGCTGACGCGCGCTCGTATGGGTCGCGGGCGAGCCGTTGCGCGTACCAGATGGAGGGGGCCCAGACCAGCAGGCCGGCGATGATCATCGCGGTGTAGTAGGCAAGCTGACCGCGGCTGTCCTCAGCACTCGGATCGTTGAAGACGAACAGCAAGATCGTGCCGCCGAGGAGCACCAGGCCGGAGGCGAGAAGGCTCAGCGCGGCCGCGCTCACGAGGTAGACAAAGAGCCGCCTCAGAATCATCGGCGCAACGGTACTACCATGCGCGGGTGATCTCTCAAGAACTGCTCGAAATCCTGGCCTGCCCCAAGTGCCACACCAAGGTGGAGCTGAAAGGGGACAAGCTTCGCTGCCCGAGCTGTAAGGTCCTCTACCCGATCGTCGACGGGATTCCGATCATGTTGATCGAGGAAGGAAAACCAGAACACGAATCAAAGGAGGCCTGAGGCGGCCCCTCCGGCGCTGCGCGCCACCTCCCACTGCGTGGAGAGGAGTTAGGCCACTAGGCGGCGCATTCGTAGCGCGACGTATCTCTCACTTTCGGATTTGCCTCCGCGTCCCGGATGTCCGGCGCGATCTCGTCGTCGGTGAGCGCGTAGGCCAGCGTCGGGTCGCTGGCCGAGGTCGCGAAGACCATCCCGAGCACGCGCCCCTCGAGGTCGATCAGCGGCCCTCCGGAGTTGCCAGGATGCACGCTCGCCTGCAGCACGTAGATCTGCCGAGTCACGAATCCCGAGTTGTAGATGTCGCGGCCCTGGGCCGCGATGGAGCCGTCGACGACGGCGGGCACCGTCTTCTCGCCCTGTCCGCCCGGATACCCGATGACCGCTCCCTTCGTCCCTCGCTGCGCCGGCCCGAAGGTCATTCCCGCGACCTTGTACCCGGGCACGTACAGCACCGCCACGTCCTTCTCGGGGTCGAAGTAGACGACCTCGGCGCTAAGAGTTGTGCCGTCAGGCTTGCCGATCGCGTGCTTCGTCGTGCCTGACACCACGTGCGCGTTGGTGACCACATAGCCGTTGCCCACCGGGAATCCGCTGCCGGTGACGATGCCGCCGCAACCGACGCTGGAAACCTTCACCACCAACGACGCCGCGTGCTTCACTTCAGGCATATCGATCGACGCGGGGAGCGGAAGCGCGCTGGGTAGGCCGCTCGGTTCGAGGCCCGCGAAGACCGGCGGGAACTGCACGCCCGAAAGGACCTGGGCGACGCTGGCGAGGAATCCAGGTGGTCGGGGCGCGATGGTGTCCATCCCGCGCAGCAACGTCGAGCGCTGGATCTGCTGCGCGATCTCCGGGCTCGGGCCTCGCGAGAAGCTGAGGCCGAGGAACCAGCACATGACGAGCACCGCGAATGCGGACAGGACCGCGCCCGCAGCGGAATCGAATGCGGTGTGGGTCCCTGTGTGGAGGATGCGGCGGCGAATCGGCTCGCCGACCGCGAACCCGATGCTCGAGCCGAGACTGCCGCCGATGACCAGCACGAGCACCGCGCCCAGCGGCCGCGCGCTGCCGTTGTTGATCTGCAGGTAGTCGAGCACGTACCTGGCCGACGCGGCGCCGAGCAGCACACCGACCAGCAGCCCGAAGTACTGCGCGAGCGAGAGCCAGAACCCGCGGCGGTATCCGTTCGCGAGCCCAACGATGGCCGCAATGAGGATCACGATGTCGATGAGGTTGATCAACGGGCTCTACCTTGTAACACCCTGGCTGCCGTTTCCGCTTGAATTTGGTGCGGGCGCGGGTCCCTCTGCTGGCTCCGCGATAATTGAGCCCGTGGTCGTCTATCTCGC
>DASXSD010000127.1:0-10785 GCA_036506195.1 Candidatus Dormiibacterota bacterium
GTTCGGGGCGTTTTCCTCCGCTTCCCCGCCGCGATCATCTCGTTGACGTGTTCCTGGACCAGGGTCTCGACGTGGCGCAGGATCGCGATCGTCGTCTCGGTGTTCTGCTCGGTCAGGTCGGTGACGCCCCTGATCGCCTGCAGGATCTCCACGTTCTGGCGGTCGGCTTTGTCAGCCTCCGTGGCGGCGTGCTCCAGGGTCAGCCTGTCCTTCTGCGCTTGCCGGTTGCCGGCCAGCAGAAGCACCGGTCCCGTGTAAGCGGCCTGGGTGGAGAACGCGAGGTTGAGCAGGATGTATGGGTAGGGGTCGATGTGAATGCGTCCGGTCGCCTGCAGCGTGTTGATGGTGATCCACGCGATGACGAGCCCGGTCTGGATGATCAGGAATCGCCACGAGCCGATGAATGCCGCGATGCTGTCCGCGAGCTGTTCACCAAGCGTGGCCTGCTCGTGGTGAATGACGTTCACGGGGTGCTGATGCGCGAGCTTGGTCGAGCCACGCCGGCGGACGACCTGCTTGAGAGCGGCGCTTGCGGCCTCGCTGGTCCGGACTGCCACAGCGAGTCGAAACTCTAGCGTTTCGACCCCGGTTTTCCGCCCTGGTTACTTGACGATCAGCGGTACGGTCAGCGACCCGATTCCCAGCAGAACGATCATTGCCATGCCGACGACCGCAAGCCGAACCAGGTCCCTGGTGAAGTAGGGCACCCGGTCGAGCGGGATCGAGGGGTCGGTCGACTGGACGATGAAGCGACCGCCACGCTGTTTGACGATCTGGTTGCGCGTCCCCAGGGACATCTCGACCGCGCGGACCAGCGCCTGGTCGCCGC
Organism: Candidatus Dormiibacterota bacterium; assembly: GCA_036506195.1. GTDB lineage: Bacteria > Chloroflexota > Dormibacteria > Dormibacterales > Dormibacteraceae > 40CM-4-65-16. The sequence continues at coordinate 830 of DASXSD010000127.1, forward strand.
CGACGCGGGCCTGGGAGACGCTCTTGGCTGGAGATGAGGCCGGGGCTCCGGCCGCCGCGACCGAGGACAGGGGCCCCGCCGGCCGCATCGGCTGGCGGAACTTGCCTTTCGCGCGCTTTTTGCCCTTGCGGCCCATAGATCTGCAAGTCTAGAGGGCGTTGATAACCAGCTCGAGTCTCCCCACCCGGCCGGGCTCGCTGCGCGAGCCGGGCCGACCTCCCCAGCGAGTGGGGAGGTGAAGCCGGGCCGACCTCCCCAGCGAGTGGGGAGGTGAAGCGGGGGAGGTATAGGACAGGCAGGCGGCTGGGGGAACTTGTGCTGGGTCGTGGGGTGCGACCTGGGGAGGGTTCCGCCTGCCTGTCGTTGGGCCGTGGGACTCAACCTACTGGGACGTTGGCTACGATATGTTGTGTCCCGGGTGCAGTTATAACCCCGAATGTAGTTGCTGTCAAGAGGGATTGAGCAAACCGTCGCCTGGCAACCGTTTGCGCTGGCTCCCCTATCTTTTCGCCGGCGGCGCGGTCTTCTGGCTCATCGAGCTGACGCAGTTCGCCGCCGTCCTGGCCGCGCCCGTCGGACGCGAGCAGCTTCGCGAAACGCTCATGAACGCGGGCCTCACCGCCGACGTGGACAGGCTCCTCATCATCGAGTCGGTGCTCATCGTCTCCCTGGAGCTGATCGCCGCGGTTCTGCACGGCGCCGCGTACTACGGACTCAAGGCGTTTCGGGCCTGGGGCTGGGTGGTGGCCGTCATCGTGTCGGCGGCGTGGTCGCTCGTGCTGATCGGGATTCCGATCCTGGTCTTCCTGCTGCGGCGGCCGACGCGGGCGGCCTACGGGATCAGCTAGACCTCCGTAGTAAGTTCCGCGTACTCCTCTTCCCCGATCAGGTCGTCCAGCTCGGCCGGGTCCTCCATGCGCACGCGCAGCAACCAGCCGGCGGAATACGGGTCGGTGTTCACGAGCTCCGGGTTCTCGAGCGCCTCGGCGTTGACCTCGAGTATCTCGCCGCTGATGGGCGCCGCGATCGGCGTCGTGGCCTCCTCCGACTCGACGCTGCCGATGGGCCGGGTGGCGCGGATCACGTCGCCGAGGTCGGGCAGGTCGAGCGCTGTGATCTCCCCCATCTGGTCCTGGAGGTAGTCGCTGAGGCCGACGACGGCCTCGGCGCCCTCCTGCCTCACCCACATGTGCGACGCGCTGAAGCGCAAAGTCACGGCGAGAAATCTAACGGCCGATCCGGAAAAAGATGACGTCTCCATCCTTGACCCGGTAGTCGCGTCCCTCCACACGAAGCTTGCCTGCCGCGCGCAGCGCATCCATCGAACCCGCCGCCACGAGCTCGTCCACTGACGTGACCTCGGCGCGGATGAAGTGCTTCTCGAAGTCGGTGTGGATCTTCGAGGCGGCGATCGGCGCGGGCGCGTCGCGCTCGCACGGCCAGGCCCGCGCCTCGGGCTCGCCGGCCGTGAAGTAGGTGATGAGCCCGCCCGCCTCCCAGACGGCGCGGGCGATCCGGCCGAGGCCTGACTCGTCGATGCCATAGCTCGCGCGCATGTCTGCCTGCTCGCCCGGCTCGAGCTCAGCAAGCTCCGCCTCCAGCCGCGCGGACAGCGTGAGCGCCGGCGCCCCTTCCGCGGCCGCGTGCTTCGCAAGCTTTTCGGCCGGCTCTCCACCGGACGGAAGGAGCTCTTCGGCGACGTTGGCGACGTAGACGGCCGGCTTGAGAGTGACCGGGAAGATGCCAAGCAGCATCGTCCGCTGGTCGGGTTCCAGCGGCAGCGTGCGCAGCTGCTGGCCCGCGTCGAGGTGCTGCTTGGCCGCATTCAACACTTCTGTCTCAGCCTGCGCGTCCTTCTTCCCCGCCCGCGCCTCCTTGCCGACCACGTCGAGACGCTTCTCGACCGACGCCAGGTCCGCGAGCACCAGGTCGAGCGCAAACTCCTCGAGCTCGGCCACCGGATCGGGGTCCAGCCCAAAGCAGCGCGCGACCTTCAACAGCACGTCGGCCTGGCGCGCGAATGCGACTCGCTGGGCGCGACTGCCGGGCGGCGAGTCCTCGACGCGGACCTGGGCCGGCGTTTTCTTGGCCGGCTTCACCGCCTCGGTGAGCCGGTCGAGCCGCTCGTCGGGGATGTCGACCATGCCGACGCCGTCCGCGCCGCGACCCGCGGTCAGGGCGTTGAACAGCGTGGTCTTGCCGGCCCCGGCCGGGCCGACGATGGCGACGTTTACGGGCACTTAGGCCAGTTCCTGATCCAGCTCGAACGCCTTGTGCAGGACGCGCACGCCCTTGTCGACCTGCTCTCGCGCGACAAGGCACGTGATCCGGATCTCCGACGTGCTGATCATCTCGATGTTGATGCCTGCGTCCGCGAGCGCGCGGAACATGCGCGCCGCGATGCCGGGCGTGCCCAGCATCCCTGTGCCCACGATCGACAGCTTGGCGATGCCGCCCGCCGACGAGACGCGCGTGGCACCCACTTCTTTGGCCGCGACCTTGACCAGCTTCTCGGCCGCCTTGAGATCGGACTCGGCGACCGAGAACGTGAGGTCGGTGTGTCCGGAGCGGCCGATGTTCTGGACGATCACGTCGACCGAGATGCCCGCCGCGCTCAGCGGCTCGAAGATGGTCGCCGCGACACCGGGACGGTCGCGGACGCCGACCACCGTGATCTTTCCGACGTTGCTTTCTTGCGCGATCCCGCGCACGCGCTGGCGATCTTCCATCGGGAGCTGGGCGACGATCATCGTACCCAGGCCCTCGTGAAAGCTCGACCGGACGTGGATGGGCACGCCATACAGCTCACCGATCTCCACCGCCCTCGGGTGCATGACGCGCGCACCGACGGCGGCCAGCTCCAGCATCTCGTCGTACTGGATGTGGGTCAGCTTGCGCGCCGACTTCACGACGCGCGGGTCGGCGGTGTAGATGCCGTCAACGTCGGTGTAGATCTCGCACGCGTCCGCACGCAGCGCGGCGGCAAGCGCGACCGCGGTGGTATCGGATCCACCGCGACCGAGGGTGGTGATCTCGAGCTCCTCGGTCACGCCCTGGAATCCCGCGATCACCGGCACCTGCTTGCGGCGCAGCGCTTCGAGGATGCGGTCGGGCTTGATGTCGCGGATGCGCGCGCGCGAGTGGTGTTCGCTGGTGCGCACGCCCGCCTGCGCTCCGGACAGCGATACGGCCGGCACGCCCATCCCCTGCAGGCACATGGCCACGAGCGGCGCGGTGATGGTCTCGCCGTTGGCGACGAGCATGTCGAGCTCGCGCGCGGGCGGCTCGGGGTTGACGCTCTGCGCGAGCGTGATCAGGCGGTCGGTCGTGTGACCCATGGCGGAGACCACCGCCACCACCTGCTGGCCCTGCATGACGGTGTTGGCGATGCGACGGCTGACGCGGCGGATGCGGGCGGCGGAACCGACCGAGGTGCCGCCGTACTTCTGGACGATCAAAGCGTGCGGAACATGCCCTTGTCGGTGATCTTCGTCACCATGGCCCGGCCGCGCAGGGGATGGGCTTCCTCCATCGCGTTCGCGATGCGGTTGGCCTGCGAGGCGGCGCAGAACGCGAAGACGCTTGGCCCCGCCCCGCAGATCGCCGCGCCGTAGGCGCCCGCCGCCTCGGCGACATTGATCACCTCCTCGACCCATGGGTAGAGGTGCAGGCGGTGCGGCTGGTGGAGGCGGTCGCGCAGCGCCTGCCCCAGGAGCGAGCTGCGCTTGGAGACGATCGCGCGCGCCAGCAGCGCTGTCCGCGCGGCATTGAACGACGCGTCGCCCAGAGGCACCTCATACGGAAGCACCGCGCGCGCCTTGTCGGTCGCGACGGGCTGGTGCGCGACGAAGAGGGCCAGGCCCCATCCCGGGTTCGGCAGCTTCTCGTCGACCTGCTCGGAGACGATGCGGATGCCGCCCGACGCGGAGGCGGCGACGTTGTCGAGGTGACCTTCGTCCGCTCCCGCGTCGATGACGTGCGACTTGACGTCCCAGGGGCTGCTCAGCGCCGACGCCGCCAGCCGGGCCGCGGCGCTGCTGCCGAGCCCGACGCCCATCGGGATCTCGCTGCGGACGCGACCTTTCATGTTCAGGCGGGTGAAGGGGTTCTCGTGCGCATAGAGGTAGTCGGCGCCTTCGCCTTCGTACTCCCAGGACGGACGCTCCGCCTCGTTGGCCTCGACCTCGAGCCACAGGTCGATGGCCATCGCCATGCAGTCAAAGCCTGGGCCGATGTTGGCGATGGAAGCCGGGACTCTTATCCGCAAGAGCCCCTCCGGCGCTTCGCGCCACCTCCCCACACGGTGGGGAGGAGTTTCCTTATCCGCAAGAGCCCCTCCGGCGCGCTGCGCGCGCCACCTCCCCATAAATGGGGAGGAGTTTTGATCCCCTGGATTTCACAGCTTCAAGACCTTAGCGAGTGTGCGGGCGTCTCCGTCCAGTTCGATGGGCGGTTCTACGTTTTTCAGCGCCGCGTCAGGATCCTTGAGGCCCGAACCGGTGAGCACGACGACAGTGACGGCATCCTTTTCGATCCTCCCGTCCTGAACCAGCCGGATCAGGAGCGCCAGCGGCGCCGCGGACGCGGGTTCGGCGAACAGGCCCTCGCTGCTCGCGAGCCGGATCTGGGCGGAGAGGATCTCGGTGTCGGTCACGGCGGCGATGAGGCCGCCCGACTCGTCGCGTGCAGACGTCGCGCCCTCCCACGAGGCGGGGTTGCCGATCCGGATCGCCGACGCGACGGTCTTCGGGCTGGCGACGGGCGCGCCGAGCACGATGGGGGCCGCGCCCTCGGCCTGGGCGCCGACCATCCGGGGCAGGCGAGTCGCCCGACCGGCCTTCTGGTATTCGCGAAACCCCTTCCAGTAGGCGGTGATGTTGCCCGCGTTGCCGACCGGGAGCAACAGGTAGTCGGGGGCATCGCCGAGCTCGTCGACGATCTCGAACGCCGCCGTCTTCTGGCCTTCGATTCGGTGCGGGTTGACGGAGTTCATGAGCGCCACCGGGTAACGACGCGTGAGCTCACGGACCGTTTCCAGCGCGTGGTCGAAGTTGCCTTTGAGCGCCACGACCTTGGCGCCGTACATGAGGGCCTGGGAGAGCTTGTTCAATGCGATCTCGCCAGAGGGCACGACGACGATCGCGCGCGCGCCGGCGCGCGCCGCGTACGCGGCCATCGACGCCGACGTGTTGCCCGTCGATGCGCACATGAACACCGTGTGCCTGGCCTCGAGCGCTTTCGCGACGGCGACCACCATGCCCCGGTCCTTGAAAGATCCAGTCGGGTTCAGTCCTTCGTATTTGAAGTAGAGGCGCTCGAGACCGAGCGCGCGGCCGATGTTGCGGCTCGGCACCAGCGGCGTCGAGCCCTCGCGCAAATCGACCTCCGGCGTTGCCGGCGTGACAGGCAGGTGGTCGCGATAGCGCGCGATGACGCCCACGCTGTTCGTCTTTAAAAGACGCGAAGGAAAGAGGAGACGGCGCGGATCGGTTCGAGCCGCGCCATGCGCTCGCGCGCCCTCTGCAGGCTCGCGTCGAGCGACGGGTGCGTGGTGACGACCAGCTCGGCGGTCTGGTCATGCGAGAAGGCGTCCTTCTGGATGAAACTCGAGATGCTGACGCCCTCCTCCGCGAAAACCTGTCCCACCGCGGCGACCACGCCAGGGCGGTCCTCGGCCTGGATCCGGTAGTAGGCGCGCGTCTTCACCTCGCCGATCGGGATCACGCCGATGCGGTCGTCGAAGCTGAAGGACGGCCGGCTCTGCACGCCCCGACGGATCGAGCGTGAGAGATCGATCAGGTCGCCCACCACTGCGGACGCGGTCGGCCGCCCGCCGGCGCCCTGTCCTACAAGCAGCACCTTGCCGACGAGATCGCCCTCGACGTAGACCGCGTTCTCCGCTCCCTCGACGCGCGCCAGCGGATGGTCGAGGGGAACCATGGCCGGGTGCACGCGCGCCTCGACGCGGCCGGGATGGCGCTGTGTGTGTGCGATGAGCTTGATCGCGTAGCCGAGCTCGCGCGCGTATCGGAAGTCGACCGGCTCGATGCCGTCGATGCCTTCGCGGTAGATGTCGTCGGGGTGCACCTTGATCTCATAGGCGATCGAGCCGAGGATGGCGAGCTTGTACGTCGCGTCGTAGCCGCCGATGTCGTCGGTCGGGTCCGCCTCCGCATAACCGGCGTCCTGCGCTTCTTTGATCGCGTCGCCCATCGCCATCCCGGTCGACGCCATCCGCCCGAGGACGTAGTTGGTCGTGCCGTTGATGACCGCGGACACGCTCTCGATGCGGTTGGCCTGGAGGTCGGTGCGAAAGGTGCTTATGAGGGGGATTCCGCCTCCGACCGCGGCCTCGAAGTAGACGTCGACGTTTTTCTCGGCCGCCTCGTCCAGCAGCTGCGGACCGTGCTTGGCCATCACGACCTTGTTGGCGGTGATGACGTGCTTGCCAGCCTGGATCGCGCGCTCGAGGTAGGACCGCATGGGCTCGTCACCGCCGGCGACCTCGATCACAACCTCGATCGAGGGGTCGTCGAGAAGCTCGGACGCGTCGTTGGTGAGCAGGTCGCTCGAGATCTCGATCGACCGGCGCTTGTCGACGTCGCGGACCAGGACCTTCTGCAGGCAGAGCTCGACGCCCGCGCGGCGAGAGAGCTGCGGTCCCCACCTGAGCATGCGGTCGGCGACCTGGGAGCCGACCGTGCCCAGGCCGATGAGGCCAACGTTCAACGGGCGGACGGACATGAGACGGCTATTCTCCATGCGATGGCCGTGATCCTGCGCGAGAGCGACGTCCAGGACCTGATCGAGATGCCGGACGTCATCACCGCGGTGGAGCTGGCGATGCGAGAGCTGGGCGAGGGCGACGCGCAGAACGAGCCTCGGCGGCGGGCCTTCGGTCCGGGCGGATTGCTCAACGTCATGTTCGCCTCCTACCCGGGCGCGAACCTGAGCGGGCTGAAGACCTACACGGTGTCCGACGGGCACGTTCGGTTCCTCGTCGTCCTCTTTGGTGTCGACGGCTCGCTCCAAGCGCTGATCGAGTCGGACTTCATGGGCGCCTACCGGACGGGGGCGGCGACGGCGGTCGCCGTGAAGACGCTCGGGCAGCCGGGCGCGGCGACAGTCGGGTTGATCGGGACCGGCTGGCAGGCGGCGACGCAGGCGCTCGCGCTCTCTCACGTGCTGGAGATCGAGGAGCTGCGCGTCTACGGCCGCAACGAGGAGCGCCGGGCGGCGTTCGCCGCGGAGCAGGAGGCCCAGCTGGGGATCAAGACCGTGGACGCGCCGAGCGCCGAGGCCGCGGTGCGCGGCGCAGACGTGGTGGTCACCGTGACGACCAGCCAGGTCCCTGTCCTGGACGCGGACTGGGTCGAACCGCATGCGACCGTGGCGGCGGTGGGATCCAACTTCCGCAATCGGGCCGAGCTGCCACCGGAGCTGGTCGAACGCGCCCAGACAGTCGTCGTCGACGAGCTCGCCACCGCGCAACTGGAGAGCGGCGACCTGATCCAGGCGGCAGAGGCCGGCAAATTCAACTGGGGCGATGCCGTGGAGCTCGGTGCTGTCGTCGCCGGGAGGTGGGAGCGCCCCGAGCTGCCGGGGATCACCCTGTTCGAGTCACATGGCCTCGCGCTGTGGGACGTCGCGGCTGCGTCGGTTGTCCTGGCCGCGGCGCGCAGGCGCGGCGGCTACGAGGAGATCGAGCTCCTGACCTAGTTAGCGGGGGACGTGGGTGTCGATCGGCTGCGGCGCGAGGGCACCGATCTGCAGATACGAGCCCACGACGAACGCCGCCAGCAGGATCACGACTAGGGCGGCGCTGGCCGCCGTGTAGATCACCCACGGGGCGGGTCCGGACGCGGCAAGACGGATCATCAAGCCCGACCAGTCCGGGCCGCGCCGGGGATTCCAGGTTTCAACCTCTGCCCGGATCATCCGGCTGACGTCTGCTTCGGAGGGCGTGGGTCGCCCTCCCTGAGTGGAGTTATCTTCCACGTAGGGCACCTTCACTTCTCGAACGCGCGCCGCCGGTTTGTTGGTCGCTCGGGAGCGTGCCGAGGGTTTTGCGCATTATCGCCACCGCCTTGGCGATCCTCGAGGCGACGGTACCGGCCGGCACGCCGAGCACCTCGGCGATCTCTTCGCGTGTCAGACCCTCGTAGTAATGAAGGACGACGGCGGCGCGGAGCTTCGGGCTCAGGGTGCTGAGCGCTTTGCTCACGACGTCGCGGGCCTCGGCCCGGTCGTAGTCCCGCCGGTCGGGGGCTACATAAAGACGCGCGGGAAGGAAGCGGGCGAGCTTCTGCCGCCTGAGGTGGCTGATGGCGAGGTTGATGCCGATTCTTCGAAGCCACGCGCCTGGGGGCGCCGTCGGCGTGTAGCGGTTGCGGGCGCGATAGGCGCGGACGAATGTCTCCTGGGTCAGGTCCTCGGCCGCCGCGGCGTCGAGCACCACGGCCCGGATGGCGCGGTAGACGGAGTGGAACTCCTGGTCGTACAGCTGCCGGAACTGCGTCTGGGGATCGAGCTGCCCGCCCTCGGCCACGGCGGATAGTTTGACTGGGCGCGCGGTGGTGCTGACCGATTCGGTGTCTTTGGATCCAAAAGCACGTAATGAGGCGCGTCGATAGGTACTTTTGGCGCCAAGACCACCTATTGAGGAGAGGGGAGCGTCTGACTGCGAAGAAGCCCCGGCACGAGGAAACCGAGGACGGCCCCACCACCCGGAAACAGCAAACCGAGCGCGTTGGCGGGATCAAGGATGGCCATCTCCTGCAGAAGGAGCCCGACTCCCAGGCCTGCCACCACACCGACGACGAGCCCGACGATGCGAGCGTTGCCGGTTGGAACTTGCGTGAGGGTGGCCAGCAGCCCGATCAGGCCGAGCAGCGCAGCGATCAATCCCAGGACTCCGGCCCAGGTCGTCAGTGGACTGACGTCGTCCACGATGATCAGGACGGAGCCGTCGCAGGTGGTGCTGGTTCCAGCCACCGCCAGGACGCGAGTGTAGGGATCGTAGTCCGCGATCCGATATGGACCCGCGGTCCCCGTGGTGCTGCTGCCGGTCCGGTCAAGGAGCGGAAGTCCGATACCGAACAGGACCACTTTGAGTTGCGCCGTCCTCTGAGACCCTGGTGCCTTCGCCACCCCGGTCAGCACATCCGCGGCGGTCACGTGCCATACGGTTGCGGTCGTGAGGTCGACCGTTCCGGACCTGGAGGCGGTGCCGGTGGCCATGCACCCGCTGTTCACCTTCGCTTGAGCCGCGGTGGGCAGGACAACGAGGCCGACCAGAACCAGCAAGAATGCGCATGAAATGCGACTGATCATCGGGAGCTTGCGAACGGTGCATACATTGCGCTCACCGACCGATTTCTGGCCCCTTGCATACAAACGCACCTAATCCCGTGGTCCTGATCGCCGTCGGTGTTTGCGCCATCGCGAGCGCGCTCGCGCTGGCGATCTTTTTCGTCGCGGGCGGTCCGTTCGGAACCATCAACGACGTGTTGAACGGAGTGCTGGCGGTGCTCAGCGGCTACCTGGCCTGGCGGCTGAGTGGGCACGCCTTGCTCGCCTATGTGGCGCTGCTCGGGGAAGTGATCGCCGTGATCGGCTCGGTGCTGGTGATTTCCAGGATCACAGGCTTCTTTTTCGCGGGCATGGTCTCGAGCCTGGGCTTCGCGCTGATCGGTGTCTGGCTGCTTGCGTACTGCTGGTCGTCGAGCCCAACCTCGCCCCTCCGGTGGCTGGGGATAGCCGCGGGCGCGCTCATGGTGACCGGCGTGCTCCTCATCCCCGGGATCGTCTTGCGGCTCGACGACATGAACAAAGCCCCCGCATGGATCTGGGTCGGCTTCGTCAGCTGGGTTGGGATCTACATCGCGTACCCGGCCTGGGCCATCTGGTCAGGCCTCACGAGCCAACCGTCGCAGTAAAGGCCACAAGTGCAACCA
>DASXSD010000128.1:0-7696 GCA_036506195.1 Candidatus Dormiibacterota bacterium
CGGCCGAGGTCGTCAAGCTACCTTTCTATCGAGGCTCGGCCCGCTCGCTCAGTGAGAAGAAGGAGAGTCGCCATGGCTGAACGGCGCTACAGCAAGACGCACGAGTGGGTCACGGTCGACGGTAAGCACGCCACGGTCGGCATCACCGACTTCGCGCAGTCGCAGCTCGGCGATGTCGTCTTCCTCGAGCTGCCGAGCGCTGGGCGAAAGCTGGCGGCGCGGGAGACGTTTGGCGTCGTCGAGTCGGTCAAGGCGGCGAGCGACCTCTATTCGCCCGTCGCGGGCCGGATCTCCGAGGTGAACGAGAAGCTCGCCTCGAAGCCTGAGCTCCTCAACTCGGATCCGTACGGCGAAGGCTGGATCCTCAAGATCGACCTCGCCGGTGAGCCGCCTGACGATCTCCTCGACGAGTCGGAATACAAGAAAGTGACCGAGGCCTCCGCGCACTAGCTTGCCCTACCTCGTTCACTCTCCCGAGGATCGCACCGCCATGCTGGAGACGATCGGCGTGCGCTCGATGGAGGACCTGCTCGTCGACATCCCTCAGTCCCTCCGCCTCGACTCGCTGCAGCTGCCGGCTGGGCTGTCCGAGTTCGAGACCATGTCCCAGGTCGCGGCGCTGGCGAATCGCAACCGCGTCTTTCCCGACCGCCTGACATTTCGCGGTGGCGGTATCTACCGGCGCTTCATCCCCGCGGCCGTCGCCGCGGTCACGTCGAAGCCAGAGTTCTACACCGCGTACACGCCGTACCAGGCGGAGGCGAGCCAGGGCACGCTCCAGGCGATATTCGAGTTCCAGACCCTCATCGCCGAGCTCACCGCGCTCGACGTCGCCAACGCATCGCTCTACGACGGGGCGACCGCCGTGGCCGAGGCCGCGATGATGGCCTACGTCCACACGGGACGGAACGAAGTCCTGGTCGCCGGATACGTGCACCCCGAGTACGTGCAGGTGCTGCGCGTCTTCGGCGCGGGGCGCGGCATCAAGGTCCGCAAGGGCGGCGAGCCAACCAAGAAGACGGCCGCCGTCATCTTCCAGCAGCCCGACTTTCTCGGCCTCCTCGCCGACGCCCCGGCCTTGACCCATGCCGCGCACGACGCCGGCGCCCTCGCCATCGCCTGTGTCGACCCGATCAGCCTTGCCATCCTGGCACCCCCCGGCGAATATGGCGCCGACATCGCGGTGGGCGAGGGCCAGCAGCTCGGGCTGCCGCCGAGCCTGGGCGGCCCCCACGTGGGTTTCATCGCCTGCCACAAGGAGCTGGTGCGGAAGCTGCCGGGCCGGCTCGTCGGCACGGCGCACGATGCCCAGGGCCGGCGGGGCTTCGTGCTCGCCCTGGCCGCCCGCGAGCAGCACATCCGCCGCGAGAAGGCGACCTCCAACATCTGCACCAACCACAGCCTGTGCGCGCTGGCCGCGGCGGTCTACCTGACGTACATGGGTCCGTACGGCCTGCGCCAGGTCGCCGACGTCAGCTTCCGGCGCGCCCACTCTCTCGCCGACCGCCTGGCCAGGCTGCCCGGGTGGGAGCTCGCATTTCCAGACCGGCCGTTCCTCAACGAGTTCCCGGTCCGTGTCCCGAAGGCGTCCGCCGTGGTTCGCAAGCTGGCACGCAAGGGAATCCTCGGCGGCCTCGACGTCAGTCGCTGGTTCCGCGAGCTGAAGGGCGTGCTGACCTTCACGTGCACCGAGGTCAACGACGCGCGTGCGATCGACGAGCTCATGTCGGTGCTCGAGTCGTGACCGAGCCGCTCAGCTTCGAGCTCAGCCGGCCGGCGGTCGATCCGCCGCGGCTGCCCGACCCCGAGGTCACAGGTCGCGATCCGGCCGATGTCCTGCCCCGGGAGCTCCTGAGGTCCAGGCCGCCGGGCCTGCCGCGTCTGAGCGAGCCCGAGATCCTGCGCCACTACAGCCGGATGGCCTCGCTGAACTACTCGATCAGCGAGAACTTCTACCCCCTTGGCAGCTGCACCATGAAGTACAACCCGGTTGCCAACGAGGTGGCGGCTGCGCTTCCTGGCTTTGCCGGCCTCCACCCTTACCAGGACGAGGAGTCCATCCAGGGCGCCCTCGAGCTGATGTGGAGGCTCGAGCAGGCGCTTTGCGCGATCGTTGGGGTGGAGCGGGTAACCCTGCAGCCGGCCGCGGGCGCCCATGGGGAGTGGACGGCGCTGCGAATGATCGCGGCCTTTCACGACTCGCGGAAGGAGAACCGGACGGAGGTCCTGGTCCCGGATTCGGCGCACGGCACCAACCCCGCCAGCGCCGCCCTCAGCGGTTTCCAGGTCCTGGAGGTCAAGTCCGGCCCCGACGGCCGCATCAGCCTCGCCGACCTGGAGTCCAAGCTTTCGCCGCGAACGGCAGCGCTGATGCTCACAAACCCCAACACTTTGGGTCTGTTCGAGCGTGAGATACTGGATATTGCGGAGATGGTGCACGCGACGGGCGCCCTCCTCTACTACGACGGCGCCAACCTGAACGCCTTCATGGGCATCTGCCGCCCCGGTGACATGGGTTTCGACGCCGTGCACATGAACCTGCACAAGACCTTCACCACACCCCACGGCGGCGGCGGCCCTGGCGCGGGGCCCGTCGGGGTGAAGGCCGACCTCGTGCCCTTCTTGCCGACGCCAACGGTCGAGCGCACCAACGGCCACCTCACGCTCGACCACAAGCGCCCGCAGTCGATCGGGCGAGTGCGCAGCTTCTACGGCAACTTCGGGATGCTCGTGCGCGCCTACACGTACATCCTGGCCATGGGTGGCGACGGCCTCAGCCAGGCGTCACAGGACGCTGTGCTGTCGGCCAACTACCTGCGCAAGCTCCTGGAAAACGACCTCGAGATGCCGCACGAGGGCCCTTGCATGCACGAGTTCGTGGCCAGCGCGCACAACCTGTCCACCAACGGAGGCGTGCGGGCGCTGGACATCGCCAAGGCGCTGCTCGACAGGGAGTTCTACGCGCCGACCATCTACTTCCCGCTCGTGGTTTCCGAAGCGATCATGGTCGAGCCGACGGAGACCGAGAGCAAGGCGACGCTGGACGCCTTCGCGGGGGCCGTCAAAGAGATCGTCGCCCAGGCCAGGACCGACCCACATGCCCTGCACGAAGAGCCGAAAGGCCTCCCGGTCGGGCGCCTCGACGAGGTTGGTGCGGCCCGCCGGATCAATGCCTACCTGCAGGGCCAGAGCGAAGATCCGGTCCTGCGCTGGAAGGCGTCCGAGAAAAGTCCCGAATAAGGCCCTGTTAAGAGGCCTCCGGAGGCCATTTTCGTATTCAAAATCCGGTAGAATTGAGGGCCTGAAGTTCTGCCCAGTAGACCTCGCAATTTTCTTCGCGCTGGGAGGGCCGAAACCCCGGTAATGGCGGTTAGGAAACCCCTTCCGGAGCGTTCTCGGAAGCCTCAAGCATTAGGCGCGGACGTGGCGTACACCGCCGAGCAGATCCAGGTCCTCGAAGGCCGGGAGCACGTGCGGCGGCGTCCGAGCATGTACATCGGGTCGACCAGCTCGCCCGGGCTCCACCACCTGGTCAACGAGGTGGTCGACAACGCGGTCGACGAGGCTCTCGCCGGCCACGCCCACCGGATCGTCGTCACCCTCTTCGCCGACGGCAGCGTCCAGGTCGAGGACGACGGTCGTGGAATTCCGGTCGACGTCCACAGGAAGGAAGGTGTGTCGGCCCTGGAGCTGGTCATGACGCGTCTCAACGCGGGCGGCAAGTTCGGCGGTGGTGGCTACAAGGTCTCCTCCGGCCTGCATGGAGTCGGCGTGTCCGCCGTCAACTTTCTGAGCGAGCGGCTCCAGGTGTGGGTGCATCGCGGCGGCAAGGTCTATCACCAGGAGTACAGCCGGGGCGTTCCGAAGGGAGCCGTCAAGCCCATCGGCAAGACGGACCACACCGGCGCCACCGTCCGGTTCTGGCCCGACCCGCAGATCTTTCCCGACACGAGGTTCGACCGCGAGGTTATCCGGCACCGGCTGCGCGAGATGGCCTACCTCAACAAGCGGCTGGAGATCGCGCTCAACGACGAGGTGCTCGGCATCACCGAGACTTTTTACTTCGAGGGCGGGATCGTCGCTTTCGTGCGCGCCCTGAACCGCGACAAGACTGTCGTGAACGTGCCTGCTTTTTACGTCGAGCGCGAGATCGAGGGCACGCAGGTCGAGATCGCGCTTCAGTACAACGAGACGTTCGTCGAGAACGTCGTCGCCTTCGCGAACACCATCCACACCATCGAGGGTGGGAGCCACGTCACCGGGTTCCGGTCGGCGCTGACCAACGTCCTCAACCGTTACGCGCGGAAGGCGGGCATCCTCAAGGAATCCGATCCCAACCTGACGGGCGAGGACGTCCGGGAGGGACTTACCGCCGTGATCAGCGTCAAGGTCCTCGAGCCGCAGTTCGAGGGCCAGACGAAGGCCAAGCTCGGCAACGCCGAGGTCCAGGGGCACGTTTCGCTCGCGATCACCGAGGGGCTGACCCAGTACCTCGAGGAGAACCCTTCGGAAGGCCGGCGCATCATCGAAAAGTCGCTTACTGCGGCACGCGCGCGTGAGGCCGCCCGCAAAGCTCGCGATTTGGTGCAGCGCAAGAGCCTCCTCGAGTCGAGCACCCTGCCCGGTAAGCTCGCCGACTGCTCGGAGCGCGACCCTTCTCTGTCCGAGCTTTACATCGTCGAGGGAGACTCCGCGGGCGGCACCGCCAAAGGCGGTCGCGATCGCCGCACCCAGGCCATACTGCCGCTGCGCGGCAAGATCCTGAACGTCGAGAAGGCGCGCCTGGACAAGGTCTTGACCTCAGACGAGATCCGCAACCTGATCACAGCGATGGGCGCCGGCGTCGGTGACAACTTCAACATCGACAAGATCCGCTACCACCGGATCGTGACCATGACCGACGCCGACGTCGATGGCAGCCACATCCGCACCCTGCTTCTCACTTTCTTCTTCCGCTACTTCCCGCAGGTGATCGACAAGGGCTACCTCTACATGGCGCAGCCGCCGCTGTTCAAGGTCTCCAGGGGCACGGGCAAGAACATGAAGGTGATGTGGTGCCAGTCGGAGGCGGATCGTGACAAAGCTCTGCGGACACTGGGCAAGGGCGCCGAGGCCGCGCGCATGAAGGGTCTTGGCGAGATGAACGCGGAAGAGCTGTGGGAGACGACCATGAATCCCGCGACGCGGGTGCTCCTCCAGGTCACGGTTGAGGACTCGGCCGCGGTCAATGACACTTTCGAGAGGTTGATGGGTCCTGACGTCGAGCCTAGGAAGAAGTTCATCCAGGCACACGCCAAGAGCGTCCGCAACCTCGACATTTAGGGCGGCGCCTCGTCATGCGCATAGCGGTCGACGCCATGGGCGGCGATCACGCGCCGGAGGAGATCGTCAAGGGCGCGGCGATGGCGGCGGCCGAGTATGGGGTCGACATCTCGCTGGTGGGAATTCCGGCTTCCGTGCAGCCCTTGCTGGACAGTCAGCCGCGCCTGCAGCTCGTTCCGTGCACGCAGGTCATCGCCATGGACGAGCACCCGGCGCATGCCGTGCGCAACAAGCCCGACTCGTCGATGTCGGTATGCGCCCGCCTGTGCAAGACCGGACGCGCGGATGGCTGGACCTCGGCCGGCAACTCAGGCGCTGTGATGGCGGCGGCGCTGTTCATCCAGGGCCGCATCAGGGGCGTCGAGCGCCCGGCGCTGGGATCCATCGTGCCCACGCAGGATGGCTTCGCCTACTTCCTCGACGTCGGGGCCAACGTGGACTCCAAGCCTGAGTACATGGCCCAGTTCGCGGCCATGGGCGCGGTGTATGCCCGCGAGATGCTGGGCCGGCCCGCGCCCCGCGTCGCCCTGCTCAGCAACGGCGAGGAGGAGGGCAAGGGCGACGAGCGGGTTCGTGAGACGGCCAAGCGGTTGAAAGACACGCTGCCGGGGTTCGTCGGCAACATCGAGCCGAAGGACATGTACGCGGCGCGTGCGGACGTCGTCGTGGCGGACGGTTTTGTCGGCAACGTCGCGATCAAGATGGCCGAGGCCACCGCGGAGTTCCTGTTCCGCAACCTGCGCGATGAGATCCCGAAGACGATGACCGGCAAGCTCGGCGGACTTTTGATACGGCCCCGGGTGCGCGAGATCCGAGATCGCATCGACTGGCGCGAGTTCGGCGGCGCTCCCTTGCTCGGCATCGACGGGGTGGCGGTGGTCGCGCACGGCCGCTCTGACGCGCGCGCCATGAAGAACGCGATCCGAGTTACGCGCGATGCGGTCCAGAACGGGCTCGTCGGTAAGATTCGGGCGGAGGTGGGGAAGGCGTGAATTCAGTGAGTCACACCCTTAAGCGGCCTGCCGCCAAGGATGGTCAGACCCGCGTCGTGGTCACCGGGATGGGCACGGTCAACCCGATCGGCAAGAACCTCGAGGAGTACTGGCACAGCCTGATCGAGGGCCGGAGCGGCGCCAGCCCCTTCGAGCGCTTTTCAAGCGATCGCCTGGCGACAAAATTTGGCTGCCAGGTCAACACATTCGACCCGCAGGACTACCTCGAACGCAAGGCCGCACAGCGCATGGCCCGCTTCTCCCAGATGGCGGTCGCGGCGTCAGGAATGGCCCTCGCGGATTCAGGCCTCGACCTCAACAAAGAGGACAACTTCCGAGTCGGGGTGGCGATGGGAACCGGGATCGGCGCCTTTGACGACATGACGACCGGTGCCGCGACTTTCCTGAGCAAGGGCCGGCTGAACCCGCTCTACGCGCCGATGATCATCCCCAACATGGCGGGCGCCTCGGTCGCGATGCAGTTCCATCTTCGAGGTCCGAACACCACCGTCACGACGGCTTGCGCCGCATCGACGCAAAGCCTTGGCGACGCGACACGGATGATCCAGCACGGAGACGCGGACGTGATGTTGGCCGGCGGCACCGAAGCCTCGCTCTGCGAGGTGGGGATCGCGTCCTTCAATGCCATCCGTGCGCTGTCGACACGCAACGACGCCCCGGAGAAGGCGAGCCGGCCATTCGATCGCGACCGCGATGGCTTTGTCCCCGGTGAGGGCGCGGGCACTCTGATCCTCGAATCCCTCGAGCACGCAGCCAACCGCGGAGCGCGCATATACGGCGAGGTGCTCGGCTACGCCACCACCAACGACGCGTTCCACCAGGTCGCGCCCGATGAGACCGGCGAGGCGCCGGCCAAAGCGATTTCACTGGCATTGCGAGATGCAGGGATCCCACCCTCAGACGTCGACTACGTAAACGCGCACGGGACATCGACGCAGCTGAACGACGCAGGCGAGACGAAGGCGTTGAAGATCGCGCTGGGCGAGCATGCGCGCAAGGTCGCCATCAGCAGCACCAAGTCGATGATCGGGCACTTGCTCGGGGCTGCGGGGGCAGTGGAAGCGATCGCGACTCTGCTGACCATCAACCGCGGCATGATCCATCCGACCATCAACTACGAGAACCCCGACCCCGACTGCGACCTCGATTACGTGCCCAACCAGCCGCGCCGCCAGGACGTCCGCATCGCGATCTCGAACGGATTCGGATTCGGAGGGCACAACGCCGTCGTAGTCCTCGGCAAGTACCAGGAGTAGCGCTTTGGCAGACGACGCAAGAGGCACCGTGCTCACTCGCAACCTCCAGGAGGAGATGCAGACCTCCTACATGGAGTACGCGATGTCCGTCATCATCAGCCGGGC
>DASXSD010000129.1:0-19276 GCA_036506195.1 Candidatus Dormiibacterota bacterium
CGGATGCCGGCCGAGGAGCGGGAGCGACTGCTGGCCAATCCCGGGTTCGGGCGAGTTTTCACCGAGCACATGGTCGGCGCCCACTGGACGCCTGAGGGAGGCTGGCGCGACGCCGGGCTGGTCCCCTACTCGAAGCTCGAGTTCGACCCCGGCACCTCGGTCCTCCACTACGCCCAGGCGGTGTTCGAGGGCCTCAAGGCGTTCCGCCAGGCCGACGGCGGCGTCGCCGCGTTTCGCGCCGACAGGCACGCAGTCCGTTTTCGCAACTCGGCCCGCCGGCTCGCCCTGCCGGAGCTGCCCGAGGAGGCGTTCCTGGAGGCGATCGACCTGCTGCTCCAGGCCGACCACGAGTGGGTCCCATCCGCGCCCGACCACAGCCTGTACCTCCGGCCGATGATGTTCGCGAGCGAGGTGACGCTGCTCGTCCATCCATCGACGGAAGTGACCTTCCTGCTCATCGCCTCGCCGTCGGGGCCGTATTTCCCGCGGGGCGTCAAGCCAGTCACCGTCTGGCTCTCGGAGGACTTCAGCCGCGCCGCTCCCGGCGGGACTGGCGAGGCCAAGACGGGCGGCAACTACGCCGGTGGATTGCTCGCCCAGGCCCAGGCGGCCGAGCATGGTTGCGACCAGGTCGTCTGGCTCGACTCGCGGGAGCATCGCTGGGTCGAGGAGATGGGCGGCATGAACCTCTGTTTCGTCTTTGGCCGCGGAAGCAAGGCGCGGGTGATGACACCCGCGCTCACCGGGACCCTTCTCCCGGGCGTGACGCGAGACTCTCTGCTGACGATCGGTCGCGACCTCGGTTACACGACCGAGGAAGGAAAGATCAGCGTCGAGGAATGGCGCCAGGGTTGCGAGGACGGCTCGCTGACGGAGGTCTTCGCGTGCGGCACCGCGGCGGTGATCACACCGGTCGGCGCGGTGAAGTCCGCCCGGGGATCGTGGACCGTCGGCGACGGCGGGCCCGGAGAGGTCAGCATGCGTCTGCGCCAGGCGCTCGTCGACATCCAGCGCGGCGCGGCGCCCGACACCCACGCCTGGCTGTACCACCCGCGCGTATCGACTGAGGACTGATGGCGACACGTCGAGTGGTGATCGTCGGTGGCGGAGGCACCGGCGACTACACCGCTTTCACCCTGCGCAAGCGCGGCTTCGACGGCGACATCCTGATCCTGAGCGCCGACCGCGATCGCCCGTACGACCGGCCCTACCTTTCCAAGGAGTTCTTGCGAGGCGAGATCGAGAAGCCGAGGGTGTTTCTGCACGACGAGACGGACTACGCGAAGGAGCGCATCGACCTCCGGCTCGAGCAGCGAGTAACGGGCGGGTCGCTCGCCGAGCGCAGGCTGACCGTCGACGGCGGTGCCGCCGTTCCATTCGACACCCTGGTGCTCGGTCTTGGGGGCACCCCGCGGCGCCTGCCCAACATCCCCGAGGCGGGCAACGTCGTGACCCTGCGCTCGCTGGCGGACAGCGAGGCGATTCGCGAGGCACTGAACGGCGCGAAGCAGTTGCTCTTGATCGGCGCGGGGTTCATCGGCGCCGAGGTCGCCGCGTCCGCTCGCAAGCTGGGCAAAGACGTCCTGATCGTCGAGGCCCTGCCCGTCCCGCTGCAGCGGGCCCTGGGTCGAGACGTCGGCGAGATCTACGCCGAGATCCATCGCGCTCAGGGGGTCGACGTTCGCACCGCGACGACCGTGGAGGAGTGGCACTCCGCCGGCGACCGCGTGACCGGCGTCACGCTTTCGGACGGCTCTCGGCGCGAGGTCGACCTCGTCCTGGTCGCGGTCGGCATCGAGCCCAACCTCGAGCTGCCGAAGGCGCTCGGCCTTCGGATCGAAGGAGGCGGCGTCCGCGTCGACCAGTCTCTCCGCGCGACGGACGACGTCTACGTCGGCGGCGACGTTGCGCTGCACGACCATCCCGTGCTCGGTCGTGCGGTGCGCGTCGAACACTGGGAGGTTGCGAAAGGCCACGGCCGCGGCATCGCAGCGTCGATCGCCGGCGGCCCGACTCCCTACACAAAGCTCCCGTACTTCTGGTCGGACCAGTACGACGTCAACCTCGAGTACCGCGGCCAGGCCTCGGGCGAAGACGAGGCCGTGTGGCGCGGCGACCGCCAGGGCCGCTCCTTCACGGTCTTCTACCTTCGCGACGGCGTCGTCGAGGGAGTCCTCTCGATGAATGACTCCAAGACCAACGAGGCGGGTGGCAAGTTGATCGAGAGCCGCCGGCGTGTGGAGGCTTCAGCGCTGATGGACGCTGAGCTGACCGAGCTCGTCCCGGCGTCCTAATCGCCGCTGGACTTGCTCCAGCGGCGACCCACAAACCCTATCGCCTCCAGGCGTCGCGCGGCGTCAGGGCATTGAATCAGATGTACGTTGCCGGAAGGGGTTAGCAGCGCGAATCCGGCGCGAAGGGCTGTGGGGTGGCGTCGATCGCGGGGCGCCGTTGAGCGCTGCGGCGTAGGGGGAACCCGGTAGGGTTCCCCCTACGAGCCTAAGTCTCGGGTTGGTTCTCCCCTGGCAGCAGCCAGGGCAACGCCTCCGACAGAGGGCGCACGAGCGTGTTCGCCTGCTCGTTGCTGATGAGGTTGCCGGCGACCAGGCCGAGCGCCGCCATGAACGCCGCGTCCTCGGCCTTGTGACCGATCTCGCCATGCTCGGCCTTCCAGCTCACGAGCGCCCCACCGGACTCGGTCATCCCGAAGAGGTTGCGGCGCACCTCGTCCCAGGCGGCGCCGCGGTCCGCCTTCTCGATGGCGTGGACGGCTGCCTTCTCGGCGGCGTGGATCGTGTCCAGCCCGTGGAGCCGCGCGTGCTTGTCCCAACCCTGGGCTGCGCGCTCGACTCCGGCCGGCGAGAGGACGCGGATGTCGTCGATGAGACGGGCAAGAGTTCTCTGATGCTCGGGAAAGCCATAGCCCTCTGCGTCGACACCCACGACGTCAAGGCTATCCCCTTCTATCGAAGGAAGGCGGGCACCCAGCCGAAACGCGCCAGGGCGAATGGCCCCGCACCCGAGACGATCACCTGCGCATTGGCGAGCACGGCGAGGTAGTAGAGCCAGCGAAACCCGACGTCGCTGCTGGCGAACGCCACCGTCAACGCGAGGTTTGCCGCCAGCAGGAGGCCGAGGACGCCTGCCCAGCGACTCGCAAGACCGAGAATCAGCAGCACCGCGGCCACCGTCTCACCCGCGGCCTGGGCAAGAGCAAACGGGAACCAGTTCGGCGCCACCACCGCGACCAGGAACTCATGGAGCCCGGGAATCGGGTTCGCGCGCGCCGTGGATTCGATCAACGGCTTCATCCAACCGACGCCCTGCCACTTCTGGCTCGCGAAGTAGAGCCAGAAAATGCCGACGACGATTCGGAAGAGACTCGGCCACACCTCCTGCACGTTGCGGATGGTAGTTACCTCATCAGCCGCAGCACAGGGTCCGTCGCGAGCTGGAAGGCGTGCGCCGCCGGTCGCAGGTGCATCTGATTCAGGCGGTGCTGGATCGCGCCCTTGAGGATTGCGGCGCGGAGTTTGTGCTCGGAGAAGTCGGTGTTGAAGAGAAGCCGGTTGTGGCGCACCTTGTGCCACTCTCCGCGCAGGCGGCGCTCGCGCACTCGCTCGTAGAAGCCGGTCCCTGGCAGCGGATACGCGATCGTGTAGCTGACGTAGTCGAGGGGTAGGCTGCTCGAGAAGTTGATGCTGCGGATGAGCGAGTCCGTCGTCTCTCCGATGTAGCCCACCATGAAGAAGCCCGCAGCCTTGATCCCGGCGGCGACGCACGCCTCGACCGCGGCGCGTGCCTGATCCGGCGTGATGCCTTTTTTCATCTCCTTCAGCACGCGCTCGTCGCCGGACTCGATGCCGAAGAAGATCCGCTTGCATCCGGCGCGATGCATCTGCTCGAAGAGCGTCTGGTCGACGTGCGTCACGCGGCTCAGGCACTCCCATGTCAGCGGCAAGCCGGCATCTTCGATCGCCGTGGCCAGCTCGAACGTGCGCCTGTAGTTGAGCGTGAACAGGTCGTCCGACATCCACACGTGGTCGTATCCGAGCTCGGCGATCTCGCGCATCTCGGCGACCACGCTCTCCACCGGCCGGGCGCTGAACAGGTCGCCGAAAACCGACTTGTGGCAGAAGTCACATCGGAAAGGACAGCCTCGCGTCGACATCAGCGGTGTGGTCGCGTCCTTCCAGTGCTTGCGCCAGTAGGCGATGTACTGCTCGTTGGGAATGTCGGCGCGGTAAGGCAGAGGGAGATGCGTCATGTCCTTGCTGCGCTGCCGCGCGGTGCTCCTGACGATCTCGCCGTCGCGCCTGAAAACGACGCCGGGGATCTCCTCGAAGCGCCGGTCGTCGAGGTGCTCCATGATCGAGACGATCGTCTCCTCGCCTTCGCCCACGGCGACGAGGTCGAAATGATCGACGAACGTCTCCGGCTCGCCCGAGGGGTAGGGGCCGCCGACGACCGTCAGTGCCTTGCCGCGAACCTGGCCCGCGAGGGACAGCGCCTCGTCTTGCATCGTGATCATGCAGTAGATGCCGATCACTAACGGCTGCAAGCGATCGATCTCCTCCAGCACCTGCCGGCGCTCGAGGAATGTGTGGTCGATGTGTCTCACCGAATACCCGGCCTGGCGCAAGGACGCGCTCAGGTACATGAGACCAAGAGACGGCATGATCCAGTGCCGGCCTTGCGCGGGGGCGCGTTGCGGATACACCAGGACGACGTCGGCTCGATCCATCACCGGGCCTCCTCGATGTCGATGTGGTAGCTCGTGCCGGTGAACGGGCCCCGAAACACGTAGTCGAGGCCCGCCCAGTCGAAGTCGTGTGGAATGTGCTCGCGGCCCGCGTACAGCGCGGCGCCCGCCAGTGCCGGCAGCGACCACTCGACCCCGACCGCTCCCGAGCGCAGGCGCGCCCATCGCCCCGAGACCGGGATCCAGCTTCCGAATGCGTCACCGGTCAGAGTCGGCTGCCCTTCGACCGCGAGATCGTCGAACGCCGCCGACTGCTCGTTCAGGACGCCGACCTCCGTGTAGCCCGGCGCAAGCCACCGCGGCTGGACGCTGACCGAGACGCCGGTCTCGTCAAACACGTACGTCACCTCGACCGTGCCGCGCGAGGCGATGGGAACGAACTGGTAGCGGTGGGCGGCGTCACCGCCGATCTCGTCGAGCTCGAACGTCCTTCTCCACACGGTGCGCGTCGCGGTGGATAGATCGGCGTCGCTGAAGGTTCGCGGGTAGGTCCAGCCGTCGGGGTAATGGACGATGGGCACGCCGAAGCCCATGCCCTCGCCCGTCACCAGGTCTCGGTCGCCGCGGAGGGCCAGACCCTTGGCGAGCGGTGCGGTCTTCCCCTGCGCGGGGGCGGGCCAGAGCTGCGCCTCGATCCGGGGACCGATCGTCTGCACCAGGCACGGGTTGCCAAGCGCGTAGGCGTAGACCGTCTTCCCGCTGCTCACCTGGTACCGCCCCGGCGCTCCGAGCAGTGCGAAGGGCGGCGTTGCCCTGCCCTGCACAAGCTCGGGAAACACGGCCGTGGCGCGGTAATAGCTGATGTCCTCGAGCACGAGGGTCGTCACGCCATGGGAGCGCATCCATTCCAGTGCCGGCGTCCGGTCGAAGGGGAGCGCCTGCGAGCCCGTGATCTGGGAAGGCGACTTACCGCTGTAGTACGCCGCGACCGGCGAGTCGGTGAGCACCGAGCCGGTTGAGCACGCGGTCGCGCGACCGGCCGCCGCCAGGCCTGCGTTTTGAGCTGCAAAGGCGCTGAAAATCGGCACGAACGCGACCGCGAGCATCGCCGTCGCCGAGAGGGTCGCCAACCGGACCGGCATGGCGTACCTGTCCAGAGCCGCTGCGGCAAGCAGCGCCATTGTGGGCAGCGCCGGGTAGAGGTAACGGTGACTTCCGCTGTAGGCACCCGCTGCGACAAGCCCGCACACGGCGGCCAGGTAAAGCAGTGCAGGAATGAAGAGGAACCGCCACAGTGGAAGGGCAGGACGCCTCAAGGCGAGCACCACGCCGATCGCACCGAACGCGATCAGCGGCAGCGCAGCCAGCCCGTAAGTGGCGACCAGCTCGGTGACGCGCGCGAGACCTTCGGAGGGAAGGCTGCCGCGCGCCGACGCCGACACCACCTCTGCGGCGCCCCGTGCCAGCGAGTGACTGGCAGGAGCGAACCCAAGCTGGAGAAATGCGAGCACCCCAATCGCCGGCACCGCCCAGGCCAGCTGTCGCCCGCGCCGTGCGTGTCGCGACCTGACGGCCGCGAGCGCTGCGAGAACGACTGCGGCCCCGACCCAGATCCACGCCTTGGTCGAGGTCGCGCAGGCAAGCGCGGCGAGGAGGGCGGCCAGCTTCATCCGCTCGCGCACGGCAGCGAGCGCCGCGGCCATCAGCAGCGCGGTGAGGAGAGGCTCGACCACAGCGTCGCCTGACGTGAACAAGAACACGGGATTGAGCACGAGCAAAGCCACGGCGAGGCGCGCCTGGCGTGCGCTTGGCGCCAGGGCGTAGACACACGCAGCGGTGGCGATTCCAAAGAGCGCACTCAGCGCCTTGAGCACGCCCAGCTGCCAGATCCCGAAGATGTGCAGGGCGGCTCCGGCCACGACCTCGTAACCCGGAAGCCACGTGTCTTCCATGCCGAACAAGGGGTCGTGAAGGTTGCCGGTGGCGGCCAGGTTGGCCGCGATCAGCCAGTGCGCGTAGCCGTCTTCGAACGGCTCCGGCAATCGCGACGCCACGAGCAGCGCGACGGCGGCGAGTGACATCACCGCGGCCCACGGTGCGGCCCCGCGCAGGGCTGAGAGCGCGTGATGGCCTAGTCTGCGCACCGCCAGGACCTCGAGGAAGTCGACCAGGCTCAACAGGGCAACCACCAGGAAGCCGACAGCGAAGAGGCCGGCGTACACGGCCAGGAGAGCCTGTTCTTGCTGGACGGCAAGAGGAACGATCGCCAGCGTGCCGATTCCGCAAAGGGCCTCCAGCAGCGCCCGGGGATCGCCGACGATCACGTAAGCCTGGTCCCGCCATTCCTGGCCCGGCTGCACGATCCGGTGCTTGGGGGTGCGCACGAACGTGCCTCCAGGCCGCAGCGCCGCGACGAGGGCGAGGACGGCGTTGAGCGACATGCCCGCACCCACCAGCTGGCAGAGAATCGCGGGTAGCCCCGATCGCCAGGAGCGGCCGCGCCGCGTCTGCGCGACCATGAATCCGATCCATGGTGACGCCGCCACGGCGACGCCGAGCATCAACGCGAAGCTGAGCTGCCAGGGGATGTTGTGCCTGCCGACCGCGACCAGCAATGCGGGATAACAGGCCAGCTGCACCAGCATCAGAGGCCCGACGCCGTAGGCCAGGAGGTGGATGGTCGCCTGGAGCTTGACGGCCGTTCGGTTCCGGCTTCGCCACACGGGGCCGAGCAGCCGAAACGCACACTGAAAGCTGCCGGTCGCCCACCTTGACTGCTGGTTGCGGTAGGCATCGATGGAGACCGGGAGCTCCTCGGGAACGACGAGGTCCTCGAGGTAGACCGATTTCCAGCCGCGAAGCTGAGCCCGATAGCTGAGGTCGAGATCTTCCGTCAGGGTCGCGGACGTCCAGCCCCCTGAGTCCTGGATCGCCTCGCGCCGCCATACACCGGCCGAGCCGGTGAAGTTGGCGAAGTAGCCGCGCGACGACCGCACCGCTTGCTCGACGAGGAAGTGAAAGTCGATGAACAGGGCCTGCAGGCGGGTGAACCATGAGTAGCCCTCGTCGAGATGACCCCACCGTGCCTGCACAAACGCCACCGACGGGTCGTCGAATGAGGCGACCGTGCGACGGAGGAAATCCGGCGGAGGTACGAAGTCGGCGTCGAAGATGGCGACGAGCTCGGCGTCGGTCTGCCCGAGTCCATAAGCAAGGGCGCCTGCCTTGAAGCCGGAGCGTGTTCCTCTGCGGACGTGCGCCACCTGGAGACCATTCCGGCGCCAGTGCCCCACTCGCGCCGCCAGGATGTCGACCGTCTCGTCGTCAGAGTCGTCGAGGACCTGCACCTGCAATCGATCCCGCGGCCAGTCGATCGCACACACGGCGTCGACGACTCGTTCGGCGACGTAGCGTTCGTTGTAGATCGGGACCTGCACGCAGACGTGAGGCTCGTCGCCGTCCGCGATGCGGCGCAACGGCCGCCGGCGCAGCCGGATCGAGCACGCGGTGAGGTACAGCAGGTTCAGTCCAAAGCCGAAGAGCAGCAGGCTGGTCGCCGCCAGGAGCGCGATCGGGACCAGCTCGATCACAGGCTGTCGAACAATGTGTACGGACGCATGGTCGAGCGCACGTAGGCGACCCGCGCGAGTGCGGCCGGCCGGCTCCGCCGCGTCCACTGCATGTAGCGCCAGGCCGCCTCGCCGAGGAGGCGGGCGGGCCGGTCGAGCAAGACGGGAAAGAGCGCTCTTGGCAAACGCGGGGGCGCCTCGATCAGGAGAGGGCTGCGTCGTTCGGAGAGCTGTGGAAAGTGCTCGAGGAGTGCGGGGTTCGCCTCCAGGAGCTCATGAATCGCCTCCTGCCCGAAGACCGGCTCGGCAACGAGCAGCTCGAACGCCATGTCCTCGTCCTGGCGCGCCAGGGGCCGGCACTGCGATCGCTCGAGGATGAGGTTGGCCGTCATCAAGCGCGGCGCGAGCGGCCGTCGGGTGAGGTCGTCCACCGGCTTGTGGCGGTGGCGCAGCGCGTGCAGCAGGCCGAGAACGTTCACCACCACGTAGGCGAGGTGGCGGTGGCCGTCGTCGACGATGAGGTTCAGGTCGACGTCGTCGGACTGGCGGAAGCCGCCACTGGCCAGCGAGCCCGCGATCGACACGCTCCGGATGAAGGGTGCGACCGCGACGAGCCTGCGTACGAAGCAAAGGGCCTGCTGCACGTACGGGCCCGACTCGGTGGCGTGGCCGACGGCGCGGGCGCGAATCGCGCTCGCGGCGGGTGCCATCTCGCGTTCGACGACCAGGCCCTCGGCGAGGGCCAGATTACTGGTCGCGACGGCCGCCCAACGGACCTCCGCCTCGGACACGGCCCCGCCGATGCACATGCCGGCGAGCTGGGACGGGGTGAGCGCGTAACCTCGACGGCGGAGCAGGGCGACGGTCCGGCGGACGCGATCGAAGGTCGTCGAGGACCCTACGCTGAGCTGACCGACAGCCATCTGCTTCGATACGGCCTCTGGTTACGTGGCATGATCGAGGCAGGCGCACAAAGCATATACGCGGAGGAAGCAGATGACCGCCGACGGACTTTTCCAGGTCCCACAGCCGACCAACGAGCCGGTTCGTTCCTACGCGCCGAGCGACCCGCATCGTAAGAGCCTGAAGGCACGCCTCGCCGAGCTCACGGACGCGAAGACGGAAGTCCCGATGCAGATCGGCGGCGAGCGACGCTGGGGGGCCTCACGGGCCGACATACGGTCGCCGCACCGCCACGAGCTGGCGATCGCCGAATACGCCGTGGGTGGCGCCAAGGACATCGACGATGCGATCAACGCCGCGCTCGCGGCGCGCAAGACGTGGGCCGCCACCTCCTACCACGAGCGGGCCGCGGTCCTCCTCCGCGCGGCGTCCCTGCTGGCCGGACCGTGGCGGGACACCATCAACGCGGCCACCATGCTCGGGCAGTCGAAGACGGTGCACCAGGCCGAGATCGACGCCGCGTGCGAGACCATCGACTTCTGGCGCTACAACGCGTACTTCGGCGACCAGCTGCTCCGCAACCAGCCTTTCAACGACGGCACCGCATGGAACCGTCTCGAGTACCGGCCTCTCGAAGGATTCATCTTCGCGGTCAGCCCGTTCAACTTCACGTCCATCGCCGGCAACCTTCCGACGGCGCCCATGCTGATGGGCAACACCGTCATCTTCAAGCCCGCGACACAGACGCTGCTCGTGAGCCACTTCATCATGGAGCTGCTGCTCGAGGCCGGCATGCCGCCGGGCGTCATCAACATGGTCAGTGGCAGCGCCTCGGAGATCTCCGACAAGGTCCTGAACCATCCGGAGCTCGCCGGGATCCACTTCACCGGGTCGACCGAGGTCTTCCAGGGGATGTGGCGCGAGGTCGGCCAGAACATCGGCCGTTACCGCACGTATCCCCGCCTGGTCGGTGAAACGGGTGGCAAGGACTTCGTGCTCGCCCATGCCTCCGCCGACACGGACGCGCTGCGGACCGCGCTCGTGCGCGGCGCGTTCGAGTACCAGGGCCAGAAGTGCTCGGCGGCGTCGCGCGCCTACATCCCGCAGTCCATGTGGAAGGCGATGAAGTCCGAGCTGGTCGACCTCGTCGACGCCATCCCGCAGGGGGACGTCGCCGATTTCCGCAACTTCATGGGCGCCGTCATCGACCAGCGCGCCTACGCCAACCACATGAACGCGATCGAGTACGCGAAGAAGGCAGAGACCGCCAAGGTCATCGCGGGCGGCAAGGGCGACGACAAGGTCGGCTGGTTCATCCGCCCCACCGTGATCGAGACGACCGACCCGGACTTCAAGCTTTTGCGCGAAGAGCTCTTCGGGCCGATCCTGACCGTGTACCCGTACGCGGACGGCAAGTTCGACGAGACGATCGACCTCTGCGATCGGACGAGCCCCTACGGACTGACCGGGGCCGTGTTCGCGCGCGACCGGCAGGCGATTCGCACCGCGTCGGAGAAGCTGGTCAACGCCGCCGGCAACTTCTACATCAACGACAAGCCCACCGGCGCCGTGGTCGGACTGCAGCCTTTCGGCGGCGCGCGTGCGTCGGGGACAAACGACAAGGCCGGCTCGTTCCTCAACCTGATCCGGTGGGTCAGCCCACGCGTGATCAAGGAGACGTACGCGCCGCCGACGGACCACCGTTATCCGTTCATGGAAGACGACCACGAGCGAGGCGCGATCTAACACCGTAATCGAGGAGGTCGAGGGGGCGGTGCTCACCGTCACCATCGACCGGCCCGAGGTTCGGAACGCGATCGACCCCGCCACCGCGGCCGCGCTGCGGGACGCGTTCGCCCGGTTCGAGGCTGAGGGCGCGCTTCTGGTAGCGGTGCTCACGGGCTCCGGGGGGAACTTCTGCGCGGGGTTCGACCTGAAGGCGATGGCGGCCGGCGCGGAATACCTGAGCGAGGAAGTCGGGCCTGGACCGATGGGTCCGACCAGGATGGCCTTGAGCAAGCCGGTGATCGCAGCCATCGAGGGCTACGCGGTGGCGGGTGGCCTGGAGCTCGCCCTGTGGTGCGACCTTCGCGTCGCCGCGAGTGATGCCGTGCTCGGCGTCTTCAATCGCCGTTTCGGGGTGCCGTTGATCGACCTCGGCTCGGTGCGGCTGCCGCGGATGATCGGTCAGGGACGCGCCCTCGACCTCATCCTCACCGGGCGGCCCGTCAAGGCGGATGAGGCCCTGCGCATCGGGTTGGTCGAGCGAGTGGTTGAATCCGGGCAAGCGCTCGCCGCCGCGCGCGAGCTTGCTCGCGAGATCGCGCAATTTCCGGCCGGCGGCATGCGCGCCGACCGCCGCAGCGCGCTCGATCAGTGGTCGTTGAGCCTGGAGGATGCGGCACGCGCCGAACACCTCGGAGGAGCGAAGGTGATCGCCTCGGGTGAAGCCAGGGAAGGGGCGAAGCGCTTCGCGGACGGCAAAGGCCGCCACGGCCGATAAGCGGCAGCAAACGGAGCGATTTCCCGCATCCGCCGGCACTCGCGGGTTTCGCGCGGCCTCCAAACCCGCATTCGCCGGCGGTCGCGGGATTGCGCCAGCAGGCCGCTCCCAAAGCACCCGACGCCACATGAATCGCTAAGGTGGAAAAGTTGAACGAGACAGTGATCGAGGCTCAGGGCCTGGTCAAGAAGTACGGCGACCTGGTGGCCGTCGCGGGGATCGACCTCGAGGTGCGCGCCGGAGAGATCTTCGGCTTCCTGGGTCCGAACGGAGCCGGCAAGTCGACCACCATCTCCATGCTCTGCACCCTGCTCACGCCCACCGCGGGCGTCGCTCGCGTGGCCGGGATCGACGTCATGCGCGACCCCGCCGCGGTGCGGCAGCGGATCGGCCTTGTCTTCCAGGACCCCTCGCTCGACGACCAGCTGACCGCGCGCGAGAACCTGGAGTTCCACGCCTTCATCTACAGCGTGCCCGCGCCCGACAGGAAGCGTCGCATCGACGAGATGCTCGGGATGATGCAGCTGTCCGACCGCGCAGGTTCGACCGTGAAGACTTACTCAGGAGGCATGAAGCGGCGACTGGAGATCGCGCGGGGCATGCTGCACGAGCCGCACATCCTCTTCCTCGACGAGCCGACTCTCGGGCTCGACCCACAGACACGGAAGAGCATCTGGAACCACCTCAACGAGCTGCGCACGAAAAAGGGCGTGACCATCTTCATGACCACGCATTACATGGACGAGGCCGAGTACTGCGACCGCATCGCGATCATCGACCACGGCAAGATCGTCGCCCTGGGCACACCGGACGAGCTGAAGGCCATGGTCGGCGGCGACGTGGTCACCATCACCTCGACGCAGCCCGACGAGGCGGCGGCTGAGATCACGAAGCTGCTCGGCGTGACCCCATCGGGCGACAATGGCACGCTGCGCATGGAGGTCGCGGACGGCAAGGCGTTCGTCCCGCGCCTGGTGCGCGAGCTGACCGCTCCGGTGGACACGGTCTCGCTGCGCCGGCCGAGCCTTGACGATGTGTTCCTCAAGCTGACAGGGCGCGCGATCCGCGAGGAAGAGGTCAGCGCGCGCGACCGCAACCGGGCGATGGCCAGCCGCTGGATGGCCGGGAGGCGGAGATGAGCGTCGAGACCGCGGCCCGCCCCACAGCCGAGGCGTATCTCGCACCGGTGGACACGCGCGCGGCGAGCCTGCGCGCGATCTACATCATCTGGTACCGCGACATCCTTCGCTATTGGCGGGACCGCTGGCGCCTGGTCGCCTCGCTCGCGCAACCATTGCTGTTCCTGGTCGTCTTCGGCTCGGGCCTCAGCTCTTCACTCGGCGGCGCCTTCGGCCGAGGCACGGGCATCTCCTACATCCAATTCATGTACCCGGGCATCATCGGCATGTCGATTCTCTTCAGCGCCATCTTCGGCGCGATGTCGATCGTGTGGGACCGCGAGTTCGGCTTCCTCAAAGAGGTGCTGGTGGCGCCGATCGACCGCTGGGCGGTGGCGATCGGGAAGGCGCTCGGTGGCACGACCCAGGCGATGATCCAGGGTCTGATCCTGCTCGTGCTGGCACCACTGATCGGCGTCAAGCTGAGCTTGTTGACGGTGCTCGAGCTCATCCCGCTGGCCGCGGTGCTCGCGTTCGGCCTGGCTGCCTTTGGCGTCGCCCTCGCCTCGATGATGAAGTCCCTGCAGGGCTTTCAGGTCGTGATGAACTTCCTGATGATGCCGATGTTCTTCCTCTCCGGCGCGCTCTTTCCCCTCACCAACCTGCCCGGCTGGATGACGTTCTTGACGAGGATCGACCCGGCGTCTTACGGCATCGACCCGATTCGCCGGGTTGTGCTGTCCAACTCAGGCGCCGCGAACGTCGACAGCCTCGGGCTGACTCTGGGAGGGCACGTGCTTCCCATCCCGCTCGAGGCGGGCATCATGCTCGCGTTCGGAGCCGTGCTGCTCGGCGTCGCGGTCGTCATGTTTGAACGCCGCGACTGAAAGGAGCGCCAGCGACCCCAGCTCGCCAAGGATGACGGGCGTCGGGCCCCAGATCGGCTCGCCTTCGATCGCGAGCACCAACGCGAGGACGTAGACCCACGTCCACCGCGGCGTTCTGAGGCGGAGCAGCAACCACGCCGCCAGGCCGAGCATGGCCAGATCGTCGAGGTGGACGTAAGGCGTGGCCAGCATCCCTCCGACAAGCGCGCAGATGTAGAGCCACTCGACTCCGCGCCGCCGAGTCTTGTATGCGAGCGCAAGCGACCAGACCGCGATCGCGACCTGGACGGCGCGCGTGACGACTCCAGTGCCCAGGAAGTGAGCGAGCGTCAGCTCGCGGTTCACGGGCACGCCGGCCGCGAAGTTGAGCCGGGCCTCATAGGCGCTGAGGCCACCCGCGCCGAGAGCGATCGCCGACGCCGCGGCGAGCAGGCCAAGCGCCAGCAAGCTGCCCAGAAAAGCGCGGTCGTGTCGCGCGGCCAACAGCGCCGCGGGGACCAGGAATGCAAGCTGGGGTTTGAGCGCCAGCGCGCAAAGCGCGACGCCCGCCCACACAGGACGGTTGGCGCGGACAAGCGCGTACGAGCCGGCGACGCCGAGAGCCACGAACAGTCCGGGCTGTGCGAGCTGGAGCCCGTAGACCACCGGAAGCCATCCGACGGCGGCAGCAATAAAGATGACGCGCGCGCGACCCACCTCGGGGGCCGCCAGCCACCAGGTCAACGCGAGCGCGGCCAGCAGCAGCGCGCACCAGGTCCAGTACGCGACCGGATAGGGAAGCGTGGTGAACGGCAGCGCAAGCCAGGCCACCGGAGGCGGGCTGATGTAGCGCGCGAGCTCGGCGATCTTGATCCCGGATCCCATCGCATCCAGCTCGGCCTGCTGAAGCGTGAGGTCGTAGATCGACGACCATCCGTGCGCGAGGCCGATCCTGGCCGCGGCGACGTAAAAGGTGAGGTCGTTGTGGAAGCGGTCCGCAACATAGGCGGCGACCCACTGGTAGAGGTCGTAGAGGGCGAAGAGGGTGGCGGTGGCCGCGCCGGCGGCCGTACCCAGGTTCCGCCACCGCGTGGAAGCCGCCATCACCGGCGCAGGTTACCTTTTGTACTCGTGGTCGCCACCGGTTTCGAGCCCCGAGTCGTCGAGCTGAGAGATCGCACGAAGGTCCACCTCCGCCCGATCGCCCCCGAGGACGAGCCGCTGCTCCACGAGGCCGTGGCCGCCATGTCCGAGCGGACCGTGTACTTCCGCTTCTTCTCCCCGCTCAAGCGGATGTCCGACGCCCTGGCCCACCGGCTCGCCGTCGTCGACTACCACGACCGCTTCGCGATCGTCGCCACGACTCACAAGCCCGCCGGCAAGGAGAGAATCGTCGGCGTCGCGCGCTACGACCGCGCCGCGAACACCGACATGGCCGAGGTCGCGGTCGCTGTGATCGACGAGTTCCAGCGCCGCGGGCTCGGCGGCATGCTGCTCGCGGAGCTCGCGCGCGTGGCGAGGACGCACGGAATCAGGACCTTCCAGCTCATCGTGCTGCCCGAGAACACCCAGATGCTTGGTCTCCTGCGCAAGATGGGCTGGATCCACCAGGCCAGGCTCGCCGGCGGCGTCTACGAGATCTCGTTCGAGCTGCCGGAGCTCGCGTGATGGACGGCACGCTGCTTGCGTTCGCGGGAGTGTCGCTGCTGCTGGCGGTCACGCCGGGACCCGACATGGCCCTGGTGACCAGGAACGCGCTCGCGCACGGACGCCGGGGAGTCCTGTTGACGACGAGCGGGATCGCCCTGGCGCTGGTGCTGTGGGTGACCGCGACGGCGGTCGGGCTGTCCGCGCTTCTGCGCACGTCGGGTGAAGTCCTGTTCGTCCTCAAGATCGTCGGTGCTTGCTACCTCGCGTATCTCGGGATCCGGACGTTGATCGAGTCGCGGCGGACGCCGGCCGACCTGCTCGCTGAGGCTCCCGTCCCACCGCCCGCGCACGCGGTGTTCCGGCAGGGCTTCCTTTCCGCGATCAGCAATCCGAAGCTCGGCGTGTTCTTCGTCACCTTCCTGCCCCAGTTCGTGCTCCCGGGCCAGGACGTGTTCTCGCGGCTGCTCGAGCTGGGGATCGTCTTCGCCGTGATCGGCTGGATCTGGATGAACGTCTACGGCCTGTTCGTGACGAGGCTGCGCGACCTGATCACCGCCTCGCGCGTGCGGCAGTGGATGGAGCGCGTGACCGGCGTCGTTTTGTTGGGGTTTGGGGCGCGCCTGGCGCTCGAGCGCGTCTGATGTCTACCCCCAGGCGAACTCCGTGCACAGGTAGTCGAAGGCCTGGCCTTCAGGCATGCCGTTCGGCGAGTTCTTCGGGTCCGCGGGGTTGACCGCGAAGACGACGACCGTGATGCCTCCACGGCTTGCCGCGATGACGGCGAAACGAACCTTGGTCGCGGTCTGCGACGCGTTGACGACGCTGGCCGAGTAGATCTCGCCCACACCGTTCTGGTCGCCTATGTGCGCGCCGGTCAGGAAAGCCACGCGGGTGACGTCCTGCCACTTCGACGATGGGAGACTCGCGACCGTCGACTGCAAAGCCTGCTGGGCCGTGCCGCCTTTGCTGCCGGCGATCTGGACCGACCCGATCTTCGTGCCGAGTGTGATGCCGGCTTCGTTCTGGTCGCGCACAGTCCAGGCCGACGAGTAATTGACCTGGAACTTGAAGGCGGAGCTGCGGAACGATGCCTCCTCGGGCAGGGGCGTCCCGATCTTGGGGGCGCAGTTGGCGGTGCAAGGCGCGTGATTGCCACCCGCAAACTGGGCGATGGCGAACAGGCCCACGCCCACGGCGACCACGAGCACGATCAAGACGAGCCCGCCGGCGATCAACGGCCCGGCGAGTTTGGCCGGTCCGGTCGCCGGGTACCTCGCGGGTCGCGCGGGCGCGTAGGCGTATACGGGAGCGGGTGCCACCGCCTGGGCCACGATGGGGGTCCCGCAGCGGCCGCAGAAGCTGACGCCTGGCGAGATGGGCGCTCCGCACCGGCCGCAGAAACGGGAAACGGCGGTCGCCATCAAGCCTTCGCCACCAGCGGCCCATGACCCCGTTTGGAGGCCGCCGCTCGCGCGGCGCCGCAGGACGGACAGAAGCGCATCGTGGGGACGACGCGATGGCACTCCGGGCACGGCGCGTCGGGGCCGATCTCGTGCTCCGTGCCTTCGACGAGCAGCGCGTCGTGGATGACGGCGCGGATGTAGAGAAGGATCGCGGCGGTGATGACGCCGACGGTCACGAGGTCGACGATCAGATCGTCGATGACGAAGCCAAGAATCCCCACCGCGAGCTGCACGCCGAACGCCGCGAGCAGGGCGGCGAGGATGCTCGTTTTGGCCGGCCGGCCTGTGCGCCGCCGGTCGTAGCGGTGCAGCCACACGGCGGCCGTGATCAGACCCGTGGTGCACGCGTTGATCAAGGCGATCAACAACCCCGCCCGAAGTAGACGAACCGCCCAATCGAGCTGGGATCCGGTGGCCACGAGAGGCCCTGTGAGCAGCGGCCAGAAGGCTGTCAGGGAGCTCGCAAGCGTGAAGCCGAGCGCCGACGCGGCGCCGAAGGCAAGGCCGTCGAGCGGCTCGCGGAACCGGTCGCGGAACAGGTAGAGGAACAGAGGACCGGCGAGCATGAGCACCTGGGCGACGACCGGGATCGCGACGCCCGCCAGCACGAAAGCCGACTCGCGGTCGCCGGTGAGGATCAGCTGCGCCAGGTAGGCACCCGAGATGTTCACGAATGCGACGCCGAGCAGCGCGCCGATCACGAAGGTCGCTCCGACCACGAGCCACGGCTCGGTCTCGTAGACCTCGACCTCATAGAGATACATGAGATAGAGAACCGGCAAGACGCACATCGCCGCCACGGTCGCGGGCGCCAGCAGGTGCATCGCCGCGAGCATCACCACGAGTGCTCCGCCCGCGACGAGGGCGACGCGGAACGGGCCGCTCCGGCGGTGCGGAAGGTGCGGCAGCAGTGTGGAGATGATCGCCAGGCGCGCCACGCGCTGGTTCGGCATCGCGGCAAACGCGTGCATCCTTCGCGCGCTGCCCAAGGTGAGGTGTGCGCCGCAGTGGCCGCAGAAGTCGCCGCCAGGGACGGTCGACCCGCAGTGCGGGCAGGTGACCAGGGGCGGGCCGTCGAGCACGACTTCGCTCATCCGCCGCCTGACTTGATGTAGCGGATCCACGCCGCGTCCAGCGCGGCTGCGTCCATGCTGCCCCAGCCCGTGGCGAAGTCCCAGCCCGTGCCCGCCACGTAGCCGAGGATGTTGCCGGCGGTCACGTCGTGAAAGGGCTTGGGGCTGAGCCGGGACGCGTTCTCGCCCATCCAGTAGAGCGCCGGGTTGGCAAAACCCACCTCGCGGAGGCCCTTCTGCTTCAGGTCCTGGTTGATCAGCGCGATCGTGGCCGCCCACAGCGGAGTCGCCGCCGAGGTGCCCCCGGCCTGGCCCTCCCGACCATTGAAGACGATGTGGAAACCGGTCGAGGGGTCGCCGTTGGCAGCGACGTCCGGCACCTGCCGCAAACCTTTTCCGATCGACCGGGCGACGTTCTTCTGGTAGTCGGGGACGGGGTAGAACTGGCTCGCCCCGCCACCGCCCCCGCTCTGGTCGATCGGGCTGCCCCAGGCGTACTCCTTGAAGTAGAGACCTTCCTTCGACTCGAAGACTGTGGTGCCCCCGACCGCGGTCACGCTGGGCAGCGTGGATGGAAAGCTGCCGGCGGGCTGCTGGTCGAACCCGCAGGTAAATGCGCCGCTGTCACCGCTGGCGACGAAGTGCGACATGCCGAGGGCGACAGACCGGTCCTGGATCGCGGCGTAAACGTTGCGGACGCCGCTTGGCGTGTCCGGCTCGCACGAGCCGAGACTCTCGGAGATGATGGAACCGAGGTGGTCGGTGACCATCTGGTCGAACGCGCGGGCGGAGTGGCCGAAATCCGGGGCCGAGATGTAGACGACAAGCTGCGCCGCCGGCGCTACCGAGTGAATGATCTCCAGGTCGAGGACCGTCTCGCCCTCAGGCTTCATCGGCGTACCCCAGCTCGCGTCCCGCTTCACCGTGAGCACGCCGTCGAACGGTGGCAGCCCGTACTTGGAGGCGAACTTGTTGAGGTCGCTAAGGTTCGGCAGGTCGTCGATCTCAGGCAGCAGGATCGTCTGTCCCTTGCCGTCCAGGCCCGCGTCGCGCAGCGGTTTCAGGTTGTAGAAGGCCGCGACGTCGCTGGGCACGAGGCCGCCCGGGTGCACGGCAAATCCTCGTGACCGGCGGTAGTTGTCCAGCCCGCTCACGTCCGCGGCGACGGCGGCGAGGGCGGGTGGCAGGATGGGCTCGTCGAGCGAGGCGTAAAACGTGGATCCGGTCGGCAGCCGGTAGGTCTCGAAGCCGATGTTAAGGAGCGCACCAGCCGCCGGCGCAGGCCCGTCGGCGGCGATCAGGCTCGACGGCGCCTGCCACGAGGCGTGCAAACCCGAGGCCTCGAGGAGGCCGATCGCGCGCTGCACGAGGCTGGGGTCGGGACCGAACCGGGAGGCGTAATCCGTCGGTGAGATCACGGTCCGGTTTG
>DASXSD010000130.1:0-11641 GCA_036506195.1 Candidatus Dormiibacterota bacterium
ATGGACGGAGAGGCCGCGTACCAGGACGTCCCGCATTTCCACGTCCACGTCATCCCCCGCTATCCGCGGGACGGATTCGGGCTCACGTTCCCGCCGTCGTATGAGAACAAGCCTGCGCGCGCCCAGCTGGACGCGATCGCCGCCGCGCTCAGAGCGTCCGCAACCCCCGCTACGGCGTAACGGTCACTTTCAACGAGTAGAGCGCGATATACATCGGGCATGCCTGGCCTGGCGTGCACATAGGTGACGCGGTGGCGGTGACCTCGGCCTGACCGACCTTGCGGGCTTCGAACGCGGCGAGCGTCACGTCGCGGGCAGATGTGGCCGCCGGGTCGACGATCGGAGCCAGGACGGAGGAATCGCTCGATTCCGGGTGCGTCCAGCTGTTCAGGCCCCTGCCGGCGTGGAGGACAACTTCCAGTCTCTGGCCGGTGCGCATCGTGACCGCGTGGTCGTTCTCGGTCGCGGTCACGTCGAAGCGGAGGCTGGAGCTCGGCGTCGGAGTGGGGCCGGAGCCGCTGCCGATCCCGCAAGCGCCGCACGCCGCGAGGACCAGGACGATCGCGGCCGCCCGCACGAACTTGCTCATCTGAGTACCTGAAACGACGTCGCCAGCGTTGGGTAACAACGTGCCGCTACGATGCCTGCTTCGCATGCGCCCGATCACGGCCATATTCGTCGCTCTTTCCATCGCCGCCTGCAGCGGCAGTTCAGGTGCATCGCCGGCCCCATCCCGGTCCCCTGTCTCGAGCGGTATACCGCAGGGCTTGATCGCATACGTGACCGACCGCGGCGTTGGCGTGCTCGATCCGGCGACCGGCAAGGCGACGATCGTGGCGCCGCTGCCGCCAGGCGCATTTCGTGTGGCCGGACCGGTCTGGGCGCCCGTGCCGGGCGTCGGCCATCCCGTCATCTACTTCACCGTGCATGACGACCGCACGCCTGAGCGGCGCACGACACCTGGCGTGGTGCCCTACGACTGGCTCTTCCGCCTCGACCCGTTCGAGGGAACCATCGAGCCGGTCGCGGCCTCGATGGATGCTCAGAGCAATGGTCCAATCGGCCTTGTCGCCAACTCGCGTTACCTCGCGCTCACCGTCGGCTGCTGCACCACCTATGAGGTTGACGCGCTCGACCTGACCCGGGCGGCGGGGGCACTCAAGGTCCTATCCAAGCCTCCTGCGCAAGCGGCCTTCTTCACCCAGGGCGCCGCGCCCGGCAACTCCGGGTTGATCGCGGTGCGCGCCTTCGGCACCGGCGCGTGGTACTGGCTGAACGCCGATGCCGGAGTCGTCAACCCGTTTCCACTCAACCTCGGCCCGGACGACGGGCCGATCGCGATCACCGCGGACGGCGCGTTGGTCGCGGTGGCAAACCTCGATCACGGCGCGGTGATCCAGCCGATCAACAGCGCCCTGCCGGTCGCCTCGCCGAGCGCGACGATGGCTGTCGTCTCCAATCCGACACCCACCCCCTCGCCCGTGAGCGCGACACCCAAGCGCGTCAACTCGACCCTGCACCATCCGGACGGGATTACCTGGAGCCCTGACGGCAAGCAGCTCGCCCTTGCCGTCAACGGTGAGATTGAGCTGTACAACTCGTCGGCGCCCGACGGCCCGCCCGCGAAGCGATACCTCACGGGCGGCAACGTGATCGGGATCTCGTGGTCGGTGCCGATCACCGATCGGTCGGAGGCAACGTTCAAGCCGGCAAGCGGCCCCCAGAGCATGGTGGACGCTCTGCTCACCGCAACCAAGCTGCCGGCGGCGGCAGACACGGCTGCGAACCGGCCGTTGACCCGCGTCTATGTGTGGCAGTTCGACTCCTCCAAGGCGTCACCCATCGCAACGATCACCGACGCCACGCCTGCGGTGCTGGAGAAGTACCCGCCGCTGAACGCGAGCGTCGTGTTCCACCACTGGGCGGCCCTCGACAGCTGGGCGTTGCTGGGTGGCTGCTATCGATACCGGGTCGTCATCACCGGCAGCGTGGCGCCGGTCGCATCCACCTTTGGCCTGGCGAGCAACACGCTCTGCTCAGCCAAACCTTCGCCGAGCGCCTCGCCTACCTAGGATTCGAGGCGTGGAGCTCGACTTCCTCGCCAGCCACGCCGAGTCGGTGCCCGACAAACCTGCGGTCATCTGCGGCAAGCGCGGCGTCGACTTTGCGACGCTGAGCAAGAGGGCGAGCCGGGTCGCGAGCGTCTTCACCGAGCTTGGCTGCGCCGAAGGCGACCGCGTGGCGTGGATGTCCTTCAACTCGATGGAAGGAGCTGAGATCGCGAACGGCCTTCGCCGGGCAGGACTCGTCATCGTGCCTATCAATTACAGGCTGCGCGGCGCCGAGATCGCGTACGTGCTCAACGACTCGGGGGCGAAAGTCGCGGCCGCCGGCCCTGACCACGTCGAGGCGATGGACGCCGCGCGCGGAGAAATCAAAGGCGACGTGCAATTCGTCGCCGCCGTCGAGCACGTGCCGGCGGGTTGGCTGCGCTATCAAGAACTGATGGAGGATGCCGCGGAGGATTTCGCGTCGCGAAGCAGCGGCCTCGGCGCCTCGATGATCTACACGTCGGGCACAACCGGCAATCCCAAAGGAGCATGGCGCCCGCATGGGGTCGACATCGCGAACGTGCTTCAGGTCATATCTGTCTTCGAGCTCACGCAATCCGACGTCCACCTCATGTGCGGTCCTGGCTATCACAGCGGCGTTGCGTTCTTCTCCGCGCTGCACCAGGTCCTCGGCTCGACGGTGATCCTGCAGCCCCGTTTCGCGGCCGATGATGCGCTCGACCTCATCGAGAGGCATCGCGTGACGACCACGTTCATGGCCCCAACGCTCCTGCAGCGACTGGTCGATGCGCAGGAGAGGCGGCCGCGGGACACGTCCTCGCTTCGGGCTGTGATCCTGGGCGCGGCACCCTGCCCGTACGCGCTTAAGGTGCGTGCGGAAGCGGTGCTCGGCAGTGTGCTGTGGGAGTTCTACGGCGCCACCGAGACCGGGGTCAACACTGTGCTCCGACCAGAGGATCAGCTCCGCAAGCCGGGCTCATGCGGCGTCGCGCTGCCAGGGCAGGACATCCGGCTCGTGCGCGAAGACGGGACCGAATCCGCAGTCGGCGAGCCAGGCGAGCTCATGGTTCGCAGCAGCTGGATCGCCGAGTATTACAACCGCCCGGAGGCGACCAGCAACAGCCTCCACGACGGATTCTTCTCGGTCGGCGACGTCGCGTATCGCGACGCCGAGGGCTACTACTACATCTGCGATCGCCGCGTCGACATGATCATCTCGGGCGGCGTGAACGTCTATCCGGCCGAGATCGAGGCCGTCCTGCACGCGCATACGGCGGTCATGGACGTCGCCGTGATCGGGGTGCCCGATGAAGAGTGGGGCGAGTCGGTGAAGGCCGTCGTCCAGCTGCGACCCGGGATGCAATGCAGCCCGGATGAGCTGACCGAGTTCTGCGCTTCGCGCCTGGCGGGCTACAAGAAACCGCGCTCTTACGATTTCGTCGAAGAGCTGCCGCGCGACGCGGCAGGAAAACTTCTCAAGCGCAAGATCCGCGAGCCGTACTGGGCAAGCGCCGGGCGCAGGATTTGACGCGCTCCATCTCCTTCGACCGAGCGGCGGATTACTACGACCAGACGCGCAGCCTGCCCGACCATCTCATGGACCAGCTCGTGCCGTTGCTCGTCGCCGAGCTGCCGCGTGACGGGCGCTGCCTCGAGATTGGGATCGGTACCGGTCGCATCGCCCTGCCGCTCATCGAGCGCGGCATCGACGTCGTGGGCGTCGACATCTCGATCGAGATGCTGCGCCGGTTCATCGCCAAGGCCGGTCGCCGAGCCGGCCAGGCGGCGGTGGGGGATGCCACGCGCCTGCCTTTCCGCGACCGCGCATTCACCTCGGCGATCGCGGCGCACGTGCTGCACCTGATACCTGACTGGAAGGCAGCAATCGACGAGCTCCTCCGCGTCATCAAGCCACGCGGCGTGCTTCTCGCGTCGCGGAGCGCCGACACGAAAGCCGAGTGGCACCGCGCGGTCCGCAAGCGATTCTTCCTCGAGGCGGGCGATCCGCCATGGCCTCCCGGCATCGACCGCATCGAATCGCTGGATCAAGAGATGCGCGAGCGCGGCGCCACCGTCCGCGTGCTGCGTGACGTGCGCAACGAGACGTCGGTCAGCATCTCCGACCTGATCGCGGCGCTGGAGAAAGGAGTCTGGTCGGCGTGCTGGTCAATAGACGAGGAGCTACGTCATCGCGCCGCTGCGGCGACGCGGGAATGGGCGGTGGCAAAGTTCGGCGACCTGGACCTCCAGCGCCCGACGCGCCATGAGTCCGACTGGCGCGCTTACGTCTCAGGCAAGTAGCGGAAGCACGTACTCCAGGGAGCGGCTGATGCGACCCAGGGGCCGGTCGTCCGGCGTGGTAAGCCGGGTCTCCTGCTCCAGCGTGTACCAGCCCCGGTACTTCGCCGCCCGCAGGGCTTCGGTGACCCGGCTGACGTTCGCGGCCCCCTCGCCGACCGGCTTGTAGAGGCCGCGGCTGATCGCGTCCTTGTAACCGAGCGAGCCCTCGCGCACGCGCCCCGCAATCTCCCCATCGACGTCGTTCAGGTGCACGTGCTGGATTCTGCCCGCAGCAAGCTCGACCACCTCGACCGGGTCTGCGCCGGCGATCGCCAGGTGGGCGATGTCGAGGCAGACGCCCGCCTCCGAGCCCACCAGGAGGCGCTCGATCTCCTCCGGCCCTTGAATGGTGCTTCCGAAACGCGGCTGGACGGCGAGCTTGAGTCGATGGCGGGCGCACACGTGCTCGACCGAGCCGACGAGGTGGAGCAGGTGCGCCCACTCGGCTTTGGACAGCGCGGCCGCGCGGGCCGGGCTCGAGGCGCGCTCCGGGATCGCGGACAGGACGAGCGTGCCCGCGCCGATCACGGAGAGCCAGTGGGCGTGACCGTCGATGTGGGCGAGCTCAGGGCCGCGCGTCTCATGGTGATGCAGGATCGCGTGGACCTGGCCGGCGACGACCTGGATCCTGAGCCTGCGGAGAAGCGCTTTCGCGTGGTCGCTCCGGTCGGGCAGGAATCCCGGAGGGCCTGCCGTGATCGCACCCTCGCCGACCGCCACCGCCTCCGACAGGACGCGCTCCGTCGCGATCTGGTGGCCCCAGTCCTTCTCTTCGCTGATGCCCCAGCACGCCGGGGAGAGGGCAAGGCGATGCGTGGCGCGGGCGCCACGCCCCAGACGGCCGATCCCACGCACCTGCCGGACCACTTTCGCTAGAGCGTCGCGCCCCCGAGGATCCTCGCATCTGCTCGGCCTGGGCGGCCGGGCGCCTGCGGCGCTGAAGCCGGCGTCAAGGAGCCCGGCGCTTCGTCGTCACGCAGCATTGGCTGCGCTCCTCCTAGCGCCACCCTTTCCTTGGCTCCGACCGCCCATGCCTCGGATCTGCTTCGGCTCCCGGGGTCGCGACACTCTGTGAGATTAACCTTTGACTCAACACATGCCGGAGACTGACTTTCAGCTGCGTCTGCGCGAGTGCACGCTCGAGGACGCCGAGCTGGTGGCAGATCTGGAGTCGAGCTTCGACCCCGACGACCCGAGCGATCCCGCCCGCCGGCGCCATTGGTGGCGGATGTCCGACGAGCTCGAAAAGGTGTTCCGGCGGGTCGCGGTCGCGGATGGCGCCGCGGTCGCGTATGCGAGCGCGTCGCACGAGTTCTGGGAGCCTGATGACAAGCGTTTCGGAGTGATCCGGACGATGCTCCGTCGCGACCTTTGGAGGGACGCTACGTACGGGGAGCTCGTGAAGGTCGCCGAAGACTGGCTCCGGGGCGAGGGCGCCCGCACCTCGGTTGCGCGCGTGCGGGGCGACTTCGAAGGTGAGCTCCAGGCGCTCGACCAGCTGGGCTATCGCGAAAACCGGCGGATGCGGCGGTGGGAGCTGGACCTGGTCGCGAATCGGGACCCCATCCTCGCGGCGCGCGACGAGTCCAGGCAACGAATGCGCGAGCAGGGCGTGGAACTCCACGTGCTCAGCAAAGACTCAGACCCCGAGAAGTACCGAAAGCTCTACGAGATGGTCATCGAGTCCGAGAAGGACATTCCGACCACCGTCCCCTGGCGCGTGCTGACATTCGATGAGTGGAAGACCTTCTGGTTCGACAACCCCGCCATTCGCGAGGACTGGTTCTGGGTCGCGCGCGATGGCGAACTCATCGTCGGTACATCGGTTCTCGAACTCCCCGTCCTCCGCGGGCTACCCGGGACCGCCTACACCGGCACCTCGCGCTCGGTGCGCGGTCGAGGCATCGCGCGGGCGCTGAAGTACGAGTCGATCGGGCAGGCCGTCGAAGCCGGAATTCCGCGCGTGCGCACCAACAACGACGCGGACAACCCGCCCATCCTCCGCATCAACGAGGAGATGGGCTACCGACCAATCGCACCGCTGATCGAGCTCCACCGTTCGTTGAGTTCTTGAGCGACCACTACGGCGTCAGGACTCTGCCTGAGCTCTACAAAGAGTGGTCGGCGAC
Source organism: Candidatus Dormiibacterota bacterium (assembly GCA_036506195.1). Classification (GTDB taxonomy): domain Bacteria; phylum Chloroflexota; class Dormibacteria; order Dormibacterales; family Dormibacteraceae; genus 40CM-4-65-16. Next base: position 6,542 of record DASXSD010000130.1, read on the forward strand.
CGGCATGGTGGCCAACATCGGGACCAGGATCGTCGAGGTCGCGTTCGGCAAGCTCGTGCTCGAAGGCACGATGACCGCCGAGGCGCATGGCTTCCCGACCTCCCGCGGTCCGATCGTCCACGGCGGCGCGATCGCCACGATCGCCGACGAGGCGCTGGCCTCGGTGGCATTCACCGCGGCCGAGGAAGGCGAGACGACCGTCACCGCCGACCTGAAGGTCGACTTCCTTCGTCCGGCGACGCCGGGGAGGCTGCTCGCGCGGGCGAGCATCCGCCACCGTACGCGGCGCCTGGCCTTCTGCGAGGCGACGGTCGAGGGCGAGGGCGGCGTGGTCGTCGCCGAGGCCCGCGCCGTCATCGCTTACGTCAAGGTGTGAGGACGATCGGAGGCAGCTCCACCACGCGCCAGTGACGGCCGGCGTCGTTCGTCGCCTCGAGCACAGGCTTCGTGCCTGAGGCTGCAAACCAGGCGTGCGCGCTGTCGAGGAGCTGAAGCGAACCCGGCAGAGGCTCGACGACGCCGATGGTTCGCGGATCCGTCCAGGTCACGCCGCCGTCGGCGCTTGTGGACCACGAGCCTGACCCGATCCACCACCAGTTGGCGGCATCGAAGTAGCCGATCGCCCCGCTCGGCGGAGGCTTGCTGATCGCTGTCCAGCTGACGCCGTTGTCGAGGGTGCTGAGCACGGTTTCGTTCGGGGGCTGAGCCCCCGTCCGGCCGCCGACGACCAGCCGGTCGAGAGTGGTCGTGTAGAGGTAGGTGTTCAGCCTCCCGCCGTCGTAGGCGCGCACGGTGAGCGGCGGAAATCCCCGGATCGAGCCGCCGACGCCGGATCTGCCTTTGATCGGCGAGAAAAAGACCACGGAGGCGATGGCGCCCGCTCCGAGGGTCGGCTGCACGCCGACGAAGAACTGCCCTGGCCCCGGCCACGCCCCTCGGGGCGAAGGGAGGGGGACGCGGGTCCATGTCGCCCCGAGATCACTCGACCTGTACGCCGTGGGCGTCGGGCCAGAGGTGGCGAGCCACCCCGTACTGAGGCGTGAGAAGTGAACCTGGTAGGCCTGCTCGGGCGCCGCCACGGGCTGGCCGAGGTTGACCCAGGTCCGGCCACCGTCCTGGGTTCGATACAGGCGCGCCGGGGCCGAGGGCGTCTCGCCCGCATCTCGAGCCAGCATCCAGCCATGGTCGGAATCCACAAACGACCATGAGAGGACGGAGGTCCATGGTGACAGCGCCCGCAGCGTGGTCCAGGTCGCGCCCCCATCGGAGGTGCGGTACAGGACCGGTGGACCGCCGAGCAGAGCCAGGATGCCAAGCCGGCGGGAGAAGAACTCGAGGTATGGGAGGTGCCCGTCGGCTTCGGCGACCAGCTGACGCGACCAGGTTCTGGCGCCGTCGGTGGTCCGTAGCACCGCTACGTCGCCGGTTCCCAGCAGGGCGACCAGCCACCCGGTCCTTGGATCGATGAAGTCGATCGCGCCGACCCGGTATGCGGTCTGCGGCACGGCGACTCCGGCGGCGGGTGAGCTCCCGAAGCCCAGCAAGGCTGGATGCAGGTACCACACGCACGTAGCGGCGATCGCGACCAGCGAGACTGCCATCAGGGCCAGCGCACGCTGGGCGCGAGCGTGCGAAGAAGTCGAATCGAGGTCCGCTTCCATCACGACCCTCCGTGAGCTTACTCGGGCTGCGGCGGGTTGACCATTTGCCAGTGCGCGCCCCCAGGCGCGTAGATTCTGAGCGATGGTCAGCGTGGTCAGACCGGCTGAGCTCGGTGACGCGGCCGCGATCGCGCGGGTGCACGTCGCCACGTGGCGCAGTACGTACCGGGGCCTCATTCCAGACGATTTCCTGGAATCGCTGAGCGAGGCGCGGTACGAGGAACGGTGGCAGCGAAGCCTGACCGACGAGGGCATGCGGGTGTACGTCGCCGAAGACCAGCGCGAGATCGTCGCGTTCGCTTCAGGTGGCCGGGAGCGGGCGGGGGAGCAGGACTACAAGGGCGAGCTCTACGCGATCTACGTTCTGGAAGAGGCGCAGGGCCGGGGCCACGGACGTGGCCTTGTGCGTGCCGTCACCGGCGGCCTGGACGAGCTCGGCCTCGCCGACATGATCGTCTGGGTGCTCCGCGACAACCGGCGGGCGCGACGGTTCTACGAGCGTCTGGGCGGCGTCTACGTGCGCTCGCAGCCCATCAAGATCGGAACGAGCGAGCTGGAGGAAGTCTCCTACGGATGGCGCTCCCTCGACGACGTCAAGACCTGAGTCCTCAGACGCACCGTCCCTCTCGATTCGACCACTCGAGCTGCACTGCGTAGCCGCCGAGCTGTTTGATCTGCCACGCGCAGATGTCCGCGATCTCACCGTTGTGGTCGTCGTACCAGCCCTGTCCGGGGATCGGGTCCGTGATCGCCTCGCAAAGCTCGTGCGAGATGGTCACCGTCAACGCGTCGAGCACGGGCATCTCCGCGCTGCAGCCTTCGCACTCGGGATATGGCATGACCGCGTAGAAGATCTCGCCGTCGAGGCTGTTGTGGTAGCCGCAGAAGCCCACGCATGACGAGGCGCCGTCGAGATCGACGGTGACGCCGGGCGGCAGGAAGACGAAGTACAGCGAGCTGGCCGTCCGCTCTGCGACTGCAGCGTCAGACGCGATCTCCTCTCGGATGAAGTCCTGAATCTCAGCGTCGGCGACCTCCGCCGGCGGCGAAGACCTGATGGCAATGGCGCCGGTTCGCGAGCCGTGCCCGATGGCGAAGTCCTGCACGCTGTACTCGGACAGCTGGTCGACCAGCGGACTGCCGACGATGTAGTCGAAGAAGCCGCTCACCTTCTCCATCAGCTCCGCCTGTTGGGTCCACGCGTCGCCCCAGAAAAATAGGAACGCCTCGACCGACGTCAGCAATGGTCCGCCGCGGTACGTGAGCCGCCGCAGACCAAGCGGGGCAAGCGCCTCGGTGCGAAGCGGTACGATCCTGATCGGGGCGGCGACCATCTGCCCTTGGTTCTACGACGTCTCGCCGACGGGTTTGGCGACGGGCCCGCGCCTGGGGACCAACCCGCTCGCCGCGCCGAGAAGGCAGACGGCCGAGATGGACAGGAACGCGTACGCGGGCGACAGAGTGAACAGGGCGCCCGCCGCCAGCGCGCCCACGATCTGGACACCCGTCTGCGCGGTCTGGAAGACGGCCTGGGTGCGTGCGTATTGGCCCGGCTCGGCCTGGCGGCTCACCTCGGCCATGGTGCTCGGCATTCCGGAGATCGTGAAGATGCCCTCGACGAGGCCCAGGCCGATGAGCCACGGCACCGAGGAGATGAACGGATACAGCCCGGCGAAGAAGGCCGTGCAGACCAGGGCGAGGACGATGAACCGTCTCGCTCCGAAGCGGTCGCCCAGCGCGCCCGCGTAGCCGCTCAGCAACGTGGCCGGCAGCGCGAACGCGACGAAGGACAGGCCCACCGCAAACGTCGTCGCGCCGCGTGAGGTCAGGTACAGCGACCAGATGGTGTCGAACGCGCCGATCATGTACGAGGTCCCGGCGCCAAGCACGAGCAGCGGCAGCAACCTGCGCGCGATGTGCATCGCGCGTGCCGGGACTTCCAACGATGCCTGCGCGCGCACGTTGGGCAGGGTCGCGAGCGCGATCACCGTGATCGCCGAGAACGCGGCCGCGACCGCGAAGGTCACCCCAAGGTTGGCGAGCGCGATGAAACCACCGACCGCAGGCCCAATGAGCATGCCCGCCATGTTGGTTGCCTGCATGTAGCCGAACGCGCGCCCTCTCTGCTCGGGCGGAGTGATCTCCGCAAGGAGGCCATTGGCCGCCGGAAAGTACGCACCCTGGGCGGCGCCGTGGAGCAGGCGCACGCCCACAAACGCGGCCACCGGCATCGGGAGCAGGTAGACGAGGAACAGAGCCGCGGTGGCGAGCATCGCCACGACGAGCACAGCGCGAGTCCCATACCGGTCTGCGGCCCAACCCGCCGGGTAGCGAACCACGGCGTTGGATGCCAGGCCGGCGGCGAACACGACTCCGACGAGCGCCGCGGAGCCACCCTTCCTTCCCACGAAGATGGGGAGCAAGGGCAGGAAGAACCACATCCCGGTCGAGTTCAGGAAGTTGATCGCGTAGAGGGTCCACAGCGTTCGCCTGCGTTCCATACGACTCAGGAATACTGGCAGAGCCGTGGCGACCGACCGCCTGCATCAGACGCATTGGGACGTGATCCCCTACACGGCCTTTCCCGCGCACATGCACATGGCGATCGACGAGGTGCTGCTCGACGAGGTCATCGCGGGCCGGCGCGGGCCGACGATGAGGTTGTGGCGGTGGACCGACAGCGCGCTGGTCATCGGGTCCCACCAATCCGTCGCCAACGAGGTCGACCTCGCGGCCGCGAACAGGTACGGGTTCGCGGTCACGCGCCGGATGAGCGGCGGCGGCACCATGCTCTGCGAGCCGGCGCGCACGATCACCTACTCGCTCTACGTGCCGGAGGCGATGGTCTCCGGGATCAGCTTTCGCAAGTCCTACGCGGTTCTCGACGCGTGGGCCGTGGAGGCGTTCAAGGAGCTCGGGGTCCCGGCGTCGTACAGGGAGATCAACGACATCGTCTCGCCACGGGGCAAGATCGCGGGCGCCGCGCAGGCGCGCCGCAGGGGGTTCGTCCTCCACCACACCACGATCGCCCACGCCATGGACGTCGAGCTGATGCCTCGAATCATCCGGATCGGCCGGACCAGCGTCGCCGAGCGAGGGGTGCGCAGCGCCGAGAAGGAGGTCTCACCCCTGTCCTGGTTCACTCCGCTCTCCTGCGATGACGTGGCCGCGCACATGCAGTCGCATTTCTTGCGTACGTTCGCCGGCTCGACCGGCCCGTTGACCGCTCCAGAGATCAGTGCCGCCCGCAAGCTCGTCGATTCGAAATACGCCACGCCGGCGTGGATCAACCGGCTGCCTTAGACGCCCTCCACTCCGCTATGAGCTCTGCGCTCTGCGCAACGTGCTCCCGGTAGTGGTCCCGAAGCCAGCCGAGAACGTCCTCCGGAGTGGTCGGGTAGGGATCCTGCCCGGGCCCGTAGATCACAGGGCACTGGCG